>JACMKT010000177.1 GCA_014380005.1 Rhodospirillales bacterium
CGAATTTGCGGGCGGTGGCGGCGGGGATGACCAGCAGCGCGGTGACCAGCAGGATGCCAACCACCTTCATGGCAGCGGCGACCACCAAGGCCACCAGCACCATCAGCACCATGCGGGCGCGGGCGACGGCGTGGCCCTCCACCGCCGCCAGATCCTCATCCACGATCATGGCGACCAGGGTGGGCCATACCAGCGCCAACGCCACCAGCAGCACGGCGCCGCCGCCCCACAGCACGGCCACGTCGGTCCAGCCGATGGCCAGGATGTCGCCCAGCAGCCAACCCATGAGGTTGACCCGCGCATCCTGCATCAGCGCCAGCGCCACCAACCCGGTCGCCAGCGCCCCGTGGGAGATAATGCCCAGCAAAGTGTCCGAGGCCAAGTGCCGCTGGCGCTGCATGAACCCCAGCAACAGGGCCACCACCAAAGACAGCAATGCGATGCCAATGGTGAAGTCCACATTCAGTGCCACGCCCAGCACCACGCCCAACAGCGCGGCATGGGCCAGGGTGTCGCCGAAATAGGCCATGCGGCGCCATACCACGAAACAGCCGAAGGGACCAGCCACCAAGGCAAGGCCCAGCCCACCGGCCAAAGCGCGGGCGAGAAACTCATCCATGGCGGCAATCTGGTCCATGTTGGTGGGGAATTTCACCAACCGTGCCATCGGGCAGATGGGCGTGGTCGTGCACATGGGTATAGACCGCAAGGCTGGCGGCCACCTTGGGGCCGAACAGCGCCAGATATTCCGGGTGACGGCTGACCGCCTCGGGGTGACCGGCGCAGCACACATGGCGGTTGAGGCACACCACTTCGTCGGTGGCGGCCATGACCACGTGCAGATCATGGCTGACCATCAACACGCCGCTGCCGTCGGCATGGGCCAAATTGGCGATCAAATCATACAGCTCCGCTTGGCCGGCCATATCCACGCCGCCCACCGGCTCGTCCAGCACCAGCAGATGGGGGCGGCGCAACAAAGCGCGGGCCAGCATGACCCGCTGCAACTCGCCGCCGGACAGTTCGGGCACCTGCTGGGCCAGCACATGGCCGGCGCCCACCCGTGCCAGGGCGGTATTCATGGCGGCCAAATCGGCCTTGGGTGCCGCCATGGCAAGGAAGCGGCGCACGGATAACGGCAAGGCCGGCTCCACGGTCAGGCGCTGCGGCACATAGCCCACAAGCAGGCCGGGGGCGCGGCGCACCTTCCCCGCATCGGGGGCGAGCAGACCCAAGGCGACCTTCACCAGGGTGGATTTACCGGCACCGTTGGGACCGACGATGGTGACGATGCGGCCCGGTTCCACCGCCAGCGACACATCGCTCAGCACGGCATGGCCGGACAATGTCAGCGAGACGCGGTCAACCGCCAGCAACGTGCTCACGACACGGGGTCCTTATGACGGCAGGCGGAACACAGGCCATCGGCCTCCACCGTCTGGCCGGTCAGGGTGAAGCCCAGGCGCGAGGCGGCGGCAGTCATGGCGGAATCGATGGCGGGGTCGTTCAGTTCGGCGGCGCCGCCGCAGCCGGTGCACAGCAGGAACTGACCGGCATGGGGCACGCCGGGACGGGAACAGCCCATGAAGGCGTTCAGCCGCTCAATGCGGTGGATCAGGCCGTGGGCCAACAGGAAGTCCAGGGCGCGATAGACCGTGGGCGGCGCGGCGCAAAAGCCCTCGCGCCCCAAAGATTCCAGCAAGGCATAGGCGCCCACCGGGGCATGGCTTTGCCAGACCAGCTCCAGCACCCGGCGGCGAATCTCGGTCAGCCGCGCGCCACGGCGCTTACACTCGGCCTCGGCGGCTTCCAGCGCATGAGCAATGCAGGGACCGTGGTCGTGATCGGGGACGGGAAAAGTCATTGGTGCTAGCCTAAGCGTTACATTATAACATTCCAACCATCAGCGCATCATGACACGGAGAGTTTTCATGTGGAAGCGTTGGGCCGTGTTTAGGAGTGGGATATGGGCGCTAACCATCCTCGCCTCACCTGCCTATGCCGAGGCCCCGAAGGTGATCGCCTCCATCCAGCCGCTGCATTCCCTGGTGGCGTCGGTCATGCAGGGCGTGGGCGAACCCGGTCTGTTGGTCACCGGCGCCCAATCGGAACATACCTATGCGCTGAAGCCGTCCGACGCCCGCGCCCTGCAATCCGCCCGCATGGTGGTGCTGGTGGATGAGGCCTATGAGACCTTCCTGGCGAAACCGCTGAAAGGCAGCAAAGCCGACATCATCGCCCTGGCCGACCTGCCCGGCGCCGTCACCCTGCCCACCCGCAAGGGCGGCGTGTGGGAACCCGGGCATGGCGATGAAGAAAGCCACGACCACCAACACGCCATAGACGGCCATCTGTGGCTGGACCCCGCCAATGCCCGCCTGCTGGTCACCGCCGTGGCCGACCGGCTGGCCGAGATCGACCCCGCCCATGGCGACACCTACCACGCCAACGCCACCGCCACGGTGGCTCGGCTGGAGGCCCTGGACGCCCAAATAAAGGCCAAGCTGGCCCCGGTGGCGGGCATGCCCTTCGTGGTGTTCCACGACGCCTATCACTATGTGGAAAAGCGCTACGGCCTGACCAGCGCCGGTTCCATCACCGTGGACCCCGACCGTCCGCCCTCGGCCAAGCGCCTTGCCGCGTTGCGCGACCACCTGAAGGCCACCGGCGCTGCTTGCGTCTTCCGCGAGCCGCAATTCCCCGCACCCATCCTGCAAACCCTGGCGGATTCCGCTGGCGCCCGCGTGGGCGTGCTGGACCCCCAGGGTGCCGACATCCCACCTGGACCCGAGCAGTATTTCACCCTGATGACCCGGCTTGCCGACGGGTTGGCATCGTGTCTGGCGGCGAAATAATCTATACCGGGCCAGCATTGATCCTGGAGCAAACCATGTCCGACCCCACCGCCGCCCTCGCCGCCCTGAAATTCAACGAGGACGGTCTGGTTCCCGCCATCGCCCAGCAATTCGACACCGGCGAGGTGCTGATGATGGCGTGGATGAACCGCGACTCCGTGGCCGAGACCCTGGCGACGGGGCGGGTGTGCTACTGGTCACGCTCGCGCAAGGGGCTGTGGCGCAAGGGCGAGACTTCAGGCCAGCAGCAGCGGCTGAAGGAATTGCTCATCGATTGCGACGGCGACACCATCTTGCTGAAGGTGGACCAGGACGGCGTCGCCTGCCACACCGGCCGCCGCACCTGTTTCTACACCGCCGCCCGCCCCGAGGGTCTGGTCGAGGTGGAGAAAGTGCAGATCAGCCCAGAGGAACTGTACAAAAAATGAGCGATACCCTTCCCGTCACCGTGCTGACCGGCTTCCTGGGCAGCGGCAAGACCACCTTGTTGAACCATCTGCTGGCTCAGCCGGATTTGTCGCAAACCGCCGTGCTGATCAACGAATTCGGCGAGATCGGCCTGGACCATCTGCTGGTCCAGCACGTGGCGGAAGACATCGTCCTGCTGCAATCGGGCTGCCTGTGCTGCACCGTGCGCGGCGACATGGTGACGGCGCTGCGCGATTTGTTCCTGAAGCGGGTCAAGGGCGAGGTGCCCGAATTCACCCGCGTGGTGATCGAAACCACCGGTCTGGCCGACCCGGCGCCGGTGATCCACACATTGATGACCGATCCGCTGCTGTCCAGCCGCTATCGCCTGGACGGCATCGTCACCACCGTGGATACGGTCAACGGCGCCCGCACCCTGGACAACCATGACGAGGCGGTCAAGCAGGTGGCAGTGGCCGACCGCATTGTGCTGACCAAGGCCGATCTGGCTGACTTCACCGCCGTGGAAATGCTGCACGCCCGGTTAAAGCAGTTGAACCCCGGCGCCAAGCTGGTGCGCGCGGTGAACGGCGCCATCGACCCGGCGGAAATCCTGGACGCCGGCCTATTCAACGATGCCGACAAGATCCCCGACGTACGCACTTGGCTGAATGCCGAGGCCTATGCGGATCTGCGCCGCGAGCGCGACCGCAAGATGGGCATGGAAGACGACCATCACCACCACCACCATCACGACGTCAACCGCCACGATTCCCGAATCCAGGCCTTCGTTTTCACCCGTGACGAGCCGGTCAGTTGGCCCGGCCTCGCCTTCGCCCTGGAGCTGATGATCTCGCAACGGGGCGAAAACCTGCTGCGCATCAAGGGCATCGTCAACGCCAAGGAAAGCGCCACACCGCTTGCCATCCACGGCGTCCAACACGTCTTCCACCCCCCCGCCCCCCTGCCCGGCTGGCCCGACGATGACCACCGCACCCGCATCGTCTTCATCACCCGCGACCTGGACCGCCACGTGATCGAACAGATGCTGGCCGGCGTGCTGGGGATTGCGGATGAAAAGGGGATTTGAGGGCAAGCCCCCTAGTTGCGAATGGATATTATAATAGTTTGACATTGCAGGCGGGCACGGCTAAGGTCGTTGTCAGATGTTGGCCTCCCTGAGGTCAGCCTCCCTCTCTAAGACGACTCCCGGCCGCTCACCTCCCCCCCCTTGGTGAGCGGCCTTTTTTTTGCCACCGCCCTCGACCAAAGCAACATTGCCCTTCATGAAATTCCATTGTAAGTTGGCCCACATCCGGGGGGATGGAGTGTCATGGCACTAATTCAAACACGCTGTATGCAGACGCAGGTGGGCGCCATCAAAGAGATGGCGGATGAGGGCAACCTTGGCGAAGTGCGTGTGCAACTGACATCCATGCTGCGCTGCGCCGGCAAGCTGGTCTGCAACGAAGCGGTGCCGTGTTCCGATCAAGCCATGACCTTGCTGCGCAGCTTGGTGCTGCCCGAAGGTTCTAGGGATTAGGGTAAGCCCTACTCCGCCAGAAACTCCCCGACCACCTTGGTGAATTCCACCGGCTTATCGGCATGGACCCAATGATTGGCGCCGTCCACGGCATGGAAGCGGGCGTTGGGGAACAGGGCCATGATCAAATCTTCATGCTGGGGCAGCACGTAATCAGACTCCGCGCCGTGCAGGAACAGGGCCGGACCGTCGTAATGGGTGCCCTCGGGGAAGCGCGGGAAGGCCAGGATGTCTTCCATGGCGGCGCCCAGCACCGCCAGATTGGGCCGCCAGCGATAGCCGCCGGCACCGCCCTCCAAATTCTGCATCAGGAAAGCACGCACGCGCGGGTCCGAGATCACGCCCGCCATGGCGGCGTCAATGTCGCCCCGGCGCTCGGCGGTCGCCAACGGGGCGGCGCGCATGGCCTTGATATAGGGCGCGAAGGTGTGGGTGTAGCCCACCGGCGCAATGTCCACCACCACCAGCTTGTCCACCAGTTCCGGCCGGCTCAGCGCCAGGGCCATGGCCGCCTTGCCGCCCATGGAATGCCCCACCACCGAAGCACGGCCACCGGCGTGCTCTTCGATGAAGCGCGCCACTTCGCGGGCCATATAGGGGTAGTCCATCACCTCGGTCCACGGGCTGGACCCATGGTTGGGCATGTCCAGCGCCAGCACCCGATAGGTCTCACCCAGCTTGGTGGCGATACCGCCCCAATTGCGCGACGAGCCCAGCAGGCCATGCATGATGACAAGGGGCTTGCCCTGACCGGCTTCGATGACGTTAAGGCGCATGGGGGGACTCGCAGAATGAGGTGTTGCGGGCAAGTTAGTGCCATCGCGGGAAGTTCGCAACTGCGGCTCCCGCGCGGCGTTCTTCGGTTGCAATCACCATATGTTCGCATACAATAAGTTCAGCCGAACGGAGTGTTTGCCCACCCCGTCCGGCCTAACCACTAACCGATCGGATCATCGGATCATGGCTAAAAACGATCATAACCGCCAAGACGGCGGTGGTTCCACCATTGCGTTCGATCAAACGGCATTGGAAGAGGCAATCAACGCCGTACGAAGTATCGGCCTGACCCTTGTGACCATGGGCATGAACGCCCATCCCGGCGATCAGGTGCCCATCGAATCCGTCCTTTGGATCGGTACGCATTTATCCGATGCGGGGGAATCCCTGAACGGGCAATTCCACGCGTACTGCGCGACGCAGGGGTGATTTTTGGCCCCTCTCCTGCCCTGGCGGGAGAGGGAGCGCGGCTCTCAGTCTTTCATGTGCACCACGCATGGACCCCGGATCGGCGCTGCGCTTGTCCGGGGTGACAACAGAAAAAACTATAATGACACGGATGGACACGGATCCCCGCTACGCGGGACACGGATAACAAAAAATCCGTGTTTATCCGTGTCCATCCGTGTCACCAAAACCTTTAGTGTCGCCCGCCAGCCCCCCTCAATGCCCGATGATCTGCCCCAGGAACTGCCGCGTCCGTTCCGTCTTCGGATTGGCGAAGAATTCCGCTGGCGGCGCGGTTTCCACCACGGTGCCGTCGGCCATGAACACCATGGTGTCGGCCACGGCGCGGGCGAAGCCCATTTCGTGGGTGACGCAGATCATGGTCATGCCTTCCTCGGCCAAGCCGATCATCACGTCCAGCACTTCCTTGACCATCTCCGGGTCCAGGGCCGAGGTGGGTTCGTCGAACAGCATGACACTTGGCTTCATGCACAAGGCGCGCGCAATGGCGACGCGCTGCTGCTGGCCGCCGGACAATTGACCGGGGAATTTGTGAGCCTGTTCGGGGATGCGCACCCGTTCCAGCAAATGCATGGCCAACGACTCGGCCTCGGCCTTGGGGATGTGCTTCACCCACAGCGGCGCCAGGGTCAGGTTCTGCAATACGGTCAAATGGGGGAACAGATTAAAGCTTTGGAACACCATACCCACATCCTTGCGGATGGCTTCGATGGCTTTCAGATCGTCGGCCAATTCAATGCCGTTGACCATGATGCGGCCCGTTTGGTGTTCCTCCAGCCGGTTGATGCAGCGGATCATGGTGGATTTGCCCGAACCCGACGGACCGCACACCACCACCTTCTGACCCTTGGCCACCGACAGCGACACGTTCTTCAGCACGTGGAAGGTGCCGTACCATTTATTGACGTCGATCAGGTCGACCACGGGAGTGTTAGGCACGGGAGACCTCCTAGCGGCGCTGACCGGTGGCGAGTTCGCGCTCGAGCCACTGGCTGTAACGGGACATGAAGAAGCAGAAGGCCCAATAGACGACCGCCGCCGAGATATAGCCTTCCACGAAGAACGGCCGCCATTCCGGGTCGGCCAAGGCCGCTTTGGTGGCGGCCAGCAAATCGTACAAGCCGACGATGGTCACCAGCGAGGTGTCCTTGAAGCAGGAAATGAACTGGTTGACGATGGGCGGGATGACCAGCCGCAAGGCCTGTGGCAGCACGATCAGCCGCATCTTCTGCCAATAGGATAGACCCAGGGCGTCGGCGGCTTCCTCTTGCCCACGCGGGATGGCCTGCAAGCCGCCGCGCACGGCTTCCGCCAGATAGGCGGCGGTGAACAGGACGATGCCGACAAGGGCGCGCAGCAGCTTGTCGATGGTGACGCCCTCGGGCAGGAACAGCGGGAACATGACCGAGGCCATGAACAGCACGCTGACCAGCGGCAGTCCGCGCACCAGTTCGATATAGCCCACCGACAGGGCACGGATGGCCGGCAGGTTGGAGCGCCGTCCCAGAGCCAGCAGGATGGAGAACGGGAAGGCCAGCACGATGCCCAGCACGGCCAAAGCCAGGGTCAGCGGCAGGCCGCCCCATTGGGCGGTCTCCACATAGGGCAGGCCCAGAAAACCACCCCACATCAACCCGGCCATGGCGGCAAAGCCCGCGCCCCAGGCCAACAGCAATTCCATGCGCCAGAAGCGGCGCACTGTGCTGGTCGCCAGCAGGCCGATGACCAGGGCGGTGGCCAGCAAAGGGCGCCAATGCTGATCATAGGGGTACAGGCCGAACAGCATCAGCCGGTGGCGTTCGGTGACCAAGCTCCAGCAGGCGCCGCCGGTCTCGCGGCACGTGGCCGCACCGCCCGTTCTCCAGGTGGCGTTGAGCAGCCCCCAGGAAATCAACGGCGGCACGATTTCCCACAGCAGCCACAGAGCCAGCAGGGTCAGCAGGGAATTGGGGATGGTGGCGAACAGGTTTTCCCGCGCCCAGCCCAGCAGCTTCAACGGTGGACGCGGCGGGCCGGGCGGCGAGGCGGCGCGCGAGGGCTCCTGCACATCGGCGGCGGCGATGGCGTCGGGCGAGTAATCGTGGGGATATTTGCCGGTCATCGCGTCACCAGCGCCACTTTGGCGTTGTACCAGTTCATCACCAGCGACAGCGCCAAGCTGATGGTCAGGAACACCGCCATGATGATACCCACGCCTTCCACCGCATGACCGGTCTGGTTGATGGTGGTGTTGGCGACACTGACCAGATCGGGGTAACCGATGGCGACGGCCAAGGACGAATTCTTGGTCAGGTTCAGATACTGGCTGGTCAAAGGCGGCACGATGACGCGCAAGGCCTGGGGCAGGATGACCAGCCGCAGGGTCTTGCCCCGGCTGAGCCCCAGGGACATGGCGGCCTCGGTCTGACCATGGGGCACCGCCAGGATGCCGGAGCGCACGATCTCGGCGATGAAGGCGGCGGTGTAAACGGTCAGGCCCGCCAGCAAGGCGGCGAATTCGGGACTAAGCGTGCCACCGCCTGAAAAATTGAACCCCTTCAATTGCGGCATGTCCAAGGTGAACGGCGCCCCGGCAGCCAGGAACACCGCCAAGGGCAGGCCCAGCACCAAGGCGGTGCCGGTCAATCCCCACGGAAACGGCTTGCCGGTCTGGGCATGACGCGCCACCGCCCAGCGCCTGACCGCCCACGCCACCACCAGCCCGGCCACCACGGCGGCCAGCAGGCCGGCATAGATGGGATGGGATTCGGGCAGTGGGATTTTCAGGCCGCGATTGGACAGGAAGATGCCGGGCAGCGGATTAAGCGCCTGACGCGGCCCCGGCAGCGCGGTCACCAGCCCGTACCACACGAACAACTGCAACAGCAGCGGCACGTTGCGCACGGCCTCCACATACAAAGTCGCCAGTCGCGCCACCAGCCAATTGCCCGACAGGCGCGCGATGCCGATCACCGTGCCCAGCACAGTGGCGAGCAGAATGCCGATGAATGCGATTTCCAGGGTGTTGATCAGGCCCACCACCAGGGCGGTCAGGTAGCTGTCGGCGGCGCTATAGGGGATCAGGCTTTCGCCGATATCGAAGCCGGCCTCGCGCTCCATGAAGTCGAAGCCGGTGGCGATGCCCCGTGCGGCCAGATTGGTCAGGGTGTTGTGGACCAGATACCAGCCCAGGGCCAGCACCGCCGCGACCACCAAGATTTGATAGACGATGCCGCGAAAGCGGGCGCTGTACATCAGCGCCCGCATGGAGATTTCGCGCCGCGCGGCGGCAGGCATGAACCGCCCTACTTGAACGGCGGCGAGTACATCAACCCGCCATTGGTATAAAGCGCGTTGAGGCCGCGTTCGATCTTGAGCTTGGAGCCCTTGCCCACGTTACGGTCGAAGCTTTCGCCGTAATTACCCACCTGCTTGATGATGGCGTAGGCCCATTTCTCCTCCAGGCCCAACGCCTTGCCGTTGCCCGGCGTGGCCCCCAGGAGGCGCTTCACCTCGGGGTCCAGCGAGATCAGCATCTGGTCCGCATTCTTGGAGGTGATGCCCTTTTCCTCGGCGGCGATCATGGCGAACAGGGACCAGCGCACGATATCGGCCCATTGGTCGTCGGCATGACGGACCACCGGGGTCAGCGGCTCTTTCGAGATCAGATCCGGCAGGATGACGTAATCGTCGGGCTTGGGCGCCTCGTTGGCACGCACGGCCGCCAACTGGGAGGCATCCGAGCTGAACGCGTCGCAACGGCCCGAGAAGAAGGCCGAGGTCAGTTCCTCGTTCTTCTCGATCACCACCGGCTTGAAGGTCAGCTTGTTGGCGCGGAACCAATCGGCCAGATTCTGTTCGGTGGTGGTGCCCGGCAGCACGCAGATGGTGGCGCCGTCCAATTCCTTGGCCGCCTTCACGTTCAGCTTCTTGGGCACCATGAAGCCCTGGCCGTCATAATAATTGGGAACGGTAAAGTTCAGGCCGTTGGCGGTATCGCGCGACAGCGTCCAGGTGGTGTTGCGGGCCAGCAGATCGACCTCGCCCGATTGCAGGGCCGGCAGGCGTTGCTGGGCGGAAAGCGGAGTGAACTTCACCTTGCTGGCATCGCCGAACACCGCTGCCGCCACGGCGCGGCAGGCATCCACGTCCAGACCGCTCCAATTGCCCTTGTCGTCAGGGGAGGAAAAACCGTAAAGGCCCAGATTGACGCCGCATTGGACGAACCCCTTGGCCTTGACCGCATCAAAGGTCGTGCCGGCGTGAGCCGAAACACTGCCGGCGGCCACCATCAGGCAGACTGCGGCCATAGTCTTTAGGAACTGCATTATTCCTCCCCCACGCGATTGCATTCCATTGGAAGGCTATTCCCGTTAGGCGCTCGGGTAAAGCACCCTGGTGGCACCATCATTGGGAGAGCGCGAACACCATGCGGTATCATGTGCGAATGGAGGAGACGGCTTACACCCCCCAACGAACGGGGGAAGCCTAAAAAATCGTGGGGCCGCGGACCGGTCGTTTGACCTGATCAGGCGGCCCCGTCGATTTTTATTGGCCGCGCCTGGACACGCGGCGGAAACAAACTCAAGCCGCGAGGGCTTCCTGATTCTGACGCACCAGCAACTCGACCACGGCCAATTGCCAGATGCGGGTGCCGTGAACCTTGGTATCGCCGGCGATGGTACGCAGGGTCGGGGTCGATACGTTACGGATCCATTCTTCGAGCATGGGACTAAGCTCCAAACATTTGCTGCGGCGCACCATACATGCGTTTGCGAAGGAGTTACCACCGCGTCCATTGCATCGGAGCTATGAGCGGAACGCAATTCCTTGTGGTTATCCGAAAGGACTTAGTACTTTCTGAAGCCATACTGCCAAGGCCATAGCAGGAAACGCCGTTTCCGGGCTAGGATGCGCAATATTCTTCCGCGAGGGTTTTTCTCCATGTCCCAATGCCCGTGCAATTCCGGCCGCAAGCTCGACGAATGCTGTGGCCCCATCCTGGCCGGCACCCCCGCCGCCACTGCCGAAGCGCTGATGCGGTCGCGTTACACCGCCTTTCTGGCCGGGAAATCCGACTATCTTGACCGCACCCTGGCCATGGAAAAACGCGAGGACGTGGACCAGACGGAAGTGGAGACCACCGCCCAAGAGGCCAAGGGCGAGGGCGTGGAAATCCGTGCGGTCACCGGCGGCGGCGAAGGCGACGACACCGGCACGGTGGAATATGTGGCCCGCTTCCATATTCGTGGACAACACGTGGCCCATCACGAATTGGCCAATTTCCGCCGCGACGATGGCGGCTGGGTCTATGTGGATGGCGAAATGAACCCCAAAACGGCGCCGCGCCAAGTGGCCAAAGTGGGCCGCAACGATCCGTGCCCATGCGGCTCGGGCGCCAAATACAAAAAGTGCTGCGGAGCCTGACCCGGTGGAACGGCGCTTCGCCTGCACCGCCTGCGGCAAGTGCTGCTTCGGCTGGCTGCCGCTAACACTGACCGACGCGCTGGCCCATGCCGGCCTGTTCCCGCTGGGGCTGGTATGGAGCCCGGTGCGCCAGGGCCACAAATCCTTTGCCCTGACCGCCCGGCTGGGCACCACCCTCCGTTTGCCGGACCGCCGCGAATTGGCGGTGCGCATCACTCCAACCGCCTATGTGCCGCCCAGCCTGCCCTGCCCGGCCTTGGGCGCCGACAATCTGTGCACCATCCAGGCGGCCAAGCCGTCACGCTGCCGCACCATGCCGTTCTTCCCCTATCGCGAGGAACGCGATCAGGCCGATCTGCTGGTGCCGCGCAAGGGCTGGGACTGCGACGTCTCGGCCACCGCGCCGGTGGTTTATGCCGACAGAACCATCACCGCCCGCGACGATTTCGACCGCGAGCGCCGCGACTTGCTGGCCCAGGCAGCGGTGCTGAAAGCCTATGGCGATGCGCTGGTGAAAACGGTGCCGGGGCTGGTGGACGCGCTGGTGCAGGCGGCGGCCAAGCCGGTGGGCGGCGATGTGCTGCTAAGCTTCGCCACCCTGCTGCCCCGCCTTGACGGCGTGGATGCGGCAGCGCTGGCACAACAGCAAATTCCGGTGCTGGACGATTTTGCCGAACGCACCGCCGGTCTGGCCGATTACCCCCAACGCTATGGGGAATGGCGCCGCGACATGGCGCGGTTGGCACGAAAAAAAACAGCGGGCCAGCCCACCCCGCCGGGGGGCGACTGACCCGCTGTCTGCAATGGCGCGCCCTGCTGGATTCGAACCAGCGACCGCCCGCTTAGAAGGCGGGTGCTCTATCCAACTGAGCTAAGGGCGCAGGCTGATTAGAAGCGGCCGAATTCCAGCTTATCGAAGCGGAAATTGTCGGCGTAGTTCTTGGTCGCCACCGGCTTCTTGGTGGCTTCGCCGAACACCTGGAAGTCCAGGCCCTTACGCTTGGCATAGGCCACGGCGTCTTCCTGGGTGTCGAATTTCAGGCGGATCTGCTGGGCCATATCGGCGGAACCCAGCCAGCCCATCAGAGCGTCGGCCTTCTTGGGCGCCGTCGGCTCGTATTCCAGCACCCACACCTTGGCGTTGGCCTTACCGGACTGCATGGCGGTCTTGGCGGGGCGATAGATACGGACCTGCATCGGAGGCTCCTTTTTATTCTTCGGGCATGACGAAAAAATCCGGCGATACATCTAGCCGGAAAAGCCTGACGAAACAAGCGTGGCCTCGCCCATGCGGGCATTGTCAACCACACTCCAGCAGCGGTTGGCCCACCCACGCCGTGCCCCCATCTCCAGGTAATAGAATAAGGAGACAACGGCATTGGCGCATTATGAAGAGAAGCTGTACCGGGTCACCAAGACCCAGCCCCCGGCCCTATCCGATCTGCGGAGCCAATTGGCGACGCTGAAGCGCGATCTGGAGCATTTTCAGTCGTCGCGGGCATCCGCCGTGCTGATGGCTTCGGTCAAGGAACGCATCCGCCAGATCGAGACCCATCTGGCCCGCGAAGCCCAGACCAAACCCCGTCCCATCGCTGTGCCCGAAGACAACGACACCCCCGCAGCCGTCTATGCCACCCAAGCCCGCTATGGGGCACGGGCGCGGCGGGCGCCGCAATGAAGGGGGAATGGTCGGGGCGAGAGGATTCGAACCTCCGGCATCCAGCTCCCAAAGCTGGCGCTCTACCAGGCTGAGCTACACCCCGATGCCAGGTGTCTTAAGGCGTTTCGCGCCGTAGCGCAAGCACCCCTGTTGGACGGCGTGGCACAATGCCGAAAGCCGACCTATGTCTAATGCAGGTCCAAGCGAGGGAGTGGTAATTGCGTAAAACGCTGTATGTGGCAGGCGGCATCGGACTGATCGTGCTGGGCGTGGTGATCGCGCCGCTGCCGGGACCGGGCGGGTTGCCGGTGGTGATGATTGGCGCGGTGGTTCTGCTGCGCCATTCCCCGCGCATGCGGCGCAATTGGGTGCGGGCACGCAAGCGCTGGCCTCGGGTGATGGGGCCGCTGGACAGCATTCTTACGCGCATCCGCCGGAAGCGCCAGCCTCCTACTTCTTCCGGCCCCAATCTCCATCCGGCCAAAACGGATTGATCCGACGGAGAGTTGATCCCCCCTGCCCCATGAGCGTGCATGACAGCCGCCTCAACCATCGCCATGTGCACTGAATGCGCCATTCCAATGCGCCATTCCCCAGGAGGCTTGCGCGATGGTTCATCTAGGCTTGGCCGCCACCCTGTTGGCCTCCCCCGTTTTTACGCAAGTCGATGTCGTCTGCGCCGAGCGCGAGGCGCTGCTGACCTCGCTGTCGCGTGAGTATTCCGAGGCGCCCAAGGAACTGGGATTGGCCAATAACGGCAGTGTGGTCGAGCTGCTAACCACCCGCGACGGCCGGACCTGGACCATGCTGATGACCCGGCCCGACGGCACGTCCTGCGTCATCGCCGCCGGCGAGGCGTGGGAGGCGGTGCCGGCCCAGATGGCCGGAGGCCAGCCTTTATAATCCGTGGCGGGAGGCCAGCCTTTATAGTTATTTCGCGAACAGCGGGTGAATCAGCCGGTCGCCAGCACGGATGCCCAGGCGATCAGCGGTGCCGCCGTTGATTTCCAGCACGCCGCGCACCGGGCCGGGCGAACTGATAACCTCCAGCGATCCCGGCACCGTCCGTTGCGCCACCCCCAGCACGCGGCCGTCACGGGCGACGAACACCATATCCAGGGGGATCAGGGTGTTCTTCATCCACATGCTGACCGGCTTATCCTCGCCGAAATCGAACAGCATGCCGGCGTCGGCGGCCATGGTGCGGCGGTACATCAGGCCCTGCGACAATTGCTCATAGGTGGTCGCCACTTCGACGGTGAAGCCGTGCCGGGCACCCGACGGGGTGACAATCTCGACCTTGGAGCGGGGGAAGCTGGAAATGCCTTGGCCCTGGGCCTGGGCCACGCCCTGGCAAAGCGGCACCAAGGCCAAGGCCAGCACCGCCGCCATTACCCAAAATCTGCTTCGCCCCATGCCGCAATGCTCCCCTGATGCGCTGCCATGGTGCCTTGCCGAAGCCCATCGGGCAACGGGGACGTTAATCCTTGAATCTGAGCCAATTTTGTTAAAATTTTAGAGAAATGAAAAACAAATACAGTTTTAGGTATTTACTGAATATGTAAATACTCGTAATGCCATTTTATGACTTGCAAGCGATATGGAATGGGATATCCTGTGCGTTGTCGAGACAGGAATACACCAGCTCCGCCTCGACACCCAATCTGCCGGGGGGCCTTCCCGCCCATCCCCACCCCCCGCAGGGAAACGCCGCCTCTAACAGGGCGGCGTTTCCATTTCCGGGGGATCGAATACTACAGGAAGCAGGCAATACCGGCGCGGCGGCGGCGCAGTTCGTCCTGGTTTTCCGCCTTGACGGGCTCGGCCGCGGCTTTGACCGGGGCAGCGGTTTCGCTGGCAGTCACAATAATCTTGGTCGCCATGATGGTCTTTCGTCCACGCCGTCATTGCCTGATGGAAGCGGTGCGGCGTCCCCCGCTTCGATGCAGACTATCCCCCGGAATCGTGGCGGAATTAGCGGTGCCTTTATGGCGAAACCGTGGCTAGGCCGATACCCGACTATGTCGGATCGGCCTAGCTTTTGTTTGGTTCATCGCGGATTAGCGGGGAGACGCACCTTAATTCAAGGAATAATGACACGGATGGACACGGATCCCCGCTGCGCGGGACACGGATAAGGACCATCCGTGTTTATCCGTGTCCATCCGTGTCACCAATAATTCTTGGC
>JACMKT010000178.1 GCA_014380005.1 Rhodospirillales bacterium
GAATCGCCCTCGAAGGCCAGGATGTGGGTGGCGATGCGGTCCAGGAAGAAGCGATCATGGCTGATGACCACGGCGCAGCCGGGGAATTCCGCCAGGGCGTCTTCCAGGGCCGACAGGGTTTCCACGTCCAGATCGTTGGTGGGTTCGTCCAGCAGGATGACGTTGGCGGGGCGGCTCAGCATCTTGGCCAGATGGACGCGGTTGCGTTCACCGCCCGACAGCACGCCCACCTTCTTCTGCTGGTCGGCGCCCTTGAAGTTGAACAATCCGGCATAGGCGCGCGAGTTGATCTTGCGCCGGCCCAGATCGATTTCTTCCTGCTCGTCCGAGATTTCCTGGAACACGGTCTTGTCCGGGTCCAGGCTGTCGCGGCTTTGGTCCACATAGCCCAGCACCACGGTCTCGCCCACGCTGAAGGTGCCGGTGGTGGGTTGTTCCAAACCGGTGATCATGCGGAACAGGGTGGTCTTGCCGGCGCCGTTGGGGCCGATGATGCCGACGATGCCGCCCGGCGGCAGGCGGAAGTTCAGGTTTTCATACAGCAGATTGTCGCCGAACGCCTTGGACACGTTGTCGGCCTCGATCACCTTGCCGCCCAGGCGCGGGCCCGGCGGAATGCTGATGACGGCGGGGCCGGTGGCCTTTTCCTGGGACTTGGCGACCAAATCCTCGAAGGCGTTGATACGGGCCTTGCTCTTGGTCTGACGGGCCTTGGGGCTGGACCGCACCCATTCCAGTTCGTCGCGGATGGCGCGCTGACGCGAGCTTTCCTCGCGCTCTTCCTGGGCCAGACGCTTGCCCTTCTGCTCCAGCCAGCTGGTGTAATTGCCCTCGTAGGGAATGCCGTGGCCGCGTTCCAGTTCCAAAATCCAGCCGGTGACGTTGTCCAGGAAGTAGCGATCGTGGGTGATCATCACCACGGTGCCGTTGTAATCCTCCAGGAAGCGCTCCAGCCAGGCCACCGATTCGGCGTCCAGATGGTTGGTGGGCTCATCCAGCAGCAGCAGATCGGGATGGCTCAGCAGCAGGCGGCACAGGGCGATGCGGCGGCGCTCGCCACCCGACAGCAGCGAGACGTCGGCATCGCCGGGCGGGCAGCGCAGGGCGTCCATGGCGATTTCGATGGTGCGCTGAAGGTCCCAGGCGTTGAGGTGATCGATCTTTTCCTGCAGTTCACCCTGCTCGGCGATCAAATCGTTCATCTCGTCATCGGACAGTTCCTCGGCGAACTTGGCCGAAACTTCTTCGAAGCGGTCCAGCAGGGCCTTGGTGTCGGCCACCGCCTCCATGACGTTGCCCAGCACGTCCTTGGTCGGGTCCAGATGGGGCTCCTGGGCCAGATAGCCGACCTTGACGCCTTCCGCCGCCCAGGCCTCGCCACCATATTCCTTGTCGATGCCGGCCATGATCTTCAGCAGCGTGGACTTACCGGCGCCGTTGGCACCCAGCACGCCGATCTTGACGCCGGGCAGGAACGACAGCGTGAGGCCCTTCATGATGTCCTTGCCGCCGGGATAGGCTTTGGTAAGGTTCTTCATGACGTAGATGTATTGATAGGAAGCCATAGGTCCTCCGCGCGGTCGCAGCGTCAGCTGTGAAAGGGTTTGACGGCGGGTTTAGACGGCGGGGCGGTTTCCGTCAAGGGCGCGGCGGGTTAAGGTCTAGGCAGTATGTACCGTGTTTGCGACATGGAGGGGGGCTCTAGCGCGAGCGGTCGATCCGGCAAATGGCGGAAAGGCTGGGGTTCACATTGTGGCTTGGCGTTTGCATTTGTATGTTTGAGGAATTAGGGAAGTGAGGGCCGCCCATGGACCGCATTCGACACTTCGCCGATATGAAAATCCGCCGCGCCGCCGGTTTGGGGCTGCTGGCCATCGCCTTGGTGGTCATGGCGCTGCATGCGGACCGCCCACTTGCCATGCATGCTTTGGCATTTCTGCTCACGATCGAGGCAATCACCCTGTACGGCTTCGGCCTGCGCAACGGTTGGGTGCCGCGCCGCCATGGCGAAATCTGGCTGCCCATGGATGGGATGGGCGAAAAGCGGGTTCAGCGCATGGTCAGTGAAATCATGCGCGAGACCTTCATGGCCTATGCGCGGCGCATGGCCGGCCCGGCTGCCGCCGCCTGGGTGGTGGATTTGGGGATGCGCCTTTCGGGGTGACCTCTTGCCTAAAAGGATGAGCTGACCCGCGTCCATTTCCTATTGCCAGTCGTGGCTGCAACTGGAAGCATGAATCCCTACATTTGGGGCTGCATTGCGGAGGTTTCCATGACCGGCAAGACTAATCCCTATTCCCGTGCCGCCGCCCTGGTCGGGCCTTTCGCCGGCGGCAAGACCTCGCTGCTGGAAGCGCTGCTGTTCCGCGCCGGCGCCATTCCGCGCCAGGGCCGGATCAAGGACGGCTCCACCATCGGCGATGTCAGCCCGGAAGCCCGCCACCGCCTGATGAGCGTCGAACCCAACGTGGCCGCCGCCGATTATCTGGGCGAGAAATGGACGCTGGTGGATTGCCCCGGTTCGGTGGAATTCCAGCAAGACGTCTATAACACCCTGACCGTGGTGGACGCCGCCGTGGTGGTGGTGGAACCCGATCCCGCCCGTGCGGTCATGGTGGCGCCGGTGCTGAAATTTCTGGACGAGCATCACATCCCCCATGTGCTGTTCATCAACAAGGTGGATACCGCCGGGTCCCGCCTGCGTGAGACCCTGGAAGCGCTGCAAGCCGTGTCCGAACGCCCGCTGGTGCTGCGCGAGGTGCCCATCCGCGAGGGCGACAAGGTGGTCGGCTTCGTGGATCTGGTCAGCGAGCGCGCCTATAAATACCGCCCCGGCCAGCCCTCGGATTTGATCAAGATCCCCGATGCGTTGAAGGACGAGGAGCGTCTGGCCCGCCAGGAGCTGCTGGAGCATCTGGCCGATTTCGACGACCATCTGATGGAAGAACTGCTGGAAGAAACCCAGCCGCCCAATGAAGAGGTTTACAGCGACCTTGCCCGCGATCTGGCCGATGACCTGATCGTGCCGGTGTTCTTCGGCTCGGCGGAAGCGGATTCCGGCATCACCCGGCTGTGGAAGGCCCTGCGCCACGAAGTGCCGCCCCCCACCGCCACCGCTGCCCGCTTCGGCATTGCCGAGGACGGCGCCCCGGTGGCCCGTGTGTTCAAGACCGTGCACGCCGCCCATACCGGCAAGCTGTCCTATGTCCGCATCCTGCGCGGCGAATTCACCGACAACCAAGCGTTGGATGTGGGCCGCATCTCGGGGCTTTACCTGCCGGCGCCCGGCAATCCCACCAAGGCGGCCAAGGCGGGCTTGGGCGAGGTGGTGGCGTTCGGGCGATTGGACGGGGTCAATACCGGAGATCTGATCGGTGCCAAGGATGTGGCCGTGCCGCCGGCCCCCCGGTTGGAATCCCTGTTCGGTCTGGCCTTGTCGGCGGAAAAGAAGGGTGACGACGTCAAGTTGACCGGCGCCCTGACCAAGCTGGTGGAGGAAGACCCGTCCTATCGCCTGGAGCAGAATGCCGCCTTCAGCGAATTGGTGCTGTGGGGCCAGGGCGAAATCCATCTGCTGGTGGCGCTGGAACGGCTGAAAAGCCGCTTCAATCTGGGGGTCACCACGGCCAAGCCGACGGTGCCCTATAAGGAGACCATCAAGAAGGCCACCTCGGTGCATGGCCGTCACAAGAAGCAATCGGGCGGTCACGGCCAGTTCGGCGATGTCCACATCGACATCAAGCCGCAGCAGCGCGGCACCGGCTTTGCCTTCGAGGACAAGATCGTCGGCGGCGTCATCCCCAAGCAATACATCCCCGCCGTGGAAGAAGGCGTGGTGGATTTCCTGCGCCAGGGGCCGCTGGGCTTCCCGGTGGTGGATGTGGCGGTGGCGCTGACCATGGGCAGCTTCCATCCGGTGGACAGCAGCGACATGGCGTTCAAGACCGCCGCCCGCCTTGCCATGACCGAGGGCCTGCCCCAATGCGAGCCCGTGCTGCTGGAACCCATCCTGCATGTGGAGGTGTCGGTGCCGTCCGACTTCACCTCCAAGGCCCAGCGCATCATCTCGGGCCGGCGCGGCCAAATCCTGGGTTATGACGCCAAGGAAGGCTGGCCCGGCTGGGATGCGGTGTCGGCCTATCTGCCCCAGGCGGAGATGGGCGATCTGATCGTGGAGTTGCGCTCGCTGACCATGGGCGTTGGCACCTTCTCGTGGAAGTTCGACCATTTACAGGAGCTTTCCGGGCGTGCCGCCGACAAGGTGGTGGAGGACCGCAAAGCCGCGACTTCCAACGGTTGAGGCGTCTCGCGCCATCAGAAAAATCCCACCGTGCCATCGGTGGGATTTTTTTGTGCATGTAGCTTGCCTAATTTAAATTTCCGCCCTCTACTAGATACAAAGGTACTATTACTTTGGTCTTATTCTAAGGAGGGGGCGATGCGAAATATGGGCATCGGGGCGCGTCTCAGCGTTCTATTGGCGATCATGCTGATCTTGGTCGTGGTGGTCACCGGTCTGGGCGTGCGCGGCATGTCCGCTATCCACGGTCATCTGCAGACCGTCTATGCCGATCGCGCCGTGCCGCTGGGCCAATTGTCCGCCATGCTCGACGACCTTCAGCGCATGCGCAACCGGCTGATCAGTGCCATGGGCGCGGCCGATGATGGTGAGCGGGCCAAGCATCTGGCCGATTTGCCCGGCTTCGACCGCCACCTGGACGAAGTGTGGGCCGAATATATGGCCACCTACCTCACCCCCGAGGAAGCCGATCTGGCGAAGACCTATGCCGAGCAAGCCAATAAGTATCGCTCTCTGCGCGACCGGGTGACCCAGCCCCTGTCCCAGGGCGATGTGGCGGCGGCTAAAGTGGTGCTGGATGCGGATGGCGGGCGCACTTTCGAAACGTTGACACGGAATCTCAAGGCGCTGATCGACCTTCAGGTCCGTGTCGCCAAGGAAGAATTCGACGCTTCCGAGGAAACCTTCGCCTCGGTCATGCGCATCATCATCGTCGTGGCCGTGCTGGGCATGATGGCGGCGCTGGCCATCGCCTTCGCCATTGGCCGTTCCATCACCGTGCCAGTGCGCCGCATGGTGGGGATCATGGATCGTCTGGCCCGTGGCGATTTGGACGCCGAAGTGTTTGGCCGCGACCGTGGCGACGAAGTCGGCCATATCGCCGCCGCCGTTCAGGTATTCAAGCAGAACGCCCTGGACAAGCGGCGCATGGAAGTCGAGCAGGCTGCGGCGGAAAGCCGCGCGGGTCAGGAACGCCTTGCCGCGCGCATGGTGCTGGCCGACCAGTTCCAGGCCGATGTGGGCCATACCATGGAGACGGTGTCCTCGGCCTCCCATGCCATGCAGGGTGCGGCGCAGACGTTGTCGGCGTTGTCCGGCCAAGTTTCGGCCCAGGCTGCCGCCGTGGCTGCGGCATCGGCTCAAGCCGCCGCCAATGTGGAGACGGTCGCCGCCGCCACCGAGGAATTGTCGTCCTCCGTCGCCGAGATTGGCCGTCAAGTGGCGGATTCCGCCACTGTGGCCAAGGACGCGGTGGACGAAGCAGCGGTTACCGACACCATCGTGCGCGGTCTGGCCGATACCGCCAGCCGCATCGGCGACATCATCCAGCTGATCAACGCCATCGCCGCCCAGACCAATCTGCTGGCCCTGAACGCCACCATCGAGGCCGCCCGCGCCGGCGACGCCGGCAAGGGCTTCGCCGTGGTCGCCAACGAGGTCAAGAATTTGGCAAACCAGACCGCTAAGGCGACCGAGGAGATTGCCCAGCAGGTCAACGCAGTCCAGGGCGAGACCAACCGCGCGGTGGGGGCCATACGCCATGTGGTGACCACCATCGGGCGCATGGACGGCATCGCCGCCGCCATTGCCTCGGCGGTGGAGCAGCAGGCGGCGGCCACCCAGGAAATCGCCCGTAACGTGGAACAGGCTGCGTTGGGCACCCACGAGGTCTCGGCCAATATCGACGGCGTCACCCATGCCGCCCAGCAGGCCGGCGATGCGGCCCATGGTGTGCTGGCGACGGCCCAAGGTCTGGCCCAGGATTCGCGGGCGCTGAATGCCGCTGTCGATGGCTTCCTTGCGAGCGTACGGGCAGGATGATCTTTCAACGGCCCGCTTCGCCGCCCATATCCCCGGTGACATCAACTCACCGGGGATTTTTTATGGCTGAAGCTTGGCACGCGCCCTATGAAAAGCTGACGCGCGAGACCATCACCCTGCACCAGTGCATCCGCTCGCTGATGGAGGAATTGGAGGCGGTGGATTGGTATCGTCAGCGCGCCGACGACTGCACCGATCCCCAATTGCGCGCCATCTTGCTGCACAACATGCGCGAAGAGATGGAGCACGCCTGCATGGAGCTGGAATGGCTGCGGCGCAATAATTCCGACTTCGCCAAACAGATGGAAACCTACCTGTTCAGCGAAGGCGAGATCACCGAGGTGGAGGAGCGCGCCCAAGCGGAAGGCGGCTCTCACGGCCCCGCATGACGGTCATGCTTGGCGCCGTGGCGGTGGCCGAGCAAATAATTTCCCAACAGGAACGCGGCGCCGGTGGCGGCCACGGCGGTGGCCATGGGCGAGGTGCGGATGACGTTCATCCACAGCGACGTGCCCAGGCCTTGGAATGTGGCCGAACCGCTCATCACCCGCCCCACGGGCGAGGATTGTTCCAGCAGGCGGCGGATGGCGTTCATGTGGCGCTGTTCGTCGCCGAGATTGCGTTCGATCAGGCTGCGCAGATCGGGCGCAAGGTCGGCGCGCAGGGCCAGTTCATAGGCCTGATTGGTCACCACCTCGTTGCTTTGCATGGACATCAGCGCGCCGGGCACGCCCATGCCCGAGACCACGCCGGTGAATCCGGCCAGGGCGAAACCGCTGAAATGGGCCGAGCGCGGCGGTTGTCCGCCCAATTTGACCAGCGCGGCGGACAGGTCCTCGATGTGGCGTTCGTGATCGGCGCGGAAGCCGCTCAGCATGTCGCGCACGTCCTGGTCGGGGACGTGGTCAATGGCCTGGGCGTAGGCTCGCACGGCATCGTGATCGATGCGGATCAAATGCCCCAGTTGATTGGAAATCTCCATGGTGGCGCTCCTGTCGCAATATTCCTGCTTCGTGAACACCTTTGAGGAGAGAAAGATGCAGGGCGGCGCTTGACAGAGAGGCCATGGGTTTGTGACTCTCGCTGCCCCCGTTAAGGACAGGACACATGCGTTACAGACCGCCAGCCGTAGTGCCGCTCGACCACATTCTGCCGGATGAACCGCTGCTGATGATGGGAGCCGGCCCGGTGCCGGTGCCGGCCAAGGTGGCGTCGGCCAATTCCATCGTCATCAATCATCTGGGCGAGACCATGAACCGGGTCATCGAACAGGTGAAGGAGATGGCGCGCTACGTCTTCCAGACCCAGTCCACCCATGTGCTGGGCGTGGCCGGTCCGGCCTCGGCGGCCATGGAAATGGCGGTGTGCAATCTGGTGGAGCCCGGCACCAAGGTGCTGAGCGTGTGCAACGGCTATTTCAGCAGCCGCTTGGCCGAGATGGCGACCCGCTGCGGCGCCGACCTGACCGTGCTGGAAACCAACGAGACCGATACCGCCGATCCCGCTTTGATCGAAGCGGCGCTCAAGCGGGTGCGCCCCACCGTGCTGACCATCGTCCAGGGCGAGACATCCAACACCGTGTGGAACCGGCATCTGCCGGAAATCTGCGCCATCGCCCGCCAGTACGAATGTCTGGTGGTGGTGGATGCGGTGTGCACCCTGTCCACCATGCCCATGGAAATGGACGAATGGGGCGTGGACGCCATCATCACCGGCGGCCAGAAGGGCTTGTCCTCCATCCCCGGCGTGTCGTTGCTGGCCTTTTCCGAGCTGGCCTGGAAGCGTATCGAGGCGCGCAACGCCCCCATGGCCCATTGGTGCCTGGACGCCCGTCTGGCCGACCGCTTCTGGAACCTGAAGTCCTACCATTACACCGCGCCGGTCTCGGGCATCATGGCCCTGCACGAAGCCCTGCGGCTGATCTGCATCGAGACCCTGCCGGCCCGTTTCCATCGCCATGAGCTTAGCTCGCAGGCCTTGCAGTCGGGCGTGGAAGCCATGGGCCTGCAGCTGTTCGTGCCCAAGGATGCCCGGCTGAATTCGGTGGTGGGCATCAACCTGCCTGAGGGCGTTTCGGGCGAGGCGGTGCGGCATCATATGTCGCAAATCTACCGGGTGGAAATCTCGGGCGCCTTCGGGCTGGAGATCGTCCGCATCGGCCAGATGGGCGAGCAATGCCGCGCCCATCACGTGTTCCGCACCCTGCACGCCTTCGGCTCCAGCCTGCAAGCCATCGGCGCCCATATCGACCTGCCCTCGGGCGTGGCCGAATTGGAGCGGATTCTCACTGCCGGGAAGGTGGCTTAGTTTACGCTTCTGATGATGTGGCCCGGTCTAACGATTATCAACCCATCCCCTGTGGGGTCGTCCGACGCACGGGTCATGGCGGCCAGCAAATCCTGGTCGCTGACCCAATAGGGGGTGGGGTGCTCGGGGTCCACGTCCAGGATTTGCACTTGGCGGCGTTCGGCATCGTAATCGCCCAAGGGTGAGACGTGGCCCACGCTGGCTTCGCCCAGCAGCCAGCCCTGGTCGAACGAGGCCAATACCAGTTCCGTCCCCTGGCGGTGCGATAGCAACCGGCGCAGGTGGTCCAGGGATTCATCGTCGGGCCGCGGGCGGAAGATTTCCACCCGCGCATCCGTCAATCCCAGCCGATCCAAACTTTGGCGCAGATAAAGCTGTATTTCGGCAAAGCTGACGCCGTCGCTGCCCATGGCGGTGGCGGCGATCCAATGGCTGTCGCCCACCAGGGTCAGCAGCGCCTCGGGGCTGATGGGCGGCGCGGCGGCGCGCAGGGCGTTGACCACATTGGCGATGCTGGCCACCGAACAGGCGCTGTCGGTGTGCTGGCGCTGAAAATGCGCCATCAGCGGGTGATGCTTCCCCATGGCCGAAGCCGGTTCGGCCGTCAGCAGCAGGATTGCGGTCAGATAAAAGCCTCTCATGGCGCCTCCCGCCCGGGCAAACGCGTCCACCGCATTCAGGTTCCTGCGTCCATTGCGAGCGTTGAGGCCAGGCGCGCACTCAGTAATAACCATGCATTCGTGCGGCGAATTCTCAAATTTGGAAAGAAATCCCGGCATTGAGAATGCGGCACTGCGCAAAAGTTAGAATACCTCAAGATTTACGCCATTCCCAAAAACGGTACGGCCATTGCATTTCTTTAGTATTAGAGCGTTCCGACTGAAATCTCTTGTTCCGGCTTAAAAGGCGGGGGCGATGAACTGTCGGATGGGGTGGCACGGAGTGGGATATGCGTTCAGTAATAGTGCTCGCGGCAATAGCAATGGTCGCGGGCTGGTTGGGTCTTTCTTCACCGGCCTTGGCGCAATGGGAAGAAACCGGCGCCAACGGTGAGAAGACCTATGCGTTAAAGGGCGCGGAGACGTGCCTGAAGTGCCATGACAAGGCGCCGGCCACCAACATGCTGCACACCGCCCATGCGGCCAAGGGCGATTCCCGGTCTCCGTTTGCCCAGCACGCCTGCGAAAGCTGCCACGGCGCCAGCCCCGAACATCTGCGCAAGGTGGAAGGTCAGCCGCGCGCTTTGCCGGCGGTGGTGTACCGCAAGGACTCGCCTAACACGGTCGAGGAACGCAACGGCATGTGCGCCACCTGCCATCAGGGCGGCAAGCTGATGAACTGGTCGGGCAGCCAGCATCAGTCCAATGACGTCACCTGCGTGGATTGCCACGGCCTGCACACCACCAAGGACCCGGCCACGTCCCGCCAGGACATGCCCAATACCTGCTTCAAATGCCATGCGGAACAGCGCGCCCAGACCCTGCGGCCGTCGCACCATCCCATCCGGGAAGGCCAGACCGTGTGCAGCGATTGCCACAACCCGCACGGCTCGCCCACCCAGAAGATGCTGCTGGGCCGCACGGTCAACGACACCTGCTACAAGTGCCATGCCGAGACGCGCGGGCCGTTCCTGTGGGAACACGCTCCGGTGCGTGAGGATTGCACCATCTGCCACAGCCCCCACGGCACGGTGCAGCCGGCTTTGCTCAAGCAGCGGGCGCCGTTCCTATGCCAGGAATGCCACATGATGGTGGGCGGCCATTCGAACCAGCTGCTGTCCAACGGCAACGGCGGAAATGACCAGCGTATCCGCGGCAAGTCCTGCATGAACTGCCATTCGCAGATCCATGGCTCCAACCATCCCTCTGGTCCCAGGTTCATGCGCTGACGCGCTCGGGAGGCTGAAAATGATCAAGAAACTAGCTATTGCCCTCTCGACCACCATGCTGATCCCGTTCGCCGCCTTGGCGGATGACGACGAATTCGGCATTGCGCAGGAACCGGTGGCGGCCCCGGCCAAGACCTATCTCAATTACATCGAAGTGGGCGGCGGCTATTCCAGCGACAATCCGCTGAAAGCCAACCGCTACAGCGGCCGCAGCGATGACGGCGTCTTTCCGGTGGGCAGCCTGTCCTATCTTTACCGCACGCCGTACGACGTCAACGGTGCGGATTTCATGCGGGTCAACGCCAACAGCTATGGCTACGATTCGCGCCGCCTGACCGCCGAGGGCGGCCAGCAAGGGCTGTACGCGCTGAATTTCGGCTATGATCTGATGCCCTTCAGCAGCTTCCGCGGCCTGTCGGCCTGGACCGGCGAAGGCGGCGACATCCTGACCAAAGTGCCGGGTTGGACCGGCAATGTGAGCAGCGCGAACTTGCCGAAGCGGACTCCGGTGGACATCCGCACCGAACGCGAGCGTTTCGGCAGCGGCCTGACCTGGCATGTGGACCCGCTTTATTCCGTGCGCATCAATGCCCGCCACGAACAGAAGGAAGGCCTGCGTTCGCTGGGCGTCTACAGCAACGGCGTCGCTGGCAGCAGACCCGGCCTTAACGTGCCGGCGCCGGTCAATTATCAAGATGATCAGGTCGAGGCCGAATTGGGCTTTGCCGGTAAGCAGACGCAATGGAAGCTGGGCTATAACCTGTCCATGTTCCGCAATGAGGACAGTTCGCTGACGCTGAACAGCGTCAGCGGTGATGCGGCGCATCCCCGTGACCGCATGTCGTTGGCACCCAGCAACACGGCGCACAGCTTCTACGCCGATGGCGGCTATCAGTTCACCGACACCACCCGGCTGGTCACCAACCTGTCCTATTCCCAGTACCTGCAGGACGACACCTTCCTGCCCTACAGCATCAACGGCACACCGGCTGCGTTGCCGCGCCAGTCCTTGGACGGGCGCATCAGCACGACCACCGCCAATGTGGAGCTGACGAGCCGGCCTTTGCCCCGGCTGGATACCAAGACCCGTTACCGCTTCACCGATCGGCGCAACGACACGGCGGTCAGCCAGTTCAACTATTATACCGCGGATTCTACGGCGCAGAGCGGTATCCTGCGGCGTAACACGCCGTTCAGCTATAAGGAAAACCTCGCTGGGCTCGATTTGGGCTATGCCCTGACGCCGCGCACCAAGCTGATGAGCGGCTATGAATTCCGCCAGTTCCAGCGCAGCCATTCCGAGCGCGCCAAGAACATCGACAACACCACCTATGTGGGCGTCCGCTCCTCCTTGGCCGAGGGGTTGACCAGTAACGCCAAGTATTCACGCATGTGGCGCGACGGTTCGACCTATTCTCCAACGGGCTCGCTGGTCTATACCAATGCCCCCGGCTTCGCCGTGTACGACAACAATCCCGGTTTGCGGAAGTATTACGAAGCGGACATGATCCGGGACCGCATCCAGGCCGGATTCAATTACTCTCCAGTCGAGGCGTGGACCCTGGGCGCCAGCGGCGGCTTGGTCATCGACGAATATGTGCGTTCGGATTTGGGCCTGACCGATTCCGTCGCCACCACCGCCACCGTGGATGCCAACTATGTGGCCTCGCCCGAGTTCAGCATGACCGGCTTTTACACCTACGAACGCCGCGTGACCGATCAGGCCGGCGAACAGGCGACCCTTGCTCAGGTCGGAGATGTTTCGCGGCGCTGGTTCGTCAATATCGCCGAAGATGCCCACACCGTCGGCCTGGGCAGCGTCTGGCAGATCCGCGAGGGCTGGAAGCTGCTGACCGACTATGCGTTCGTGTGGACGGTGACCGAGACCGACCCGACCCGGAACAGCGCCAACGTTACCGGCTTAGCCTCGTCCTTTCCCGACATCACCTCGAAAAGCCACAGCATTTCGGCCCGCGCCGAATACGATCTGACCGACAACGTGGTGATTGGCTTCGGCTATGCGCTGGAAATCTACCGCTCGAAGGATTGGGCGCTTGACGGCGGCCTCAACCAGACGCCGACCACGGGGTTGATGACGCTTTCCGAGCAAAGCCCCAATTACGATGCGCACCTGTTCCTTCTCACCACCCGCGCCAAGTTCTAAGAAAAAGGGGGGCATCCATGGCTTCCACATCCCTGTCCGATGGCATCGAACTTGTGCGGGACTATTTCGCCAAGGTGAGGACCGCCCGGTCTAAGGCGGATTTCATTCAGCTGACCAGCGTCCACACCATGTTCGCGGCGCGGTTCTTTTCGCGCTTTTCCATCGGCCACCGCATCTATGCCGGCTTTGCCTTGGTGTTGACGCTGCTGGGTCTGGTGGCGCTGGTGGGCATCATCGGGTTGGGAGCCACCTCGCGCAGCTTTTCGTCTTACGAACGCGCCGCCGATAACGCCGTGACCGTGTCGGTGATCGACCGTTCGGTGGTCAGCATCCTCAGCAATGTCCTGCGCTATACCGGCTCCACCGGCGACGAGAAGGCGCTGCCGCGTATCCGCGAGGTGCAGAACGAAATCGCCCCGCTGTTGCAGGAAGCCGAAGCCAAGGCCAGCGACGACACCCAGCGTGACGCCATCCGCCGTATGGCCGGCATGGTCGAAGCCTATGCGGTCAATATCGACAAGCTGATCGAGCTGAAGAAGAAGCGCGATCATATCATCAACAACATCATGCTGCCTTTGGGCACCGAGGCGCAGCAGCGCCTCAGCGGCATCATCCGGGCGTCGCTGGAAGTGGAAGACCACAAGGGTGCCGCTTTGGCCGGTGTGGCCCAGGAAGGCCTGATGCAGGCCCTGCTGAACGCCAACCGCTTCATCGCCAAGAACGATCCCGCTTTGGTGGAGGAAGCCAAGCGTCAGGTGGACGTGTTCGCCAAGGCCGGCGAGGCCCTGGCCAACCACATCATCGACCCCACCTTGCTGGACGAATCCTACGCCGCCGGCAAGGCCGGGCCGAAATACCGCGAAGCCTTCGTGGAAATGGCGGCGGCGGTGGCCGATGCCGACAAGCTGACCAATCAGGTCATGGCCGCCCAGGCTGGCGAGATCGCTCAGCTTGCCAAGGAAACCGGCCTGACCATGCGCCGCGACCTTGCCGTCACCACCGACAGCACCGTGTCCGACATCGCCTGGACCCGCTGGATGGCCGTGGTATTGGCCGTGGCCGCCGGCCTGCTGGGCACCTTCCTGGCCTGGGGCGTGGCCTCGGGCATCGTGCTGCCGGTGCGTGCCATCACCGGCACCATGAAGCGCCTGGCCGAAGGCGATAAGAGTGTGGCCGTGCCCGTGCTGGACCACGCCGACGAGATCGGCGACATGGCCCGCGCCGTCGAGGTGTTCAAAAGCAACGCCATCCAGATGGAACGCCTGCAGGTCGAGAATGACGAGCAGAAGAAGGCTTCGGAACGGGCGCAGCGTCAGGCCATGAACCAGATGGCCGATAAGTTCGAGGCCAGCGTCCAGGGCATCGTCCAGATCGTGTCGTCCCAGGCGACCGAGCTGGAATCCTCGGCCCAATCGCTGTCGTCGGTGGCGGCCCAGGCGGTGAAGCAGGCTTCGGCGGTGTCCACCGCGTCGGAAGAGGCCACCGCCAACGTCGCCACCGTGGCGGCCACCACCAACGAGCTGTCGGCGTCCTTGCGCGAAATCGGGCGTCAGGTGGGGGAATCCGCCAGCGTGGCCCAGACCGCCGCCAACGATGCCGAGCGCGTCAACGAGATGGTCAATTCCCTGTCCGCCGCCGCCCAGAAGATCGGCGAGGTCATCGGCCTGATCAATTACATCGCCCGGCGCACCAATCTGCTGGCCATGAACGCCACCATCGAGGCGTCGCGCGCCGGTGAGGCCGGCAAGGGCTTCACCGTGGTCGCCAACGAGGTCAAGTCCCTGGCCATCCAGACCTCGCACGCCACCGAGGACATCACCGCCCAGGTCAACGCGGTGCAGGAAGCCACCCATGAAGCGGTCATCGCCATCCGCGGCATCACCGACACCATCCTGCGCATCAACGAAATCGCCGCCGCCGTGTCCGAGGCGGTGGAAGAACAGGGCGTCGCCACCGAGGAAATGGCGCGCAACATCCAGCAGGCGTCGTCGGGCGTCGAGGATGTGTCACGCAATATCTCGGGCGTCACCCAGGCGTCCGCCGAGACCGGCCATGCCTCGGCCCAGGTGCTCGACGCCGCCCACAAATTGTCCGAACAATCCGAGCTGCTGCGCGCCGACGTGGACGGCTTCATCGCTCATATCCGGTCCTGACGGATCGCGCTAAAAACGAGGAGAACCTGATGATGGGATCGACATTCCGCCGCGCCGGAGCCGCTTTGGGTGGCCTGCTTATGGCCCTGACCGCCCTGCCGGCCGGTGCTGTCGATTGGGCCAGCATCCCCGCCAAGCAGGTGCCGCTGCTGTATCCCGGTCAGGCGTCGTGGGAATGGGCGCTGTCCAAGGACGAACACAGCGCCGCGCCGAAATTCCGTGAGGGCAAGAATTGCAAATCCTGCCACACCAAGGAAGAAGAGCAGATCGGCAAGGCCTTGGCCTCGGGCCAGCGCCTGGAAAAGAAGCCACTGCCGGGCAAGCGCGGCAGCGTGCCCTTGGAAGTGAAGTTCGCCAATGACGGCCAGAAGCTGTATGTGCGCCTGGAATGGCCGGAAGTGACCGGCGCCGGTGGCCCCAAGCTGGACAAGGACTATGCCGCCCGCGTCACCATGATGATGGATGACGGCAAGGTGGTGGAATTCACCCGCGCCGGCTGCTGGTCCATCTGCCATGACGACGTGAACGGCATGGCCAGCTCGGTCGAAGGCAAGGACACCCACAAATATCTGGCCCGCTCGCGCGCCAAGCTGTCGCGTCAGGGCGGCGGTGACAGCCAGAAGCCGCAAGAGGCGCTGGACGCCATGTTCGCCGAAGGCCAGTTCATCGAGTACTGGCAGGCCCGCCTGAAGCCCGGCGCCCCCGCCGTGGCCGCCGATGGCGTCGCCCTGAACAAGCGCCAGGACAACGCCAAGCCGGCGGTCACCGTGGAAGCCAAGCAGGTTGGCGGCAAGTGGGTCGTCGAGATGAGCCGTCCGCTGAAGGTTGCCGACCCGGCGCATAAGGAACTCGCCGCCGGCAAGACCTACACCGTGGGCTTTGCCGTGCACGAAGACTTCGCGGCTGGCCGTTACCATCAAGTGTCGCTGGAATACACCCTCGTGCTCGATGCCGGCGAGGCCGATTTCGTCGCCGTGAAGAAGTAAGTGCTGAAGCGCAGCCGCAAGGCCGCGCTTCTTCCAGCGGGGGACGGCGAGTGCGTGTGAAACACTGGATCATCATCGGCCTGGGGCTGCTGGCGCTGTTGGGGCAGCCGGTAAGGGCCGAGGACGAGGTCGATTTCATGGCCCCGTTCGATGAAGACCTGACCGGCAAGATCACCAAGGCCAATGGTGAATGCTTCCGCTGTCATAGCGAAGAGGGCGTCAAATCGCCGCCGCGTGCCGGCATGGACATGGTCAAGCTGGCCAAGATGGTGGTCAAGGCGACCGACTACGACCATTCCGGCCATAACGGTCTGGATTGCCGCGACTGCCACAATAACGGCTTCAGCGCCTTCCCCCACAAGGCCGAGGACGGGGCCAAGGCCAGCAGCAAATTCTGCGGCAATTGCCATGCCCGTACTTTCCCGGTGATCGAGGCCGAGTTCAACCGCTCCATCCACCACGAAAAATGGCCGGATAAGTTCCCGTGCGAGACCTGCCACGACCCGCATATCTATCAATCCGCCGCCAAGATCGTGGAGCCGCGCAAGATCGTTGCCCAGGACAACACCATGTGCCTGGACTGCCATCGCTCGGAAACGCGGTTCAAGCAGTACTCGCCCGACAAGCGGCCGCCGGATTTGGACGCCATCCACAAATGGCTGCCCAACCCGCCCATGCATTGGAAGGCCGTGCGTTGCGTGGATTGCCACACCCCCGTGGGCCAGCCCCAATCCCACGAGGTCCAGGGCAAGGCCAAGGCCGAGCGCCGTTGCGTGGAATGCCACAGCGCCGATTCGGTGCTGAGGAAGCGGCTTTACCTGCATCTGGCCCGTGACGAGAGCAGCCGTATCGACGCCTTGGGCTTCATCAACGGCATCATGTTGACCGATGCCTATGTGGTGGGCGCCACCCGCAACACCTGGGTGGACCGGGCCAGCTTCATCATCCTGGGTCTGGTCGTGGCCGGATTGGCGGCCCATGCCCTTGCCCGTATCCTCTGCCGGGGGAAGAAGAAGTGACGACCGAACGCATCCGTCTGCTGCCTTTGTGGTTGCGGCTGTGGCACTGGACCAGCGCCATGCTGCTGCTGACTTTGGCCGCCTCGGGCATCAGCCTGCACTTCGCCACGCCCAATTCCCTGCTGATCCCATTCCGGGTGGCGCGGGAAATCCACACCATCGCGGGCCTTATCCAGGCCGCCAGCTATGTGTTCTTCCTGTCCGCCAATGCGGCCAGCGGCAATTGGCGGCAATATCTGTCCCTGCGCGACGGCTTTGCCTGCCGCGCGATGGTCCAGGCCCGCTATTACCTGTGGGACATTTTCCAGGGCAAACCGCAGCCCTATCCGGCCACGCCCGACATCAAGTTCAACGCCCTGCAACAGTTGATCTACGCCCTGATCATGTACCTTGCCATGCCCATCCTGGTGGTCAGCGGGGTGCTGTTCCTGTTCCCCGATTCCGCTCCCGACCATGTGATGGGCGTGGATGGCCTGTTGCCGCTCGCCATGACCCATTACATGACCGCCTATTGCGTCTTCATGTTCACCTTGGGTCACATCTATCTGGCAACCACGGGGAAGACTCCCACCAGCCTGATCAGGACGATGATCACGGGGTGGAAGGAATAAAGGGAAGATCCCTCTACACCGCAGATCGTCATGCGCGGGCTTGACCCGCGTATCCCCGTGGTTCCATCTGGCACAGTTTTCGCCCCTACCGCGTGGATGCCCGTGTCAAGCACACGGCTGTCCAGCTTAAATTTAACGTGAATGATATGACGGCAGTGAGCGCGGCTTCTGCTTTGAAATTTGACACGAATGAAAACGAATGGGTCAGGACAAGCGACCCCGGCGGTGCGCCTAAAATTCGTTCTTATTCGTTTTCATTCGTGTCCCATCTTCCTATGCATGACACCGAATAAGCTTCTCCTTCAGGCACTTCCATTTTAACAAGCGCCCTTAGGTTAACCACAGAGACACAGAGACACAGAGACACAGAGACACAGAGGCACAGAGAGACTTTGCCAGATGGCGCCCGAATCGGGTCCCGCCTGACAGGTATCTCTGTGCCTCTGTGTCTCTGTGGTGAATTAACCGTGTCCAATTTGGACGATGGGGCCGCAAAGGCACAGTGCCCCTGCCTTTCCAAGCGAAGCTGAAAATCAAACCGGACAGCCGCGGATCAAGTCCGGGCATGACGGC
>JACMKT010000179.1 GCA_014380005.1 Rhodospirillales bacterium
CGGCCCCGGCCCCCGTGGCCGTCGAGCCGGTGGCGGCTCCGGCCCCGGCCCCGGCCCCGGTCGCGGCTGCTGCGGCTCCATCGGCCAAGCTCACCAAGGATCAGCTCATGAAGAAGGGCAAGGCGGTCTATGCCGACAATTGCTCGGGCTGCCATGGCGAGAAGGGCGAGGGCGTCGAAGGCACTTTCCCTGCCCTCAAGGGCAGCAAGGTCGCCAAGGGTCCGGCCAGTGGTCACATCAAGACGGTGGTCAAGGGCGTTGCCGACACCGCCATGCAGGCTTGGGCCGAGAGCATGAACGATGAAGACATCGCCGCCGTCATCACCTTCGAGCGTAACTCCTGGGGCAACAACATGGGTGACATCGTCCAGCCGGCCGACGTCAAGGCCGCCCGCTGACAAACGTTTGCGCGCCCATGGCCGCTGAGGAGAAATCCATGAACCGTCGTTTACCCACTTCACTGGGCTACTACCTAGCCGTCTCCGCCGTGCTCACTGGGCTCGGCGGGGCGCCCGCCCTGGCCCAGGCCCCCGACGCGCCGCGCGTGCCGGTGACCAATGCGAACATTGACCAGAAGGCCAAGTTCGTCACCAATCTGGTCACCAACTCGGCTTCGGTGCGCGCCATCGAGCAAAGCGGTGATGCGGATGCCATCCAGGCGCTGCAGAACGCCCGCAAGATGGTGGCCGAGGCGACCAAGGAAGCCGCCGACGGCAAGGCCCAGATCGCCGACGACAAGCTGAACAAGGCGCTGGAGTTGGTCATGTCCAACACCCGCCGGGTCAGCGAGACCTCGGTCAAGGGCACCCGTGTCCAGCAGCTTTACGACAGCCGCATGGCTTCAGTGAAGGCGCTGCTGGAGGCCTTCGACCGCGTTGCCAAGGAAAAGGGCGCCGCCAGCAAGGTCGTCGACCGCCGTGCCGCCATCGCCGTTCACGTGGCCGAGATCGAAGCCATGGCCAAGGGCGGCAATGTAGAAGGCGCCGTCGTCCAACTGGACAAGGCGTATTCCAACATCACCACCGAAGTCGCCGCCCTGCGCGAGGGCGACAAGCTGACCAAGGAATTGTCTTTCGCCTCGGCGGAAGAGGAATACGTTTACGAAATCGACCGTAACGACAGCCACATCTTCCTGCTCAAGCTGACCCTCAGCGAGAAGCCGCCGCATCCCAGCTTCGCGCCGCAGATCGACAGCATGAAGGCCGATGCCGAAATCCTGCGCAAGCAGGGTGAGGACAAGGCCAAGGGTAAGGATTATGCGGGCGCCATCAAGACCTTGGGCGAGTCCACCGACAAGCTGATCAAGGCATTGCGGATGGCGGGGGCTTATATCCCCGGCTAGGAGTTTCATGCTTCCCAGGGCCAAACGAGTTCTGTTTCTTGCGGTTGCGGCGGTCTTTATGGCCGCCGCAATTGTGGTCATGACGTTGGACGGCGCCATGGCACAAGATGGCGGCCCGGTCGGGTTTCACCCCGCCTTGGGCGATGACGGCATCCACGACCCCGCCAATCCCGGCCTTCAATTCCTTCAGCAGCCCGACGCAGCCTTGCGCGAATTGCCGCAAGACCGAGTCGGTAATTACGTGAATTGGGTCGAGGCGCTGGAAGGCGGCTATGTGGACCCGCGCAAAGGGGTCAAGGGCGAGACCCTGATGAACGTCATCAACATGGACGTTCTCAAAACCAAGACCTCGTCCATGCCGCAGGTGAAGTTCCCTCACAAGCAGCACACCGCCTGGCTGGGCTGCAACAATTGTCACCCCGCCATCTTCCTGCCGCAAAAAGACGGCAATCCCATCACCATGTACGCGATTCTTAAAGGCGAGTTTTGTGGAGTCTGCCATGGCAAGGTCGCTTTCCCAGTGACCGATTGCTTCCGTTGCCATAACACGCCGACGGATTCCCGGAGGCTGACGAAATGAAATGGGGTCCCGTCCTTGCCCTCATGTGTCTGACGCTAAGCGGGTGCCTGACCGCCATCACCGGCGCGGACGGAACCCGCAAGGGCGGTCCCGAGAATGAGGCGCTGTACTACTCGGTGGGCGAGGTGGGCGGCGCCGGCAAGCGGCTGATCCCCTATACCACCCTGACCGGATATATGACTGCCGCCGGCAGCGGCACCAGCGCCAGCATGCGTCTGCTTGCCGGCTTGGGCGAGCGCATTGCGCCGTCGCGCCATCCGGTGGCCATCGCCGCCGGTGAAGGCGGCGTCTATGTCCTCGACGGCCGCAGCCAATCCCTGTACCGCTTCCGGTGGCACGCCGACGGCGTGGAAAATTCCACCGGCGCCAATGGCGGCCTGTCCAAGCCGGATTATGTGCGCCTGCGCATGCTGACCGAATTGGAGGAGGCCAACGACGTGTTCGTGGCTCCCGATGGCGACGTGTTCATCACCGACGGCAAGGGCCACAAGGTGGTCCGTTACGATGCCGACGGGCGGCCCAAGATGGAATTCACCGATGCGGAGAATTTGAACCACCCGGTATCGGTGGCGGTGGATTCGCGCGGCCTGAGAATCTTCGTCGCCGACGGGCTTTTCGATCGCGTGGTGGTGTTCAACCCCCAGGCCGTGTCCCTGTACGGCATCGGCTTCCGAGGCGATGGCCCCGGCGGTTTTAAAAATATCCGCGGCATGGTTCAGGGCCGCAACGGCTTGCTTTATGTGGTCAACGGCGTGCGCCAGCAGGTCCAGGCCTATGGTCTGGACGGCACCTATATGGGCGCGTTCGGCCAGGGCACCTTCAGCGATCCCGACGGCATCACCGTGGATGACGACAACCGGGTCTACATCTCCGACCGCTTCAATCACCGCATTCTGATCTTCGCCGACGGCAAACTGGTGGAGATGTTCGGGCGCCACGGGACCAAGGCGGGCGAGTTCAGCCAGCCTGGACGTTTGACTTATTACAAGGGTCTGCTTTACGTGGTGGATCGGGAGAACAACCGCGTCCAGGTGTTCAAGGTGGTTCCCGAGAAATTCCTTGCCTCGGGGGGGCGCTAAATGACCCGACAGAAGGCCCTGGGCGTTGTCCTCGGTGCTGTGGCGGTGCTGTTCTTGTTGTCGGCCTGTACGGGCGCGCGGGTCGCACCGTCGCTGGAACCGGGCAAGAATGCGCTGATCTGGCCGCAATTGCCCGACCCGCCGCGCTATGCCTATGCCGGCACCTTGGTGGGCGAGCGCGACTTCGTGCCCAAGACCAACGAAGGCAAATCCACCGGGACCATCATTTTCGAAATCGTCACCGGCCTGCTGTTCGGCGAGCCCGACTACCTTCAGCTTGAGCGCCCCACCAGCGGCATCGTCGATACCACGGGCCGCATTCTGGTGGTCGATCCCGGCTTGGCCTCGGTCATCGTTTTCGACATGGACCCGAAGAAGCCGAAAGTGATCAAGTGGGAACGCGGCTCGGACGAGGATGATTTCATTTCGCCCATCGCCATCGCCGAAGATGGCGCCGGCGGCTTCTTCGTCACCGATTCGGATTTGGCCCAGATCTTCCACCTCTCCCATGACGGCACGCCGCTGGCGCCGCTGGGCAAGGGGTTGCTGACCCGCCCCACCGGCATCGCCCATGATCCGCAAAGCGGTTACATTTACGTTTCCGACACCGGCGCCCACCGCATCATCGTCTTCAATCATAATGGCGAGGTGGTGGACACCATCGGCAAGCGCGGGACCGAGGATGGGCAGCTCAACTACCCCACCTTCATCACCCTGGCCCACAAACAGCTTTATGTGGCCGACACCCTGAATTTCCGCGTGCAGATTTTCGATCTGGACGGCAACGGCAAGCTGACCATCGGCCAGTTGGGCATCCGCGTCGGCGACATGACGCGGCCCAAGGGGGTGGCGGTGGGCCGCGATGGCCGGGTCTATGTGATGGAATCCTATTTCGATCACATGCTGATCTACTCGCCCAGCGGTGAATTCCTGCTGCCCATCGGCGGCGACGGCAACGGGTTGGGCGAGTTCTACCTGCCCTCGGGCGTGTGGACCGACAAACAAGGCAAGGTCTACGTGGCGGACATGTTCAATGGCCGCGTCTGCGTCTTTAAAGAATTGACGGTAGGGGGGACGGAATGACCCGGCGCACAAGAATGGTGGCCGTGCTTCTGACGCTGCTGGCGACGGTGGTGCTTGGCGTGGTCTTGACCGGCGAGGACGCCAGCGCCGCGCGCATCTCGGACATCCGCAAGACCAAGCACAATTTGTCCGCCACCTCGGGCAATTCCGTGCGTGCCCAGTCGGAAAACGAAGTCTGCGTGTTCTGCCATACGCCGCACCAGACCTCGCAGACCATCGGGCCGCTGTGGAACCACACCAAATCCTCCACCAGCAATTACAACCTGTACAATTCCAACTCGTTGGATGCCGCCGCCAATGGCGTGGCCTCTCTGGATCAGCCCGATGGTTCCAGCAAATTGTGCCTGTCATGCCATGACGGCACGGTGGCGCTGGGCAATGTGAACATCCTGCGCGGCCAGACCGGCACCAACATCACCATGCAGGGCGGCGTGACCACCATGGGCACCGCCGGCAACACCACCGTGGGCGATCCCAATTCCGGTTACACAAGGGTCATCGGCACCGATCTGTCCAACGACCATCCCATCTCGTTCACCTACGACCCCACCCGCGCCAGCAATGACGGCGAGCTTTACCCGCCGACCTTGCCTAATCAGGTGCCCACCCGCACCACCATCAAGAAGGGCGTCACCGTGCCGATCATCGGCAGCCGGGGACCGGGTGCCGAGAACAAGCCGGTTTTCCCGTTGGAAAACCAGAAGATGCAATGCACCTCGTGCCATGATCCGCACATCCGCGACGATACCGAGGACCCCATCACCAAATGGACGCCCACCGAAGGCCCCATCAAGTTCCTGCGTGAAAGCCGCATGCAGAAAAGCCTGCCGGCCAAGGATCAGTACACCTCGGGCACGGACATTCTGTGCTTGGGCTGCCACAACAAGGCGGGCTGGTATCAATCGGCCCATGCGGTGGCGACCCAGACCTATATCAACGCCGCAGCCACCACCCGGCAATTCCCCGGCAATACCCAGGTCTGGCAGGCCGCGTGCCTGAATTGCCACGACACCCACACGGTTCAGGGCGCGCGGCGCCTGCTGCGTGATGGCACCGACGGTGCACTGAACGGCCAGAACGTGAAGTCGGGCGGCAATGCGGCAACCGAACAGACCTGCTATGCCTGTCATTCGGCCAGCGGCGGCGGCACGGTGAGTAGCAGCGGCGGCGGTTTCCCGCCGGCGGTCATGGCCGATTTCGGTGTCACCAATTACTCCATGCCCATCAACAATACGCCGGAGGTGCACGACATCGGCACGACGACGGGCAATGTGGCGGCGCCGACCACCACCCGGCTCGACAAGAATCTCGACCATTTGGGGGCTAACGGCATTGAGGGCCGCGATCTGCTGGCCGGTGCCGGCAATACCAATCGCCATGCCGAATGCCCGGATTGCCACAATCCGCACAGGACGATGAAAAGCCAGCGCTTCTGGTCGGGCGTGGGAACCGTTGGCCACCATCCCCATGATGAAACCAGCACCAGCCAGAAACGCGACAATATCGCCTCGGGTGCTTTGCGTGGGGCCTGGGGGGTGGAGCCTGATTTCGGCACCGAGACCAGCGTCACTTTTGGCACCAGTCCCACGAATTATTTCGTCAAATTCGGCGATCCCGGTGTCAGTCAGGACACTTCGGTCACCAACACATACGTGACCCGAGAGTACCAGATTTGCCTGAAGTGCCATTCCAGCTATGCATACGGCACCAATCCACCCACATCTGGGCCAAGCATCAACGGCAAGGGCAGCAACGTCAACGGTGTGACCAAGTACACCGATCAGGCCATGGAATTTGCGGCGCCCAGCTCTGATGTGGCTGAGCCCGGCGGCAACCATCGCTCATGGCACCCGGTGCGCAAGGCCACCGGCCGGACGACCGCGGCCCGTGGGAGCATGAACAAAAACAACTGGAAATTGCCGTGGAGCAATGATGTCGGCAGTCAAACCATGTATTGCACCGATTGCCACGGTCCAAATGTGGGCACGGAATCCTCGATTCCCCCGGGAGCCTGGGGGCCGCATGGATCAAGCAACCCGTTCATCCTGAAGGGCACTTGGTCGCGCGCCACCGGTGTGGGCAGTAACGATGCTCTGTGCTTTAAATGCCACCTGAAGGCGGCCTACACCACAAGCAGCAACGCCAGCAGCACCGGCTATAAGAGTGGCTTCGGTGGCCCCAAGAGCGATAATCTGCACCTCTATCACATCGACCGGATTGCCAATATCGGCGGATCTTCCGCCTATTTTAAATGCAGACTGTGTCACGTCATGGTGCCGCATGGCTGGAAGAACAAGGCGCTGTTGGTTGATCTGAACAATGTTGGCAGCGAAGCGGGTTTGGCCTCCGGGACCGAGGTGCGCAAATGGAACACCTGCGCGACTTCAGCTAACGGCAAATGCGTCGGCTACGATGCGGCACCGTATTACCAGGGGGCGGCGTTGAAGGTTCGCAATTGGAAAGCCAGCGGAACCTGGGCTGATACCGATTGCGGGTCCAAGGCCGGCGGTTCGGACGGTAACGGCAAGAGTCTGATCGGCAAAGTGTGGATGAAGGACAGCAAGGAGGCGTGCACGAACGTGCCATGAGCATGTTGCGCCGTCTTCCCGCCCTGCTCGCATCGCTTAAACTCACGCTGGCCCTGTTGCTGGTGGCGGCAGTGGTGTTGCTGTGGGGGCGGGTGGTTGAGCAGGATCTGACGCGTCTGCTGGTGCTGCCCTTCGGCGGCTTGGCACTGAACCTGCTGGCGGCCATTCATAAGCATGAGCGTTTGCGCCGGCAGCGTGGGCTGCTGGTCTTTCATGTGGGCTTGGCCGCCTTGGCGCTAGTCGCCGCCTTGGGCCGGCTGATGTCCTTGCAGGGCCATGTGGAGATCGCCGAGGGCACCTTGTTCGATGCCTCTGCCGTGGTCGCCAACGTCGCACCGTTTCATGCCTGGACGCTGGACCGCGCCGAGTTCGTGCAAGGGCCGTTCATCATCCGCTACGATCCCGGTATGCAGCGCCGCGAGACCGACAGCACGGTGTTGCTGCCGGACGGCCAAGGTGGCTGGCACGAAAAGGTGGTGGGTGACGACCGCCCGCTGGTCATCGGCGCCTATCGCCTTTACACCACCCCCAACAAGGGCTTCGCGCCGGTGCTGACCTGGACCGGTGCCGACGGTCAAAGCGTCACCGGATCGGTGCATCTGCCGTCCTATCCCATGAATTACGAGAATCAGGGCAATGAATGGCCGTTGCCCGATGGCTCGCGCAATCTGGTGGTCTGGTTGGAAATGCCGACCCAGGTGTTCGACGAAAACGGTCCGTGGAGCTTCCGCCCGCCTACCGATGCCAAGCTGGCTCTGGTGGATGGCGATCATCGGGTGGTCCTGGCCCCTGGCGAAGAGGCGGAAATCGGTGGTGGCCGGGTGCGCTATGACCGGCTGGCGGGGTGGATGGGCTATACGATTTTTTATGACCCGACGCTGCCCTGGCTGGCTGCGCTCGCTGCCGTCGCCGTGCTGGGTCTGGCGTGGCACGTGCTGACCAAATTGCGCGGCCTGACCGAAGGCCCGGCCTGGGAGGGTGGTTCCCATGATTGAGAATGCGCTGCTGGTGGCAGGCTTGGGCGCGTATATTCTGGCGACGCTGATTGCCGTGATGGCCGAGTTGCGTGGCCGTGTTATCTGGCGCGGTTTGGCCCCGGTGCTGCTGCTGGCCTTGTTGGTCCATGGCGCCGCCATCGTGCTGCGCTGGCAGCGCTTGGATCATGGCCCCTACGTCAATTTGTTCGAAATTCTATCCAGCAATGTGTGGAGCCTGCATGCCGCCCTGCTGGCGGTGGTGTGGGCGCTGCCCCGTCTGCGGCCCATCCTGGCGGCCACGCTGCCGGTGTTGCAGGTCCTGGTGCTGTGGCTTCTGACCGTGGACGCGGTGGATGCGCCCATGCCGGTGACCTATCAGACCGTTTGGCTGCCGGTGCATGTGTGGGTTGGTAAGATTTTCCTGGGCATTGTGGTGGTGGCGTTGGGCGCCGCCATCGTGGTGCTGCTGCGCCGTTTGACCGGTCGGGCGCTGTTTCCGCGCCTGCCGGCCTCTTCCGCGCTGGAAGAAGTGGGCTTCCGTCTTGTCCTGCTGGCCTTCGTCTTCGAATGCATGATGCTGGTGGCCGGCGCTGCCTGGGCTCAGGACGCCTGGGGCCGGTACTGGGCATGGGACCCGTTGGAGACCTGGGCCTTCATCACTTGGCTGGCGGTGGCCCTGTTCTTGCACATCAGAGTGACGTTCCGGCCCCGCCCGGAAATCTCGGCCCTGGCGGTGGTGATCATCTTCCTCATCGCCTTCGCAACGTTCTTCGGCATGCCGTTCATCTCCACGGCACCCCACAAGGGAATGATATGAGTACCCGCCGTTTGCTAGCCGCTTTCCTCGGTTTCGCCGTGATCGGCGTCAGCCTGCCCGCTTGGGCCGGTGAGGACGGGCCTGCGGCCCCGGCGGTGTCGGCGGACAAGGTGACCGATCCCATTTTCAAGAAACTGTTTGAAGACGGCGTGGGCTTCATGCGCGCGGGCCGGGTCCACGAAGCCATCATCGTCTTCGACGGCGCCCGCAAGCGTCAGCCCAACGTGCCGGAAGTGTCCGCCAATATGGGGTTCGCCCATTTGGCCGCCAAGAATTACCCTGCCGCCCAGCGTGAGTTCGAGCAGGCCTTGGCTGTCTCGCCGCGCCAGATCAACGCCTATTACGGTCTCGCCATGGCGGTGGAGCCCCAGGGCGACGTGGAACTGGCCCTGGGCGCCATCCGCACCTTCCTGCATTTCGAACCGGAAGGAACGCCGTTCTGGCGCAAGGCCTCTGCCGCCGAGTGGGAGTGGCAGGAAGCCTTGCGGGTCAAGCGCGGCGGCGAACCCATCGCCATTCCGCCGGGATCGGTGGGCGCCATCGACAAAAAGCCGGTGACCTCGCCCGACCAGTTGCGGAAGGACGCGCCATGACCGGGTTCAGCCGCGTTCTGGTCATGGCCGTCCTTGCCTTGGGCCTTATGGCCTGCGGCGACGATAAGCAGGAAGCCGCCGCGCCGCAGAAGCAATTGGACGGCGTCGTGCTGGAACGGCTGGATGGCGCGCGTGAGCCGTTGAAGGCCTATCGCGGCAAGATGGTGCTGTTGAACGTGTGGGCCACGTGGTGCGGCCCGTGCCGGCGCGAAATGGCCGGGCTGCAAAAACTGGCCGACCGGCTGGACCCCGCCGAATACGCCGTGATCGGCCTGTCCATCGACCGCAATCCGGCCTTGGTGCGCGAATTCCTGCGCGGCAAGAATCTGCCCTTCGCCACCCATATCGACCCCACCGGCGAATTGACCGCCGAACGCTGGGGCATCTCCGCCGTGCCCACCACCATCGTCATCGGCAAGAATGGCGAATTGCTGTGGGTCGAAGTGGGCGAGCGTGCCTGGGACGCCGACACCATTCCGCAATGGCTGCGGGGGTTGTCGTGACCAAAGCCGCCAACGCCTTGTCGCTGCAGGCCCGGCTGGCGCGGGTCCAATTGGTCATCGTGCTGGCCTTCCTGGTGGGCGCAACGGTGTTCTGCTACCGCATGGCCACCATGGACGACATCATCGAGCAGCATTTCGCCATCGCCGCGCGGGTGGACGAAGCCGCCGAGCGCGCCGTGCATATGGGCGCCAGCCAAGCCGAAGTGGTGCACACTTGGACCCAATTGCGCCGCAGCGCGGTCGAGGTCGAGCGGCGCTACCGGTCCGAACGCATCTCTGCCGCCATGGCATGGTCGGTCATTCTGGTGCTGCCCTTGGTGATGACGTTCTGGCCCATGCGGCTGTCGCGCTCCATCGTCGGCGCCATCGGCTTGCTGGGGCGCAAGGTCCAGGCCGGTCTGGTGGCGGGCGACAGTACCTCGGTCAAGATCGAGCGCCGTGACGAGATCGGCATCCTGGGCGCCGCCATCGACGACATGTTCGCCGATCTGCACCGCCGCCAAGTGGAGGCCCGGCTGGCCCGTCATCTGGAATTGGAGCAGCAGCGCCTGACCGACATGGTCAGCCTGACCGGCGGTATTGCCCACGAAGTCGCCAACCCGCTTTCGGTCATCCTGGCCAATCTGGATTGCATCGAGGGTGTGGACGGCCATGCCTGCCTCAGCTTCTCGGAACTGGACCGTATCCGCGAGGGCCTGCAACGCATCCAGGATTTGCTGCGCGATGTCACCGCTTTCTCTGCCGGCGATGACGGCATCGGGCTGGTGGACGTCAACGCGGTGGCCTCGGCGGCGCTACGTATCGTGCGTCTGGACGACCGCCTGCGCGGCAACAGTTTCACCGCCAATCTGGACCCGTCCTTGCCGGCGGTGGAATTCTCGCGCCCGGTGATGACGCTGGCGGTGTTCTCGCTGCTGTCTTTGGGCTCGGCCTTGCTGCGCGACGCGCGCGGCACCGTGGACGTCACCTCCCTGGGCGATGTGGAAGGGGTGGAGCTGCGTATCACAGTGGCCGCCGCAACCCAGGACGATGGCGGCGACCCGCGGGTTCCCGCCCTGACCGAATTGGCAAAGCATCAGACCCTGCAATCCCTGGTGCGCGTCATGCGCTCCATGGGCGGCGAGCTGGTGCTGTACACCATGGAGACCGACGCCCTGGACATCCGGCTGCGCTTCCCGCTGCACAAGGGGGAGGCCGCCCGTGTTTGACCGCCCCTTGCGGCCCAGCCCGCCCCGTTGCCGCAGCACTTTGGTGCTGAAGGCCATGGTGCTGTTCCTCGCCATCTCGGCGCTGCTGGCGTCCGAGGTGGTCTTGGGCCAGCAATTGGGCAAGCGTATGGAACAGGCCGCCGACGATCTGGCGGTCATCGACCGGCGCGGCCAAGTGCTGCTGCTGGCGGCCAGCAAGATCAACGACATGCTGTATGATCTGACCCAGGTGGAATTCGCCCCGGACAACGCCACCCACGCCACCCTGGCCCATCTGCATTCCCACATCGTCGCCCTGGCCCCGGTGGAGATGGAACTGCGCAAAGAAGGCCATCCGGTGAAGGTGGCGGTGGGGGACATGCTGGCCCACTCGTCCGATTTGCAGATGAATTTCAGCGCCGCCAATGTCTGGCTGTTCAGCCGCGAGATTCGCCCTGAGGTGCAGGCCTATTCCACCGAGGTCATGCGCCTGCTGGTGGCCCTGGACGGCGCCCGCAAGGGCCGCGCCCAATGGGTGGAACAGACCCGCAAGCAGTTCAGCGTGATGATGTTCCTGGTGGGCGTGGGCGGCGCCATCACCGTGTCGGCCTCGGCCTTCCTGTTCTTCGCCCGTTTGAGCCACGGCCTGCGCCAGATTCAGGCCAAGGCGGCGCGCATCAGCAGTGGCGATTACTCCACGCCGCTCAGCGTCCGCCGCGACGACGAATTGGGCCAAGTCATCCACGCCGTCAACGCCTTGTCGGAAAATCTGGCCGACCGCGACCGTGAACTGCACGAGCTTCAGGGCCGTTTTGCCCATCAGGAAAAGATGCTGGCGCTGGGCACCTTCGCCACCGGCATGGCCCATGAAATCGGCAATCCCATCCAGGCCATCTCCGCCCTGTCCGAACAGGTCGCCATGAGCCTGACCGAGGATTCGGGGCCGCAAAACGTGCAGGCCAATATCGCCTTGGTGGAATCCATTACCGCCCAGGCGGAACGGCTGGCCCGCACGGTCTCGGAAATCCGCGAATTCGCCCATCCGGCCAAGCCCGAGCCCGAGGCGGTGGATTTGAACCAATTGGTCCGCAACACCGTGGGCCTGATGCGCTTCGACCCCCGCTTCCGCGCGGCCCGGCTGGAGCTGACCTGCGCCGCCGAACAGCCGGTGGTGGAAGCCATATCCGACCATCTGATCCAGGTGGTGATGAACGTCCTGGTCAATGCCGCCGACGCCATGGAAGGCCGCGATGGCGGCATCGCCGTGTCCACCTGCGACGTGGCCGATGGCGTCGAGATCACGGTCGAGGATTCCGGCGCCGGCATGACCGACGAGGTCATGCACCGCGCCTGCACGCCGTTCTTCACCACCAAATCGCGCAAGAAGGGCACGGGCCTCGGCCTCGCCATTTGCCGCTCGATCATGGAAGAACATCGCGGCGCCATTCAAATTGCAAGCACGCCAGGGGTGGGGACAACCGTCATCCTGGTTATTCCACGGGGGCATTCCGCATGAAGGTGTTGGTTATCGAGGATGAGACCGCCTTCCGGCAGGTTCTCGAAGCCCAGATGGCGAAGGATGGCATCGAAGCCATCGGCGTCGGCCTTGGCGAGGAAGGACTGCGCGAGCTTGAGAAGCAGGATTTCGACGTGGTCGTCACCGACCTTCGTCTGCCCGACCGCGACGGCATCGACATCATCAAGGAAATGCACACGCGCGGTTACGGGACGCCGGTGCTGCTGATGACCGCCTATGCCTCGGTCTCCACGGCGGTGGCGGCGTTGCAGGCGGGGGCGGCGGATTATCTGATCAAGCCGGTGCGCGTGCCCGATCTGATCCGCCGGGTCAAACAGATCTACGAGATGGAGCAGCTCAAGCGGGAAAACACCCTGCTGCGCCGCATCGTCCAGCAGGACAACAAGAAGTACTGGTTCCCCGACACTCCCGCCGGCCTGCGCATCAAGCAGGTGTTAGCCAAGGTCAGCAACACCGACATGACCGTGCTGATCACCGGAGAATCGGGCACCGGTAAGGGCATGACGGCGCGGCTGATCCATTCGCTCAGTTCGCGGGCGGAACGGCCCTTGGTTCAGGTCAATTGCGGCGCCATCCCCGAGACCCTGGTGGAAAGCGAGCTGTTCGGCCATGTGAAGGGGGCCTTCACCGGTGCCGACAAGGCCAAGGACGGCCTGTTCGTGGGCGCCCATGGCGGCACCTTGTTCCTGGACGAAATCGGCGAGCTGCCCCTGAACATGCAGGTCAAGCTGCTGCATGCCATCGAAGACAAGGTGGTGCGCCCGTTGGGCTCGACCCGCGACCGTCCCATCGACGTGCGCATCGTCGCCGCCACCAACCGCAATCTGGAGCAGATGGTCCAGGACGGCACCTTCCGCATGGATTTGTTCTACCGCCTGAACATCTTCCAGGTGCTGATGCCGTCCTTGCGCGAACAGCGCGAGGCCCTGCCCAGCGTCATCGAGTTCATGCTGCGCCGCTTCTTCCAGACCGTGGGCAAGGACATCCGCATCGCCCCCGATGCCATGGCGGCCATGCAGGCCTATTCCTGGCCGGGCAATCTGCGCGAGCTGGAAAACGTGCTGGAGCGCGCCATCCTTATGGCCGATGGCGACACCCTGCAAGCCCGTGACCTGCCCGCCGTCCTGGCCGGTCAGGCCGGCACCGAGCAGGCGCCGTCGTCCTCCAATTCCATGTCCATGGAATACGTGCCGGGCCGCAATTTCCGTGATCAGGTCGCCGCTTTCGAACGCCAGCTGATCCTGCAGGCCATCGAAGAAGCCGCCGGTGACCGCCGCGCGGCGGCGCGCAATCTGGGGGTCGGCCTGTCCACCCTGTACCGCAAGCTGGAAGAATTGAACGCCTAACTCTTAGGCCGCCATTGCGGCGGCGGCCAAGCGCCCGGAGGGGCGCGCCCGGCGAGGGGCATAACTAACTAGGGGGAATTACCTGATGAAGAAGCTGATGATCGGCGCTGCGACCGTCGCCATGCTGCTGTGCGGTTCCGCCATGGCCGCCGATAGCGGCGCCCGGCTGCCCAGTTTCAACGAGATGAAGGTGCAGGCTGAAAAGGGCAACCCGGTGGCCCAGAACAATCTGGCCGCCCTGTATGCCACCGGCGAAGGAATCGGCAAGGATTTCAAGCTGGCCGCCGAGTGGTACGGCAAGGCCGCCGAGCAGGGCTATGCCATCGCTCAGCATAATTTGGGCGGCATGTTCGAGACCGGCCAGGGCGTGGAGAAAGATCCCGCCACCGCCGCCGTGTGGTATGCGCTGGCCGCCGAGCAGGGCGACGGCTGGGCCCAGGTGTCGCTGGCCTCGCTGCACGCCGCCGGCAAGCTGGTGCAGAACGATCTGTCCTCGGCCTATCGCTGGTCGGTGGTCGCGTCCGCTAACGAGGACAAGGACGTCCGCACCACCGCCGCCGATCTGATCAAGCAGATCGGCCCCAAGCTGAGCCCGGCCGCGCGGGCGGAAGCCGAGAAGATGGCCAAGGTCTGGCGGCCCAATCGGTAAGGCTTGATAGTACTGCGCCCTCACCCTGCACGGGTGGGGGCGTTTTTTATTGGGTCTTCACGGATTAGCGGGGCCATCGCGCGGGGCTGTCACCGCAAGATTTACCACCAAGGGCACGAAGGGCACGAAGCTATCTGCCGGGTGGCAGGGCCGGTGCGCTCTGGCATGTCGTCTTGGTGTTCTTGGTGCCC
>JACMKT010000180.1 GCA_014380005.1 Rhodospirillales bacterium
CATCACCGTGACCGAATCGGGCGATGGTGCCGACGAGCGGTTGGTTATCGCCTCGACCGTTGTGGTGCCGCAATCGGTCACCGACCGACTGACTTTCCTGGAACGCAATCTGGCTTTGACGGTGTTGCGCGATCAGATCGATACCGGCTGGTCAGTGCTGAAAATGGTCGATGGCATTGCTGACGAGTTCGAAGATGAGACAGGCATCGACACCGCGGGTTCAACGGGGAAGAGTTACGATGCCACGGGAGATTTCTACTGCAATATCCCTCTCGCGGTCAGCCTAGTCCCCCTGTTGACGAGCAACACGTCCTCCGGAAGCTTGTCCGCCAATAGCGAGTATTCGTCGGTCTATGCTGCGTGGAAAGCGGCGGACGCCAATGCCGGCACGTGGTGGCATTCCACGGGGACGGGGGTTTCGTACTGGGACTACACCCTGACCGCTTCGGCAGCCGTCAATGGGTATTCCATTACGCCGAGCGATGCCAAAAGCTATTCGTGGAAGTTCGAGGCGTGGAACGGTGCATCCTGGGTGACGCTGGATACGAGAAGCAGCGTGACGTTTTCTGCGGGTGTGACGCAGACATTTTCCTTTGTTAATGCGACATCATATGGCCGCTATCGGGTTTACTTCACCGCTGTTGGTGGAGACGGCTACACCCGTATCATCGCCTTCGAGTTCCTGTACATGGGAACTGCCGCCGACATGGTGTTGACGTCGCAGACTTACGCCGCCGCTGCCCAGCCCGATGTCGCCCGGCTGGTCTTGCTTCATCAGCCGATGGCCTCTGTGACGCTCAACACGGATGCGATTGTCGAGGTCAGCCGCAATGGCGGCACCAATTGGACAGCCGCCTCGCTGAGCGACCAAGGCGCCTTTGACACCGTTACCCGCGTGCTTGCCGCCACGGCGGATCTGTCGGCCCAGCCGGCGGGTGCGGCCATGAAGTGGCGCTTGCGCACGCTCAACAACAAGGAACAGCGCCTGCACGGCGTCTGGCTGCAATGGAGGTAATCATGCCGCCCTTTCCCATCGCCCCCGGCACCAAGCCGGTCAAGTCGCCCAAGCTTCCAGAGCCCGGCCCTAGCGCCTGAGTGCTCCAACAGTTTTCCCCCCAAGGCCCGCCGGATTGTCCGGCGGGCCTTTTTTTCTGAAAGGCTGAATTATGACCAATCAGGTCGAGTACACCGCTAACGGCGCTTCCGCTGTCTTCCCGTTTCCGTTCCCCATCAATGCCGATACCGATTGCCAGGTGCTGATCGACGACGTGCTCCAGTCGGGTGACTATTCCATCCGTGGTCAGGGCAGCATCGACGGCGGCGCCGTGGTGTTCGACAGCGCCCCGGTTGCCGGTGCGGTCATCGCCATCCGTGCCGTGGGCAAAAGCGCCGTGTCCGCGCTCGACGCTTCCGGCGGCTACCTTGCCGACAAGCTGGCGGCGGGTGCCGGTATCACCATGGGCACTGTTACCGCTCCCGGTGGTGCCCAGACTCTGGTCATTTCCGCAATCGACAGCGTCGCCACGCTGACCAAGGACGAGAATCTGGCCGATTTGCCGGATAAGGCGGCCGCGCGCAACAACCTCGGCGTCTATTCCAAGGCCGAGGTGGAAGCCCGTGACCAATCGGTGGCGGATGCCGCCCTGCTGAAGGTGGACAATCTGGCCGGTCTCGCCGATCCGGCCACGGCGCGCTCCAATCTGGGCGTCTATTCCAAGACCGAGGTGGAGGCCCGCGATCAGGCGGTGACGGATGCCGCCCTGCTGAAGGTGGACAATCTGTCGGGTCTGACCGATACCGCCGCCGCCCGGACCAATCTGGGCGTCTATGGCAAGACCGAGGTGGAGACCCGCGATCAGGCGGTGACCGATGCCGCCCTGCTGAAGGCTGGCAATCTGTCGGGTCTGGCCGATGCCGCCGCCGCCCGGACCAATCTGGAGGTTTATTCCGCCGACCAAACGGATGATGCCATCTCCGTTGCCGCCACTGCGGTGTCGGACGCTGCGTTGCAGAAGGATCAAAACCTGATTGACGTGCCGAACAAGGCGACGGCGCGGACCAATCTTGGCCTCGATCAGGTCGCCTATCTGAACGTCACCCAGGATTGGACCAAGCCGCAACGCTCGCAGGCGGTTCAAGCCGCCTCGGTGGGTGGTTCCACCGTGCTGGATCTGGCCCAGTACCAGAACTTCAACCTGACCCTGACCGCCGCCATCACCTTCGCCAATCCGGCCATCACCGAGGCCATGGTGGGCCAGAAGGGCGCCATCGGCATCACCCCCGCCGGCTTTGCCATCACCAACATGGGCAGTCAGTGGAAGCGTGTGGGCGCCACCGGCAGCCCGGACGTCATCACCGGCATCGGCCGCATCGACTATCACATCCGCGCCCTCGACCGCATCGAGTACGCCTACAACGACGTGGAGGCCTAACCTATGTTCTCCGACACCATGATGTTGGGGGGGAGCGGCCGCAAGGCCGCTTTTTCCATGGAAAATTCGCTGCTGTTCCATGGTGGACAGCTTCTCACCCGTACACCGATCGTGACGGGAAATCGCAAGACCTGGACCCATTCTGTTTGGGTAAGACGGAGTCAGCTTGCTGACAGTGGTGTGTTGCTTTCCTCTTCGGCTTCGGGAGTGGACGCTCACTGGCTCTATTACACGGCCGCAAATGATCGCCTTTACTGGCAGGATTATCTCGGTGGCGATCGGATGGCATTAAGGGGAATCGCCAATTTTCGTGATCCGAATGCCTGGTATCATGTGCTGATCGCTCTCGATACGACTCAAATCGTGCCATCGGACCGGGCAAAAATGTACGTCAATGGCGAGCAAGTCACCGCGCTCGATCAGCCCACTTATCCAGATCGCTTCCTCGATTTGCACGTCAATACTTCCGGTCGCCCCCACTTCATCGGCAATGCCTTTTCCGGGGCGGGCAATACGCTCAAGGCTGCAATTGCGGAACCCGTCTTTATTGATGGTGCCGCGTTGACTCCGGCCCATTTCGGTGAGTTCGATCCGGTTACGCTGTCCTGGCGTCCGAAGCTGTTCGACCCTAGCAAAGTCAGCATTTGGAACAGTGAAACGTCCAGTGCGGCATCCCAGTATTCCGGCAACACAGGCCTGTTCACCTTCGGTAATGGGACGCTTGATGCCACTTCCGGGACGGATGGTGCCATCAAGCTGAACCGGGTGTTTTCGGGCGATTTCCACCTTTCATTCCGGTGGGATACCGACGTGAATTACCGGATGCTGCAAGTCGGGGTGATGAAGAAGGCTTGGGCGGACGCTCACTTCAATCCAAGCAATAATCATTTCGGCGCCCTCTCGGACGCGTACGTGGCTGGAAATGCTGTGGACTGTCTGTTCGCTCAAAGCAGCGCTTACATCTTCGATACCCGCAATGCAGGTAACGGAACGGCTCTTGGGAATGACCCCGCAGCCGGGAACGTCATGACAGTCAGCCGTAGCGGCGGGACAGTGACCATGTCCGTCAACGGCGTCAGCGCCAATGCCGAGACAAATCTGACCGGCGATGTGCAGATAGGGCTCGCTCATAGCGGTAGCGGCAGCTACTACGTTGACGTGTCCGGGCTGTCTTGGCAGTTCAACAATGGCGATACCGGTTATGGCACCAACGGTTTCCATCTCGGCAAGCCATGGAATGCCGCCAGCCTGGGCACCGACTACAGCGGTCGGGGCAATCACTGGACGCCGTCGGGCTTCGTCGCCAGCGATGTTGTGCTGGACACGCCGACCAATGTGTTTGCGGCGCTCAATCCTCTCAGCCATTCAACGGGGGGATATCCAGCACCAACCCTTTCGAATGGTGCGTTGACCGCAACCTATTCCAGCAACAACGGTTGGGTCACCGGCACCACCGGCGTGTCGTCGGGGAAATGGTACTGGGAGGCCGTTAGCGGTGCGGGAACTGACACCATTGGGACTGCACTCGATTTGGATGCAGGAGTCCTGACGTTCTATAAGAACGGAGTGAGCCAGGGCGTGGCCCAGACAGGCCTGTCCGGGCTTTACTTCCCGATTAATCAGACGGGTTCCACGGGTACCTGGGTGGGTGTTACTCGTCAGCTTCCCACTAATGTGTTCGCTGATAGCAGCACTGTTACCTACAACAGCTACAGCGGAAATAAGTACATCAACGATATCCCGACGCCCTATAGCGTCTCTTGGGTGGCTGGAACCTCGACCACCTTCAACTTCGGCCAACGCGCCTTCGCCCACACTCCGCCCACCGGCTTCAAGACCCTGTGCACCGCCAACCTGCCCGCCCCGGCTATTGCCAAGCCGTATCAGCACATGACGGCGGTGGCGTATACCGGCACTGGCACGGCGCAGGCGATCAATTGCGGCTTCCAACCGGATCTTGTGTGGATCAAGGACCGCAACCATAACCTTTATAATCACGCCCTGATCGACAGCGTGCGGGGCACCAGCAAGATGCTGTTCTCCAGCAATGTTGGTGGGGAAAGCACTTATGCGGACACGGTTACGGCGTTTACGCCCACGGGGTTCACTCTGGGTGCGGACGTCTCGACCGCGTTGGTGAACTACGCAGGCGGACACAATTATATCGCGTGGTGCTGGAAGGCCGGCGGCAGTGCTGTTTCCAACACCTCTGGTTCCATCATGTCTCAGGTCAGCGCCAATCCAGCGGCTGGGTTTAGCGTGGTGGGCGCAAATATGGGACCCGTGGAACTTACGAATTACACATTCGGACATGGGCTGGGAACGGCCCCGGCTTTTGTGATTGTTAAGGATCGCAATAGCGGGACGGCAAATTGGCACGTTTGGCATAAGTCCCTTAGCGGGACGAATTCTATGCAACTTAATCTGATTGCGGCCTCGGGTGCGGTCGGCGCATTCGGGGCGGTGCCGGATGCAAGCGTGCTTACCCTCACGACGTCCAGCGTGGCTGGAGGTGATCCGTTCGTGGCCTATTGCTGGTCGGAAATCCCCGGCTATTCCAAGTTCGGAAGTTATGTCGGCAATGCTTCGGTGGACGGCCCGTTCGTCTATTGCGGCTTCCGGCCACGCTATGTACTGATCAAGCGGGCGGATAGTATCGGTGACTGGATCATTCTAGACACCGTGCGAGATGCCTATAATGAAACCATAACGGCACTGTGTGCAAACAGCACAGGAGTCGATCAGGATGGAGCAGTCAACAAATATGCCATTGATGTTGATGCATCAGGCTTCAAGTTGCGTGCAAATTCTGTCCGTACGGAGATGAATGAATCTGGCGGTACTTACGTCTTTGCCGCCTTCGCTGAGTTCCCGCTGGGCGGTGGCAAGGTAACGCCCGCAACGGCCCGCTAAGCCTTCGCGTTTTCCCTGACCGGTCGCCTTGGGCGGCCTTTTTCATGCCCCGCCCCCTCGCCAGGGGGGGCGGGGCTTTTTCATAGGAGGAACCCCCATGCCCGAGGACATCGACGGCCTGCGTCAGGCCATGCAGGCGTCGCTGCCCGACTACGTCCTTTCCGCGTTGGCCGGCTACGAACGTTTCACCGCCGACGAACCGCCCCCCGATGCCAAGGGCTTTGCCGCGTGGCACGCGGCGGCCAAGGCGGCGCTCGCCCATGTGGATGTGCTGGTCAAGCTGGTCCGCTGGGCCGGTGCAGGCGCTAACGCTGAAGCCGATTCCGATTCTGATGACGGCATCAGCCAATTGCTGGCCGAGGCGCGTCAGGCTTTGGATCAATTGGATGAAGATGGAGAGGAGGAATGAAGACCATCGATTTCCCTGAATTCATCTGGATTTGGAATGCCCGCCTGAACCAAGGCACCCCGCGTCATCACCTGCGCATGGCGCGCTGGCTGGCGGCGCGGTGGCGGGCGCGGGACCGGGAATTGCTGTTGATGGCGTTCCGCTCCAGCGGCAAATCCACCATCGTCGGCCTGTTCTGCGCCTGGGTTCTGGTGCTCGATCCCGATCTGCGCATCATGGTGCTGGCGGCGGAATTCGCCCTGGCCAAGAAGATGGTGCGCAACGTCAAGCGCATCATCGAACGCCACCCGTTGACCGCCGGGTTGAAACCGCCGCGGCGCGAGCAATGGGCGGCGGACCAGTTCACCGTCAACCGTCCCGGCGAATTGCGCGATCCCACCATGGTCGCCAAGGGCATCGGCGCCAACATCACCGGTTCTCGCGCCGAGATTATCATCTGCGACGACGTGGAAGTCCCCAACACCTGCGATTCCGCCCCCAAGCGGCTGGATCTGCGCGAGCGTCTGGGCGAGATCGACTATGTGCTGGTGCCCGGCGGCACCCAGCTTTACGTGGGCACGCCCCATAGCTACTACACCCTCTATGCGGTCGAACCGCGCATGGAGATGGGCGAGCAGCAGCCCTTCCTGGACGGCTTCGCCCGGCTGGAAATCCCGCTGATGGATGGCAAGGGCGCCAGCGCCTGGCCCGAACGCTTTCCCGCCGACAAGATCGCCGCCATCCGCCGGCGCTCGGGGCCCAACAAATTCGACAGCCAGATGATGCTGAAGCCGGTCAACATGGCCGATGGCCGCCTCGATCCCGACCGGCTGCGGCTGTACGATTCCGATCTGGTCTATGCCGAGGGCAACCATCTGCCGGTGCTGTCGCTCATGGGCAAGCGGCTGGCCTCGGCCTCGTGCTGGTGGGACCCGGCCTATGGGGCGCCGGGCAAGGGCGATTCCTCGGTGGTGGCGGCGTTGTTCACCGACAGTGACGGCGGCTACTGGCTGCATCGGGTGCGCTATCTGCACCACGATCCGGCCCAGACCGACGTGGACGAAGCCACCCAACTCTGTCGCCACGTGGTCGCCTTCGTGCGCGAGCTGTTCCTGCCGGCGGTGACCCTGGAAACCAACGGATTGGGCCGCTTCCTGCCCGGGCTGCTGCGGCGTGAATTGGCGGCGGCGGGGCTGCCTTGCGCGGTGGTCGAGGCCAATTCCAAGCGCGCCAAGGACCAACGCATCATCGACGCCTTCGACGCCGTGCTGGCCGCCGGCGCCCTGGCCGCCCATCGCAGCGTCTGGGACACCCCGTTCATCGCCGAAATGCGCGAATGGCAACCCGGCGGCAAGGGCCGCGACGACGGGTTGGATGCCGTCGCCGGTTGCCTGCTGTCCCAACCGGTCCGCCTGGGCCGTCCGGCGGTGCCGCTGGCCGAGCGCCGGGATTGGCGTCCCGGTGGCGGCGGATTGAAGGCACATACTGAATTCGAAGTTTAAGTCGTTAGCGAGACCTACTCGATAGGGTTGCGGCGACTCCCCAAAAGTGGTAAACGCCAAGAATGGAGCATATATGGAGTGAGTAGGTGGCCAAAGGCTCTAAGGGCGGTAAGCCGCCTTCGTCGGGCGGCAAGAAACGCAATACGCCGAGCGGTCTCGCTGCGCTGGCCGAATTGCTCACTGTTGTTGTTTCTAAGGGTGGGTTGTATCTGCTCATTGGCTACGGCATCTATACCGCAGGCGAGATAATTAAGGAGCTTGCGGGGAAGGAAACGCATGCCGATATCGTTATAGGCTGGATGCTCAGCGGATCCGGCAAATCAGCAGGTGCTTTTGGTGTGCTCGCTTTGATAACATCAAGTTGGGCAGTGCTTGAACGTCGATTCCGGCGGCGGAAGACTGAGACGTTAACCCGTCGCCTCCGTGAGTTGGAGCATCGCTTGGATCCTGATCGGAGTTCGAGCGGTTTGGCTGAAACGGGTGAGACCCACCCCGATGATCTTTAGGGGGAACCGATGCAAGAAATCGACACCCTGGTCTTCATCATTGGATGCATCGCTATTTTGGCTGTGCTCTATGGTCCGTGGCAGGAATACTGGATCGAATGGGCGCGTCAAAAAATGTTCGATGCCCGTGAGGAACTCTTTAATGCAGCCGGAGACGGCCTGTTCTCCTATAAAGACAGGCGCTATCGGGACGTTCGTAGTGAAATCGAAAGTTTCATTCGATTTGCTCATAAGATATCGATAGCTAGACTGCTTGTTTATCGGTTTGTTTTGAAAGACCAGTTTCACGTCAATTCGAAGGGGTTGGCATTTTCTGGGATCGAAGATGGGCCTCAAAAGCAAGCGGTGTTTAAAGTGACAAGGTGTGTTCTTAGGGCAATCCTTGTGATGATGGTCATGCGAAATCCTCTGTTATGGGGGCCTGTATGCCTTCTGGTTCTGTTCGTAATTGTCGCTCATCAGCAGAGACGCGCGAAAGAATACGTACTTTGTGCGGGAAGGGCGATGCTGGAGTACATACGTGATGCCGCACGGGCTGAAAATGCAGTGCCGCATTTAAGGATTTTTAGTTTGGTCCGGTAATAACCGAGCGACCATTTGCAGTATCGCAGGGCGGCCAACAGGCCGCCCTTTTTTATTGTCCACAGGAGAACAAAACATGGACCATTTGGATTTGGCCTGGTGGGTCACGGCGGTGGAGCTGCCCACTTTGGGCGGCTTGTTCGTGATGATCTGGCGCACGCGGTCCGAGGTGGATACCCGCCTGGACGACGTCAATCACAAGCTGGACGTGGGCATGAGCCAGTCGCGCGAAGCCCTGGCCGCCTATAAGCTGGAGGTGGCCAAGACCTACGCCACCACCGGCACCTTGAAAGACGTGGAACGCCGCCTCACCGAGCATCTGGTGCGCATCGAGGCCAAGCTGGACGCGGTCGGCGGCGTGGGAGCACGGCTATGACCGATCCCATATTGTTCATCGACATGGAACCCGACGCGGAAAGCCTGCAGGCGCCGGTGCGTCCGGGCTCGCCCGCCGACATCCTGGCCCGCACCCTTTACGGCGAGGCGCGCGGTGAAAGCGTGCGCGGCAAGGAGGCGGTGGCCTGCGTCATCATGAACCGCGTGCGCAAACCGCGCTGGTGGGGCAAAAGCGTGGAGGAGGTGTGCCGCCGGCCCTGGCAGTTCTCATGCTGGAACCAGTCTGATCCCAACTGCACCAAGATTCAGCGGGTGGACAATAACGACCGGCTGTTCCGCATGTGCGTGCGCATCGCCCAACGGGCCATGGCCGGCGTTATCGACGACCCCACCAAGGGTGCCACCCATTACCACACCCGCAGCGTCCTGCCCGATTGGGCCAAGGCGTTGTCGCCCTCTGCCGAGATCGGCAATCACCTATTCTATAACGATGTGGAGTAATCGCCATGTCCGTTCTGGGGAGCATTTTGGGCTTGGGCGGCGATGCCGTGGCCAAGCCCATCGAGGCGCTGGGTGCCGTCTTCGACAAGCTGTTCACCAGCGACGAGGAGCGCCTGCAGGCGCAAGCCGTGCTGGAGAAGCTGAAGCAGCATGAAGATGAATTGCAGGTGGAACTGAACAAGATCGAGGCGGCCAGTTCCTCGGTCTTCGTCGCCGGCTGGCGTCCCGCCATCGGCTGGGTGTGCGCCGCCTCGCTGGCGGTCTATTACATCCCGCGCTTCATGGTCGGCACCGGCCTATGGGTGTGGGCCTGTCTGGCCGCTACCCCGCCCCATCTGGTGCCGGTGCCCGAAATGGGCATCGGCGACATTCTCGGTCTGGTGGGCTCGCTGCTCGGCATGAGCTGGTTGCGCACGGCGGAGAAGAAAGCGGGGGTGGCACGATGAGATGCTCTCCCCTGCGTCAGCGGGGGAGAGCTTAGGCCTTCGCCTTAAAGACGATCGTCCGAGCGGACAAGGCGTTGAAATCCCTCCATTTGTAGCATTTGTTGAAGAAGCCCGGCTTGTCGTCGGCGTTGTGCTCAAGAACTGTCATGTCGGTCTTGATGCATATGGTGCCAACGCTTTTCAGGCCGCCCTTCTTCAAGCCGTTCTGATCACCCTTGTTGAATTCAGAAAGTCTAATGGTGTAGGTGCCATTGGAATTTGATAGTTTAATGAACTCAAAAAACATGGATTTGCTGCCATTCTTTGCCAGCGTTCCGTCTTCTCGGTATTTTACATCAAATAACGCGTTGCCTCGATGTTTGATCGAGTATGATTTGTCGTTAACTTGCTTCTCGAAGTCAGTCATGCTTTTGTCTAGTGCGGCTTTATTCGCGTTTGGCTTCTGATAATCCGCGTAAGCAAGCACCATGGTGCCTTCGCCATCAAGGGTGGCTTCATAGGCGCCGTTGGCTGCCAATGTGATCGTAGCGTCGTATTTGTCGGGGAGCAGGCATCCTGACATGACGAGGACCGAGCAGCACAGCAATGCGCGTTTGATCCAGTCCATGACGAGGTTACTCCAAATGGTTGAGAGGCGCGCACGGTAATTGAATTCCGTGCACGCTTCAAACCAAACTGGGTTGGTCTAGGGTGTGTCGTCAGTTAGGGGATTCCCAAGAGGCGAAATCGGTGATTCATAGGCAGTCGGCAAATTGGAGGGCCGACCGATGCGTCGTTATGGGCTGCGAGACGATCAATGGGAGCGGATCAAGAATTTTCTCCCCG
>JACMKT010000181.1 GCA_014380005.1 Rhodospirillales bacterium
GTCCTCACGATCAAATGGGCAGACCAACTCGGAATGCCCAGACTCGCCTGACCTCAATCCCTCGAACCGCCCGGTGCGGACCCGCATGCCGGGTGGTGTGGCAGGGGAGCGGCCTTACGGCCGCCCCCGATGCCGATTTTTTCGCGGATTGGCGGGGTGACGCGGTTTGGGTGCTCGCCCCGCTAATCCGCGATGAACCTTTTGTTTGGGCGGTTGCCGCTCCCCCCTTTTACCGTCAAGTCCGGGCATGACTGCGTGGGGGGGGGGGGCTAAACCTCGTAATCCCCCACCCGCCGCTCGCACCGCGCCGCCTTGACCAGGGGCGCCACCCTCAAATGCTCCGGGTGATCGTGATAGGCCGCCAAGGCCTCGCGGCTGGTGAATTCCGAATACAACACAATGTCGGTGGAATCCGGCCCCCGGCTGAAATCCACGCCGATCTCCAAACGGATCAGGCCGGGGATTTTCCCGTTCAATCCCTCCAGCGCCGCCTTGATCTCCGCCGCCTGGGCTTGCCGCGCCTCGGGGGTTTCGCCGTTCAGGCGCCAGAAGACGATGTGACGGATCATTGTGCGCTCCCCCGCCCATACCCGCCGCCACCGGGGGTCTCGACAACGAACACGTCGCCGGGCTGCATGTCCACCCGGGCGGTTCCGCCCAGTTCCTCCACCGTGCCGTCGGCCCGTTCCACGTAATTGTGGCCCGGCTGGCCGTCGCCACCGCCGGCCAAGCCGAACGGCGCCATGCGTCGGCGGTTGGACAGGATGCCGGCGGCCATGGGTTCCAGGAACTTCAGGCGTCGGACCACTCCGTTACCGCCGTGATGGGCGCCCTGCCCGCCCGAGCCCCGGCGGATGCGGAAACCGTCCACCAAGACGGGGAAGCGCCATTCCAGCACTTCGGCGTCGGTCAGGCGGGAATTGGTCATGTGGGTCTGCACCGCACTGGCGCCGTCAAAATCGGGACCGGCGCCGGAGCCGCCGCAGATGGTTTCGTAATATTGGAAGCGGGCATCGCCAAAGGTCAGATTGTTCATGGTGCCTTGGCTGGCGGCCATGACGCCCAGCGCCCCCATCAGGCAATCCACCAAAGCCTGACTGGTTTCCACATTGCCGGCCACCACCGCCGCCGGCGGCTGGGGCGCCAGCAGCGAGCCGTCGGGGATAATGATGTGCAACGGCTTCAGGCAGCCCTCGTTCAGCGGGATGGCATCGTCCACGATGCAGCGGAAGACATACAGCACCGCCGCCCGCGCGATGGCGGTGGGGGCGTTGGCATTGCCGGGGCGCTGGGCGCTGGTGCCGGTGAAGTCGATGACCGCACTGCGCGCCGCTTGATCCACCCGGATGGCGACCTTGATCAGGGCGCCGTCATCCATCTCCACGGTGAACTCGCCGTCCTCCAGCCGGGCCAGCACCCGGCGCACGGATTCTTCCGCATTGGCCTGCACATGGCCCATATAGGCGGCAACCGTTTTGGTGCCGAATTGATCCACCATGCGGATCAGCTCGCGGGCGCCCTTTTCATTGGCCGCCAACTGCGCCTGTAGATCGGCGATGTTCTGCCGCAGATTGCGGGTGGGATACGGCCCGGCTGTCAGCAGCGCCGAGATTTCCGCCTCACGGAACCGCCCGCCTTCCACCAGCGGCACATTGTCGATCAGCACGCCTTCCTGGTCGATGGAGGTGGAATCCGGCGGCATGGAGCCCGGCGTGATGCCGCCGATATCGGCGTGATGGCCCCGGCTGGCCACGTAGAACAGCACCTTCCCGGCCTCGAACACCGGGGTGATAACGGTGATATCGGGCAGATGGGTGCCGCCGGCATAGGGCGAGTTGAGCACGAAGGAATCGCCCGGCTTCATGGTCTTGGCCCGCGTGCGGATAATGGTGCGCACGCTTTCGCCCATGGAGCCCAGATGGACCGGGATGTGGGGCGCGTTGGCGACCAGACCGCCGCTGGCGTCGAACACGGCGCAACTGAAATCCAGCCGTTCCTTGATATTGACCGAATGGGCGGTATTGGCGAGAACGGCCCCCATCTGCTCGGCCACGCTCATGAACAGATTGTTGAACACCTCCAGCAGCACCGGGTCCACATTTGTACCGGCGGCGAAACGTTGCGGCCTCGGAACGACACGGTTCAGCACCAAATGGCGGCGCGGGTTCATCTCGGCACGCCAGCCGGGCTCCACCACGTTGGTGCCGGTGGCTTCGGTGATGATGGCGGGGCCGTCCACTTTTTGGCCGGGCGCAAGGTCTTCGCGGTCATACACCGCCGCGTCATGCCATGCATCATGGGTAAAGATACGGGCGGTGGCGCGGGCGATAGGGGGCTGGGCGATGGCGACGGTGACCTCGGGCTCCAGCACCGCTTCGCCGCCGCCAGCCACCTCCACGCTGACCGCTTCCACCACCAAAGGCCGTTCCATAACGAAACCGAAACGAGCCTGGTGGGCGATTTCGAACGCCGTCACCAGGGCGTCCTTATCCACGGCCTCCACCTCCAGCGCCGTGTCCGAGCCCTGGTATTTCAGGAACACCTTGCGGGTGCCCAGCATGTCCAGGCGCTCGACGCCTTGGCGCTCCAACTCGGTGCGGGCCTCGGCTTCCAGATCGGCGAAGGCGCGGTTGACCAGGGGCATGGAGGCATCGTCCAGCACCGCTTCCAGCGCCCGCTCCTTCAGCACCCGCAGATCGGCCAAGCCCATGCCATAGGCCGACAGCACGCCGGCCAGGGGGTGCAGGAACACCGTCTCCATGCCCAACGCGTCGGCCACCAGACAGGCATGCTGGCCGCCGGCCCCGCCGAAACAGACCAGGGCATAGCGGGTGACGTCATAGCCGCGCGCCACGCTGACCTGCTTGATGGCGTTGGCCATGTTCAGCACGGCGATGGACAGGAAGCCTTCGGCCACCTGCTCCGGGCTGCGGCCAATGCGGGCGGCCAGTTCGGCGAAACCGCAGCGTACGGCCTCATCGTCCAGTCCCTGATCGGCCTGGGGGCCGAACACCTTGGGGAAGAAGGCGGGGTCCAACTTGCCGACCATGACATTGCAATCGGTCACCGATAGCGGTCCGCCCCGGCGATAGCAGGCGGGGCCGGGATTGGCACCGGCGGAATCCGGGCCGACACGGAAGCGGGCGCCGTCGTAATGCAGGATGGAGCCGCCGCCCGCTGCCACCGTATGGATGCGCATCATCGGCGCGCGCAGGCGGATGCCGGCCACCTGGGTGTCGAAGCTGCGCTCGAATTCGCCATCGTAATGGCACACATCGGTGGAGGTGCCGCCCATGTCGAAGCCGATCAGGCGATGGAAGCCGGCCATGGCGGCGGTGCGCACGGCGCCGACGACACCGCCCGCCGGCCCGGACAGGATGGCGTCCTTGCCCTGAAAGCGCCGCGCGTCGGTCAGCCCGCCCGAGCTTTGCATGAACATCAGCCGCGTGCCGTCCATCTGAGCGGCAACCCGGTCCACATAGCGGCGCAGGATGGGCGACAGATAGGCATCCACCACGGTGGTATCGCCGCGCCCGACCACCTTCATGAGGGGGCTGGCCTCGTGGGACAGACTCACCTGAGTGAAGCCCAAATCGCGGGCCAGCTTGCCCACCTCGCGTTCATGGTCGGGGAAGCGGTAGCCGTGCAGGAACACCACCGCCACGGCGCGGATGCCGTCATCATAGGCGGCTTGCAGACCGGCACGGGCGGCGTCCAGATCCAGGGTTGCCAATTCCTCGCCGCGCGGTCCCATGCGTTCGGGGATTTCCACCACCCGCTCGTACAGCATTTCCGGCAGCTGGATGGCGCGGGCGAAGATGTCGGGGCGGTTCTGGGTGCCGATGGCCAGCACATCGGCGAAACCCTGGGTCACCGCCAGCACCACCCGGTCACCCTTGCGCTCCAGCAGCGCGTTGGTTGCCACCGTGGTGCCCATCTTGACCGCCGCCACACGCTCGGGCGGGATCAGTTCGTGATCATTCAGCCCAAGGCAACGGCGAATGCCGGCGATGGCGGCGTCGTCATATTGCTCGGGGTTTTCCGACAACAGCTTCAGCGTTTGCAGGCCGCCGCCAGGGGCGCGGGCAACGATGTCGGTGAAGGTGCCGCCGCGATCGATCCAGAACTGCCAGCCCGCCATACCCGCCCTCCCGGGGTTAAGCCGACGATGCTAACGCAGGATTGCCCGGGGCGAAAGCCGGACCTGGAACCAAGAAACACGGAGTAAGCCGGAAGGAGGGCTTGCCGCAGCCAAACGGGCGCTGCGCAACCGATGGTCTGTGGAAAACCCCTTGGAATTGCCATAATATTTAAGGGAATTTGTCGATGCGGCGCTTGCGTCTGAGCATTCTGGGGATCTGGTCATGACAGCAATCTTCCGTCGACTGCCGGTGGCTGGTCGGCTGGCCGCCATCGTTGCCGTTGCGCTGATCGGTCTGGGTATCAACGTTACGCAATTGCTGAACGACATGTCGGACACCTTGTTCGCGGCCCGCGAGCAGCAGGTCCGCTCGGTGGTTGAAAGCGCCCACTCGGTGATTTCCGGCTATCAGCAAAAGGCCGCCAAGGGCGAGATGAGCGTGGACGAGGCCAAGGCCGCCGCCGCCAGCGCCCTATCCATGCTGCGCTATTCCGGCAAGGAATACGTCTGGATCAACGACCTGTCCGGCCTGATGGTCATGCATCCCTTCGCCCCGCAATTGGTCGGCAAGAGCGTGCTGGACATGAAGGACCCCGACGGCGTCCTGGTCTTCAAGAATATGGTGGACATTGCCCGCACCAAGGGTTCGGGCACGCTGCACTATAAATGGAACAAGCCGGGCGCCACCGAACCGCTGCCCAAGATGTCCTATGTGGAAGCCGTGCCGGAATGGAACTGGATGGTGGGCTCGGGCCTCTACATGGACGACATGGACGCCGCCATCCGCGAGCAGATCATTGAGCATCTGACCCAGGTCGCCATCATCCTGGTGCTGGTGCTGGGGCTTGCCGTGGTGGGCGCCCGCGCCATCGCCGTGCCGGTGCGCCAACTGACCGCCGCCATGCACGATCTGGCCGGGGGCAATCTGGAGGTGGAAGTTCCCGCCCTGGACCAGGGCGCGGAAATCGGCGCCATGGCAAAGGCGGTGCAGGTGTTCAAGGAAAACGCCCAGGCCATGCGCCGCTTAGAAGCCGAGCAGGTGGAAACCAGCCAGCGCACCGATAGCGACCGCCGCCAGTTGATGGCCCGCATGGCCGCCGAGTTCGAGAGCTCGGTCAAGGGCGTGGTCGGTGAGGTGTCCCATTCGGCGCAGATGCTCAAGGGCACCGCCCAATCCATGACCACCGCTGCCGGGTCGGCCACCGAACGCACCTCTGCCGTGGCCGCCGCCGCCGAGCAGGCGACCATGAACGTGGATTCCGTCGCCGCCGCCACCGAGCAATTGTCGGCCTCCATCGGCGAGATCGCCAGTCAGGTGGAACGCTCCGCCGTCATCGCCCGCGACGCCGTCGTCACCGCCGAGCGGTCCGAGGACATCGTCCGCAGCCTGTCCGAAACCGCCGGTCGCATCGGCGAGGTGGTGACGCTGATCAACGCCATCGCCGGCCAGACCAATTTGCTGGCCCTGAACGCCACCATCGAAGCCGCCCGCGCCGGAGAGGCCGGCAAGGGCTTCGCCGTGGTCGCCAACGAGGTCAAGCATCTGGCCAACCAGACAGCCAAGGCCACCGGCGAGATCAGCACCCAGATTACCGCCGTGCAGGACCAGACTCGTGACGCGGTGGCCGCCATCGAAGACGTAGCCAAGGTCATCGACCAGATCAGCAGCATTTCTGACAGCCTCGCCGCCGCCGTCGAGGAACAGGGCGCCGCCACCCGCGAAATCTCTCGCAATACCCAGGAAGCCGCCCAGGGCACCCGCCACGTCTCGGACAATGTGGTGGAAGTCCGCAGCGCCGCCGTGGAAACCGGCCTTTCCGCCGAAAGCGTGCTGGTCCAAGCCGAAGGCCTGACCAGCGGCGCGCACTCGCTGGAACAGGCGGTGGACCGCTTCCTGGAGGGGATCAGAGCGGCTTAGGTTCCTGCTGTAGCGCGCCCCACCGTCATGGCCGGGCCATCCACGGGGTAGGTGCGAACACTGTGCCAGATGGAACCACGTGGATACGCGGGTCAAGCCCGCGCATGACGAGTGGGTGATGCAGACTTACAGCACGTTGCTCTAAACCGGACAGCCGTGGGGCAAGTTCGGGCATGACGCAGCAACACTCCAAACGCGAAACGCCCGCCTAGTCTCCCAGGCGGGCGTTTAAACAGCGCGTGTCCGAAGGAAGCCTACTTGATCTTGGCTTCGTTGAACTCGACGTGCTTGCGCACGACGGGATCGTACTTGCGGAACTTCAGCTTCTCAGTGGTCTTGCGCGGGTTTTTCTTCGCCACGTAGAAGTAGCCCGTACCCGCGGAGCTAAGCAGCTTGATGAGGATGGTGGCAGGCTTGGCCATGACGAAATCCCGAAAATGTTGGTCTTGATCGAAAACTCAGGGGGCGGAATTTACTGGTCTGGCGCGAGGAGTCAAGCGGTTCTTGTTAGAACAGCTCCATCCCCCCCTCTCTTTCGTGGGGAGACAGCTCGCCGGCTTTGAGCAGATCGTCGTACCAGCACACCCGGTTGCGGCCATTGCGCTTGCCCCAGTACAGCGCCTCGTCGGCTTGGCCCACCACTTTTGACGGGATATCGTCGGGGGCGATACGGACGAAGCCTACGCTGGCGGTGACCCGGCCGACCTGGGGGAAGGCGAAACCTTCCACGGCGGCGCGCAGGCGCTCGAAGGCTTGGCGGGCGCGTTCGGCGGTGGTGGGCGCGAGCACGACGACGAATTCCTCGCCGCCGAAGCGGAACAATTGGTCCTCGGCGCGGAACACCTTGCGCATCAGGGCGGCGAACAGCAGCAGCACTTCGTCGCCGAAGATGTGGCCGTGGGTGTCGTTGACCCGCTTGAAATGGTCGATATCGACGATGCCCAGCCAGTGATGCTCGTCATCTTCGTGCTGGCGGCGTTCGTTATTGGCGGGGTTGGCGGCGCGGGTCTGGGCGATGACGCGGTTGATGTTGTTGTCGAAGGTCTTGCGGTTCTTCAGCCCCGTGAGGGTATCGCGTTCCGAATCGCGCAAGATGGCGAGGTAGTTGCGGTAGACCGCGGCGAAGGCGCGCACCACGTTCACGGAGGCCTTCAGCCCGTCATCGCTTTCCACCATCAGGAAAGCCACGGTGTTGTCGCCCTCCATCACCGGCAGGCAGCGGTATTCATGGCCGTTGGCACGGGTTTCGCTGGCTTCAGTGCCGGTCGCCAGCGCGCGGGCCATGAGCGGTTGTTCTTCCATGGGGTCGCACGGTGCCTGGGGCAGTATACCCTGGCCGCGTTCGGCGCGGGCTAGGCATTCGATATGGATGCCATTGCTGCGGTGCTGCGGGCGGGCGATGCCCACGAACATCACGCCGCTCAACTCGATCAGGGTGGAGACGAGGCAATGTTCCAGATTCTCGCGGCTGCGCTGCTCGGTGATGCGGACCACCGATTCAAGCACGCTTTGAAGACTGAGTGTGTCGTCGGCCATAACGTCCGCCCCAGCGGAGCCCCCCTTAAGCGGCGCGGACTCTGCCTCAATGGTAAGGGCGCGTCAACCCGTAGTGGTGTGGCGCGCCCATCCCAAACGTTAGTAAGGGTTTAGTGCTCGACTTGCTGCAGTGACCGCTCCATGGGCGACAGAATGTGGGCGGACGCCGCTGCCGCACCCGGTGCCGACAGGGTCAAGGCGTGGCTGTACATGCCTTGGTCGTTCAGCAGCGCCTCGGCCAGATCCATGTCCAGCTTGGCATCGCCATGCTTGGCGGCGGGGCAGGTGGCGCGAAGCTGCTTGCGCAGATCGGTGTCGTCCAGCCGGGCATGGCGCCACAGGCTAAGGTTTTCCGTCACCGGCGCCGGCATGGCGGCATGGACGACGCCCTCCATCAGTCCGGCGGAGGTGGCGCGTTCGTCGGCGGTGCAGATGGTGGGCAGCACGCCCAGGCCGTGCAGGGCATAGCCCGACGGGGTGTGGAAGCGCGACCATGTCAGGGTCATCTCGCCATCATTGGGCAGTTGGATGACGGTCTGGACGGTGCCCTTGCCGTAGGAATTGGTGCCGATGACCACGGCGCGCCCGGCATCTTGCAGGGCGGCGGAGACGATCTCGGCGGCAGAGGCCGATTTACCGTCCACCAGCACCACCACCGGAAGGTCCTCACCCATGTCGCCCTCGCGGGCCTCATAGGCTTGGCTGGCCAGGGGCGAGCGGCCCTTGGTGGAGACGATGGGGCCGTCCTTCATGAACAGATCGGACATGGCGACCGCCTGATCCAGCAGGCCGCCGGGATTGCCGCGCATGTCCAGCACGACGCCCTTCAGGCTGCCGCCGTTCTGGGCGCGGGCGTGTTCCAATTCCTGCTTCAGGCTTAGGGCGGTGCGCTGGTTGAAGCTGGTGATCTTGAATTCGGCAATGCCGTCCTTCAGCGTGGCGGTCACCGTGGGCGGCACGATCAGGCCGCGCCGTAGCGCCACGTCCAGGGGCTTGAAGCCGCGCCGCACCGCCAGGGACACCGCGCTGGCGACCGGGCCGCGCAGGCGCTTGGAAATGTCGTCCTTGGGCATACCCGCCAGGGACTCGCCCTCGATATGGGTAATGATGTCGTCCACCGCCAAGCCGGCATGGGCGGCGGGGGTGTCGGCCATCACCTCGATGATCTTGGCGTCGCCTTCGACCATGTCGAACTTAATGCCGACGCCGCCGAAACCGTTGCGGCTGGCGCGGTGGTCGCGGGCCTCCTTGGTGCCGGCATAGCGCGAGAACAGGTCCAGTTTCGCCAAGGTGGCGTCGAACACCGATTCGTAGACCTTCTCAAGGTCGGCATCCTGAACCTTGGTTGACAGCCCGCGCGCTTCCAGCGCCACGGTGACGGTCAGCCGGGCCCAGCCGCGCACATCGTCGTCGCCGGGGGCGGGATATTCGGCGGCCACATGGTCCGAGGCGCTGAGCAGCACCTTGTCGTCCAGGCGGGAAATGCCGATTTCCGGGTCGATGGCACCAAGGCCGCGCATGCCCTCCATGGCGACGGAGGCGGCGTTCACCCGTTCCAGATGGCGCTCGACGATGGAAGTGTACCCGAAGGCGAAAGTCTTCTCCGCCTCCGATGTGTCATAGGGGGCGTGAGGGTTGGCCAAGGACCCCTGGCTGACCGGTGCGCAGGACCCCGCTACGAAGAGCGAGGCGGCAATGACCCAACGTGCTACGGCATTACGCTTCAAAACTGTCACCCGAGGTATGTCCAAAGCAGTACGTGACGTGATCTTGCCTGAGGGCTACTGCTTGAGACCAGTCTTTTCACTTACCTCTTTAGGGGTGGAAAGTAAATGGCAAGTCGCAGGCGGGCCGCAATGACCTGCGGTTTATGAATGGGCGCGCGGATGGGTGTATTGGGGGGTGAAATTGCGGGTTGATAGGGATTTGTTAAGTATTGGGGATGGGTGGCGGTCTCCCCACCGTGTCATTTCGAACCCTTCAGGGTGAGAAATCTCATGTCAGCGGAAAGACCGTCTGGGCTGACGCGAGATTTCTCCTCGCCTGCGGCTCGTTCGAAATGACAGTCGGTTACCGCCCCCGCCCCTTGAATCCGCCCTTGCGCGGCGGCCCCTTGCGCTCGGGCTTGCCCATGCGGGCGCGGGGGCGGTTGCCGCTGGGCGGGGCTTTGGCGACTTCTTCCAGATGGAAGACCATGGAGCCGGTCAACTGGTTGGCCTCGGCCAGGGCCACCGACAGGATTTGCCCAAGCTGGAACGCGCGGCCCGTGCGGCGGCCCACCAGACGGTGGTGGGTTTCGTCATGGTCGTAGTAATCGTCGGGCAGGGTGGTGATGGGGACAAGGCCGTCGGCGCCGGTTTCCAGCAGATTGACGAACAGGCCAAAGCGGGTGACGCCCGAGACCTTGCCCTGGAAGGTGGCGCCCACCCGGTCGGCCAGGAAGGCGGTGACATAGCGGTCCACTGCTTCGCGCTCTGCGGTGGCGGCACGGCGTTCGGTGACCGAGATATGTTCGCCCCATTCGGGGAAGTCGCCGACGCAATCTTGCGGCAGTCCGCCATCGCCCAGTTTCAGCCCGGATACCAGCGCGCGGTGCACCAGCAGATCGGCATAGCGGCGGATGGGCGAGGTGAAGTGGGCATAGCGCGCCAGTCCCAGGCCGAAATGGCCGAGGTTTTCCGGGCTGTACACCGCCTGGGCTTGGCTGCGCAGGATCACTTCGTTGACCAGGGTCTCGTTGGGGGTGTCCTTGACCTTTTCCAGGATGGCATTGAACTGGGCCGGCTTCAGGGTCTGGCCCTTGGGCAGGCTGAGATCCATGGAGGACAGGAACTCGCGCAAGCTGTCCAGCTTCTCCAGGCTGGGCTGGTCGTGGACGCGGTACATGCACGGCTTGTGCACATGTTCCAATTCCTCGGCGGCGCAGACATTGGCCTGGACCATGAAATCCTCAATCAGCTTGTGGCTGTCGAAGACCGGGCGCGGCTTGATGCCCAGCACCTTGCCGTCGGGGGTGATCTCCACCTTGCGTTCGGGGATGTTCAGTTCCAGCACGCCACGGCGGAGGCGGGCGGTATGCAGGGCGGCCCAGGCATTATAGAGGGGCTGGATGATGGGTTCCAGCAGCGGGCCGGTCAGATCGTCGGGCCGTCCATCCTTGGCCTCCTGCACCTGGGTATAGGTCAGCCGGGCGGCGGACCGCATCATGGCGCGGACGAATTTGTGGCGCTTCTTGTTGCCGTCCTTATCCAGCCAGAAATGCACGGCCAGACAGCCGCGATCCTCGTTGGGGCGCAGGCTGCACCAGCCGTTGGACAATTGCTCGGGCAGCATGGGCACCACCCGGTCGGGGAAATAGACCGAGTTGCCACGGTTATAGCCCTCACGGTCCAGGGCGTCGCCGGGGCGCACGTACCACGACACGTCGGCGATGGCGACGATGCAATGCCAGCCGCCCGGATTATTCTCGTCAGGATCGGGTTCGGCGAACACGGCGTCGTCGAAATCGCGGGCATCCTCGCCGTCGATGGTGACCAGCGGGGTTTTACGCAAATCCAGCCGGTGGTCCATGGTGGCGGCGCCGGCGGCTTCGGCCTGAGCCACGGTTTCGTCGGGGAAGACGAAGGGAATGTCGTTGGCGTAGATGGCCACCAGGGACACCGATTTGGGCGCGCCCATGCGGCCCAGCCGTTCCTTCACCGCCAATTGCCGCATGCCGTAGATGCGGCCCGGCAGCAGGTCGCACAGGACCAACTCGCCCTCTTCGGCGCCGCCGGTCTCGCCCTTGGGCACCATGTAATCGGCTTTTTCCTTGCGCGAGGTCGGGCGCACGCGGGCGGTGCCGTCGGCATTGGGCTCGAACACGCCCAGCACGCGGGCCTTGGTGTCGCCGACAATGCGGATGGGCCGCGCCTCATAGGCGTCGTCGCGCAGGCGGCGCAGCTTGCACAGCACGCGGTCGCCCACGCCGGCCACGATCTCGCCGCGCTGCCATGGCGCCAGGAAGATGCGCGGCGGGCGGCCTTCTTCTTCCCACACCAGCGGCCGGGCGAACAATTCGCCATCGGCATCGGTGCCGGTGACCTCGACCACCGCCACCTCGGGCAGCGAACCGGGGCGGGCGAAGCGGCGATGGGCGCCGCGCTGGACGGCGCCAGAACCCTCCAGTTCCTTGAGGATGGCCTTCAGGGTGATCTTGTCCGTGCCCTTCAGATTGAAGGCCTTGGCCAGTTCACGCTTGCCGACGCGGCCGGGCTGCGAGCGGATGAAGTCCAGCACCTCCTGCTTGGAGGGGATGGGGACGGATTTCTTCTTCGGGCGGGTGGGCTGAGTCATAGGTCAAATGGTAGTCCCAGTGGCGGGCGGCCACAAGGGCTGGGCTTAGTGAACCAGCGCGGCCAAAACCGCCAGCGTCAC
>JACMKT010000182.1 GCA_014380005.1 Rhodospirillales bacterium
GAACAAAGTGTCATTTCGAACGAGCCGCAGGCGAGGAGAAATCTCGCTTCCGCGCTGACGGTTTTTCCGCTGAAACGAGATTTCTCCTCAGCTTCGCTTCGTTCGAAATGACACTTGCCGGATTGCCTTCCCGGAATTCCGCGATGAACCTTTTCCTTTGGCGCAGTGATTCACCACAAAGACACAAAGGACACGAAGAGGGCTGCCAGGTGGTTTGCGGAATGCCTCTTGGAAAACTCTTCTTCGTGTCCTTTGTGTCTTTGTGGTGAAACTCTTCCTTGGCCAGTGCGCACGCGGCCAGACGCGCCGCGTCAAGTCCGATCCTTCCGCATAGGCCGGAAAAAACCCTTCGCCGACAACAGCTTGGCTTGACTCAGGGGCGGCTGTTGGGCAGGCTGGCGACCGTCACCGAATTTAACGAGTAGCACCACGATATGACCAAGTCGGAGCTGATCGCTCGTCTGGCCGAGAGGAATCCCCACCTCTACCAGCGCGACGTCGAACGCATCGTCACCACCATTTTCGACGAGATCGCCTCGGCGCTGGCCCAGGGCGACCGGGTCGAGCTGCGCGGTTTCGGCGCCTTTTCGGTGAAGAAGCGCGATGCCCGCCAGGGCCGCAACCCCCGCACCGGCGAGCAGGTGGCGGTTCAGGGCAAGGTGATCCCGTTCTTCAAGACCGGGAAGCAGTTGCGTGAGCGTCTCAATACCGACGGCGACGCCACCGGCGAGGACGAGTAAGCCGGTGCGCATCCTCGGCTGGCTGCTCGCTTTTCCGCTGATCGTGCTGGCCGTGGTGTTCGCCGTGGCCAACCGCCACGACGTCCGCCTGGAATTATGGCCGCTGCCCTGGGTGCTGGATTTGCCGGTCTATCTGGCCGTGCTGGGCGCTTTGGTGCTGGGCATGGTCATCGGCGCCGTGGTCACGTGGCTGTCCGGCCACCGCGCCCGCACCAATGCCCGCCAGCAGCGCCGCCGCGCCGAGTCGTTGGAGCGCCAGTTGGCGGCGGCTCAAGCCCAAGCTGATGCCCAGGCCGAACCGGCCAAATTGCCGGTCGTCATCGAGGGCTGAAACGCCCTCCCGCTCTCGCTGTCGCGTTGACGAAGCGCTTGAGCTATAACGCACTCCGGCCAGTCTCACTGATCGACATCGATCCAGGAGCCTTCATGACTTCTCCCGTTTACGTCGCCCTTGATACCACCGATGTGGCTCAGGCCGCTGCACTCGCCACCAGCTTCAAGGGCTTGGTTGCCGGCGTGAAGCTGGGCCTGGAATTCTTCACCGCCTGCGGCCCCAAGGGCATCGAGGCGGTGTCCGATCTGGGGCAGCCGGTGTTCCTGGACCTCAAGCTGCACGACATTCCCAATACCGTGGCCGGGGCCATGAAGGGCATCGCCCGGTTGGCGCCGCGTCTGACCACCATCCATGCCTCGGGCGGTTTCGCCATGATGAAGGCGGCGGTGGATGCGGCGCGTGACGAGGCCGTCAAGGCCAACCGCCCGGCCACCAAGGTGCTGGCGGTGACCGTGCTGACCTCGCTGGATCAGGACGCCATGGATTCCATCGGTTTCGGCGGCAGCGTGCTGGAACAAGTCAAGCGCTTGGCCGTGCTGGCCCAGGCCGCCGGCGTGGACGGTCTGGTGTGTTCGCCCCATGAGGTCGAGACCGTGCGCAATGTGGTGGGCTCGAACATGACCCTGGTGGTTCCCGGCATCCGCCCGGCCTGGGCCGAAGCGGGCGACCAGAAGCGCTTCATGACCCCCAAGGAAGCCATGCAACGCGGCGCCGACATTCTGGTCATCGGCCGCCCCATTACCGGCGCCGCCGTGCCGGCCGACGCCGCCAAGCGTATCGCCGACGAACTGGCATAAGGGTTTCGGCATGACTGACGTCAAAATTTGCGGCCTGACCGACGAAGAGTCCATCGATGCCGCCATCGAGGCTGGCGCCGAGTATCTGGGCTTCGTCTTCTTCGCCAAATCGCCGCGCGCCTTGACCGCCGAGCGGGCCGCTGAGTTGACTCAGTTCATCGAGGGCGTCCAGAAGGTCGGGCTGTTCGTCGATCCCGACGATTCCCTGCTGAACGACGTGCTGACCCATGTGCGCCTGGATTTGCTGCAATTCCACGGAGCCGAGACGCCCGAGCGCTTGACCCAAATCCGCGACGAATATTGCGTGCCGGTGATGAAGGTCATCCCCGTGGCCGAAGCCATCGATCTGCAAGCCGCCATCCCGTTCTACGACGTGGTGGACCAGCTATTGTTCGACGCCAAGCCGCCTAAGGGCTCCGATTTGCCCGGCGGCAACGCGGTGTCGTTCGACTGGTCCATCCTCAAGGGCTTCAAATGCCCGGTGCCGTGGATGCTGGCCGGCGGCCTGACCCCCGTCAACGTGGCCGAGGCCATCAAGGCCACCGGCGCCAAGGCGGTGGACGTGTCCTCGGGCGTGGAAAGCGCGCCGGGGGTGAAGGATGTGGGGAAAATCCGCGCGTTCATTGCGGCGGCGCAGGGGGGCTGACCCACGGATGCCCGCTGCGCGGGCCACGGAAGGTGGATTTAAGCATCTCACCGAGCGGTGCCGCGATCAGGTAGATCATGGTGATGAAGGTGTTGACGTTGCGATAGCCACGCGCTCTGGCGCGAGCGGCCTGGAAGATGCCATTGAAGGGCGTTGCTGTGGCCTCGCCCGCCTTTCATTCGAGAGGCAACATGTCCAGCGTCTGGTCGAGAGCCTTACGCCAAGCAATTCCCCCTCATTAACCCGTGAATGCGCGGATCACCTGAGCGCCGCTGGCAGCCCTTCGCCCAGTCACCAAGTTTAGTTTGACACGCAACCTCCTGGTTGCAACCATAACGCAACTGCCGATTTTATGGTTGTGGAGGCATATCCCATGCGGGTTATTATATTTGCGGCCATGCTGCTTCTCCTGGGGTCCTCCCTTTCCAGAGCCGCAGAGTGGGCAAGTATCGATAAGGCCATCGCAGCCCTTGATCGAGTCATCGGCTCCTACCCGCCCGACATCAAGACAGATACACAAAAGCGGGAGGTTATCGCCAAGTACGAACGGACGAAGGCGTCGCTGGATGCCGCTTTGGCCGCACAACCGGCAGATATGGATAATTTGCTGCGGCGGGCGAACCTCCAAACCATGGGGCACAATCTCGACCTTCCCGGCGCGTTCAAGGGGGCGGAGCAGGACTACGCCGCCATTCTGAACGAGAACCCCCAACATGAACGGGCTATTCTGGGACTCGCCAACATGTGGGTCAATTCATCGCCCGATTATGCACCAAGAGCCGAGAATTTGTTTCGTGCCGCCCAATGCCTCCATGAGAACGTCCCCCTTGAGGAAGCACAGCGGGGATTGTTTTTTGCTTTTTATTACCAAGGCCGCATAGAGGATGCGGGACGGCAAGCGGAGTTCCTAGCTGCCCAATGGCCCAATGTGCAGATGTACCGTAAATTGGACGAAATGGCCGCATCGGTCCTGGAACGCCAGGGCAAGAGCCGCCATGCCGGTGGGGCGAGCAAAATGGTTAGTTGCGGATGATTTCCCGCTAGCGCCCCCGCCCATGATGGGGCAACCGCCACATGAACGCGTATTTATCCGAACCTGAATGCGAAGGACCCGGCCATTGGAAGCGCATGAGACCCACGAACAAATCCACCACACGGCCCATCACGGCCATGGCGGCGGCAATGGCAGAAGCAAGCGAATCGCCATCATGATCAGCGTGCTGGCCTGCCTGCTGGCCCTGGTGGAGACCGGGGTGAAGGGGTCGCAGAACGTTTATCAGGCGGCCAATATCGAAGCCGCCAATCTGTGGGCGTTCTTCCAGGCCAAATCCATCCGCATGACCAATATGCGCACCGCCGCCGACAGTCTTGAGGCGTTGGCACCGGTGAATTTGCCCGAGGACCGGCAGGCGCTGCTGCAAAAGCGGGCGACCGATTGGCGGGCGGCGGCGCAGCGCTATGACAGCGAACCCGAGACCGGCGAGGGGCGCAAGGAATTGGCGGCGCGGGCCAAGCTGGCCGAGGAGCGCCGCGATCAGGCGCTGGTGGCCTATCACGTGTTTGAATATGCCGCCGCCGCGTTGCAGATCGCCATCGTGGTGGCCTCGGCTTCGGTGGTCAGCGGGGTTCTCGCCTTGGCCTTCGGCGCCGCCGGCTTGGGCTGCCTGGGGGTGGTTCTGGCGCTGGTGGGCTGGCTTGCCCCCAATCTGCTGAATCTGCATTAGACCGCCCATGCGCACGACACCGCTATTCCTGGCCGTGGTGCTGGCCCTTGCCGGCTGTGCCGAGGCGCCGGCGCAAGGCTGCCGCGTGGGCTTTGACATCGGCTCGTCCGGCATCCGCGTGGGCGCCACCAGCGGCGACGTCCATGGCCGGGTCAGCGTGGATTACCTGTCCGACGTGTGGGCCGACAACGTCATCGACGACACCGTGGACGCCACCGCCACCGCCCTGCGCGAGCTTGCCCCCCGCCGTGACTGCACCGCCTTGGCCGGCGGCTATTCCGCATGGCGGCTGGCGGCGGAAAAGGGCGGGCCGGACAAGGTGGCCGACACCCTGGGCGAGTTGCACCGGCGCACCGGCGCATACGTGTTCGTGATCCCCCAAGGGGTGGAAGGCAGCTATGGCTATCTGGCCGCCAAACAGCAATTGGGCGACCGCCTGACCACGCCGTTCATTCTGGATGTGGGCGGCGGCAGCCTGCAATTGGCCAGCGCCCAGACCGGCTGGGGCACCGCCCTGGGGCAGAAGGCGTGGCGCAAGCTGTTCTGCGCCCAAATCAAAGCCAGCGGCAACCCAAGCTGCACCACCAATCCGGTGGGCGCCCGCGCCGTCGAGCAATCGGCCCAAATCCTGTCCGGCGAAATGTCCGCAGCCAAGGCCGCCCTGGGCACCGGCTTTGCCGTCACCGCCATCAGCACGCCGGTGGTTCACGGCGTGCACCCCATCCTGGCCTCTCTGTCGCAACGGCATGCCATTGCCGGACAGGTAGACTCAGCCGGGTTCGACCGCGCCGCCCTGGATTCCGCCATCGCCTTGCTGGCCGACAAGGATGATGCGGCCATCTTGCGACAGCTGGACGGCTGCCGTCATGGCACCTGCACGGAGCGCTTTGCCGCCACCTTCGTCACCGACATGCTGCTGGTGCGCAGTTTCATGGCCGGGCTGGAGGTGACCCGCATGGACGTGGCCGAGGCTGACGTCACCAATGTTCCCGGCATCCTGGCCGACCAGCGCGCCTTGGCCTGGACCAAGGCCTATCCGTGCTATCTGGTGCGGCTGCGGGCCCAGGGCGTGGAGGCCTACACCTCCGACCCCCGCACGTGCAATTAGCGGATGACCTGCCCCGCTTCGTCGAATTCCATCACCGTCACTTCGTCACCCATGGTGATCTCGGCACGGGCGACCAGGCCGGTGGCGCCGTATTCGTAGCGGTGGGACATCTGCACGTCGCCATAGACCATCTTGTCGCAGGCGACCAAGCGGTCCTGGGCGTCGAATTGGGCGCGGAAGAAGGTGTTGCGGTGGGTCAGGTCAGAGGCGGCCAATTCATTGACCAGCCGTAGCGGCAGTTTGACGCCGCTATAGGTGACGAAATACCGCCAGGATTGATCGGCCACTCTTGCCCCCTTGTCTGATGCGACAGGACGGGAGATTGCCCACATTTTGACCGCGCCCGCAACCATGCCCTTAATTGAGGCATGACGGAACCTCGCGGCCCGGCGGCTGTTCACTGCGCAATGGACATCACCACCGTGATCGGCACCCTTGCCGCCTTGGCTTCCACCGCCAGCTTCGCACCGCAGGCCTGGAAGATCATCAAATTGCGCCACACCGCCGACATTTCCTCGGCCATGTACGCGCTGACGGTCACCGGTTTCGGGCTGTGGCTGGCCTATGGCGTGCTGCTGGGGCAGTGGCCGTTGATCGTGACCAACGCCGTGTGCCTGCTCATGTCCGCCTTCATCCTGGTCATGAGCCTGCTGCCCCAGCGCAAGAAAGACGCCGTCGCCGATACCCTGGACCCCGACGTCAAAAACTAATAGACCGCGTGTCGTCCTGAACGAAGCCGCCCTGCATCTTCAGGAAGGCCTCGGCGGTCAGCACTGCGTCCAGCAAAGCGCCATGGTGCTGGAAGCGATCTGAGCGGTCGATCCACAGGCGGTCGCACAGCACATCCAGCGATCCCGGCACGCCGGGGAAGAACTGGCGCGACAGCATCTGGGTACAGACGAAGTCGGTGGGCGAAAAGATGGTCTCGTCAAAGCCGCAACGGCCGGCTCGGGCATATTCGAAATTCAGGAAGTCGATTTCGTTGGTGGCGCTGTGGGCCAGCAGAACGTCCTGACCGATGAACTCCTCGAACTCAATCAGCACGTCGCGGAACAGCGGGGCGTCCTTCAACTGGGCGGGGTGAATGCCGTGCACCGCCATGGAGGCCTTGGCGATGGGACCGCCCGGCTGGAACCGCTTTTCCCAGGTGGCGCCGGTTTTCCAGCCATCGCCGTCGCGCAGCAATTCCACGCAGCCGATCTCGATGACGATGCCGGCCAGTTTCAGCCCCTTGGGCATCTTCTTGATCTCGGCGGCGGTGGGAATGCGAAAGCCCGTGGTTTCGGCGTCGATGGCCACAAGGCGTCCCACATCGGCAAGGTCGTCGAGTGTCAGCATGGGTGTCCCTTTCCTCTGGCCAGCATGGCTGCGCCCCAGCATAGCCGACAAACATCATTTGCGCTTCCCCGCTTCAGGGAGAATTATCACGCGTCATGCGGCAGGAGCCTGAAATGCATACGGACGACATTTCCGCCTGGACCCACTCCCACCGCTTCCAGACCGGCGGCGAGGCCGGAGCCGAGCGGCGCACCAAGGCGGTCGCCGCGCTGACCATCGTCATGATGGTGGCGGAAATCATTGTCGGCATGGCGACCAATTCCATGGCCCTGCTGGCGGACGGCTTCCACATGTCCACCCATGCCGGCGCTCTGGGCATCGCCGCCTTTGCCTATTGGCACGCGCGCAAACATGCCGACGACCGGCGCTACACCTTCGGCACCGGCAAGGTCGGCGCCCTGGCGGCGTTCGCCAGCGCCATCATCCTGGGCATGGTCGCGCTGCTGATGGTGTGGGAATCGGGCAACCGCCTGCTGTCGGTCCAGGCCATCGGCTTCGACGAGGCCCTGTGGGTGGCCGCCCTGGGCCTTGCGGTCAATGTGGTGTCGGCATTCATCCTGGGCGGCGGCCACAGCCATGATCACGGCCATGATCACGGCCACCACCATCACGACCACAACCTGCGGGCGGCCTATGTGCATGTGCTGGCCGACGCCTTCACCTCGGTGCTGGCCATCGCCGCCCTGCTGTTCGGCAAATATCTGGGCTGGTGGTGGCTGGACCCGCTCATGGGGCTCGTGGGTGCGGCAGTCATCGCCAAATGGGCATGGTCTCTGATCGGCCAATCGGGCGGCGTCCTGCTGGACAAAAGCGATGATCGCGCCCTGGAAGCGGAAGTGCGCGACGCCATCGAGGCCGAAGCGGACAACCGCGTGGCCGATCTGCATCTGTGGCAAATCGGGCCGGGCCATTGGGCGGCCATCGTCGCCGTGGTGACCGACAATCCCCGCCCGCCCGCACATTACCGGGCTCTGCTGGGAAAGGTGCACGAACTCAGCCACGTCACCATCGAGGTTCAGGGGTGTGGCTGACTCCAGGTTGATGCGTGTGCGCTAACTTATGCCTTTTCGTCTAGGCCGTCCGCCGGATGGGAAGCACAACCCTCACCTGCTAAACCATCCACTCGGGTAGGTTCCCGAACGGATGGTTCATGCGCGCGCTCACCTCACCTGCCCCAGCCACGTCGGCCCTGCTGTTGGCGAGCATTTTGGCATCACTGATCGCCGTGGGGGCGTTTACCCTGTCGGCTTGGGCCGATTACACCAATGCCGTCAAAGGTGCGGAACGGTTGTCCCAGCAGGTGGCCCGCCTGCTGGAGGAGCACACCCAGCGTTATGTGAGCGCGCCCGAACAGGCGCTGCGCCGGCTGGACGACCGCTTCGCCGACCTGCCGGTGACCAGCCTGGGCAGTGACAAGGTCCGCCGCACCGCCGAAGACATCGCCACCGAATTGCCGCAGGTCAGCTCGCTATTCATTGCCAATGCCGATGGCAAGGTGGTGATGCTGACCGGCGATCCCAACCGCACCGCCATCAACGTGGCCGACCGCGCATATTTCCGCGCCCATATGGTGGAAAGCCGCAAGGACACCGTGGTCGGGCCACTGATCCTGTCGCGTGAGCCCCAGCCCCGTTATGCCTTCACCGTCAGCATTCCGCTGATCCGCGCCGGCAAGGCGGTGGGTATCATCGCCGCCACCCTGGACGTAAAATTCTTCTCTGCCTTCTACGATAGCTTGGGACTGGAACCGGGCGCCGTCTGCGCGGTGTTCAACGACCAGGGCTGGCTGGTGGTGCGCCAACGGATCGATCCGCAATACGTAACCCGCAATTACGCCCACCTGCCGCTGTTCACCGAGCGTTTGCCCCAGGCGCCCACCGGCACCTATATGCGCGTCGGCGACATGGATGGAGTGGAACGGGTGTTTTCATACCGCAAGGTCGCCGGCCTGCCCCTGGTGGTGAATGCCGGTTTGCCCTGGCGGCCATTGATCACCGATTGGCAGCGCCACCAGATGAACAACGCCGCCCTGATGCTGGCGCTGCTGTCCGTGGTGCAAGCCGCGCTGTGGCTGACTTGGCGCGGCGTGCTGCGCGAGCGCACCCTGGCGGCGGGGTTGCAACGGGCGCTGGACGACAACGTCACCCTGTTCAACGAAATCCATCACCGGGTGAAGAACAACATGCAGATCGTCAGCTCCATGCTGATGATCGAACAGATCCGTGCCGGCCAAGGCGCCCTGGCCGAACGGCTGCAATTGGTGGCCGACCGGGTGTCGTCCATGGCCCTGGTCCACACCATGCTGTACGAGCGGCAAGAGGCGTCGCGGGTGGACATCTCGGCCTATCTCACCGAATTGTGCCGCAATCTGGCCGAGGGCCACGGCGCCACCGAACGCGGCATCGCCATCGAGGTGACCGCCGATGGCAGCCGCCTTGCCATGGACCATGCGGTGCCCCTGGGCCTGCTGGTCAACGAAGCGGTGTCCAACGCCCTGAAGCACGCCTTCCCCCAGGACCGCACCGGCATTATCCGGGTGGCGTTCACCGGCGATGGCGGCGACAGCTTCGTGCTGTCGGTCAGCGATGACGGCACCGGCCTGCCCGCCCAGCCCAAAGGCACCGGCATCGGCACCACCATCATGCGCTCGCTGGCCGGCCAATTGGACGGCGACACCACCTTGTCCAACCGCCCCGACGGCCCCGGCACCGTGCTGCATGTGTGGCGGGGGATGCCGCAGCCGGTGATGGCCGCCCAGCGGGCCTGCGCATAAAGAAAAGGCTTGTCGCGGATTTCCGGGGGCGTTGCTGTGGGTTGACGTCCAGCGCCGCAGGATGCGCTGGCGGTGCTTTTCGACGGTTTCGATGGCGGTCAGGACCGGAGCCAGCAAGGGCCGAGGCCGACTTACTCGCGGGCATGGCGGATGAAGTGGGACAGTCGCCAGCTACCCACGTGACACAGCGAGAAACCGATTCAAATAGAGAGTGTTTCCGTTTGATTAAAGCAACCGGCGGAGATCGATTGTTGATGACACGCTGACTCAGCATCTGGTAGCGTTTTGACTAGTTGGCGACTATAAGGACGGTGAAGACTTGTCCCCTGCAGCGACGCCCCTTTGTAACGCACAGCCTGCCGCAGACGATATCGTCCTCGCGGCGGCGGCGTTCCTGTCCCGGCAAATCCTCGCTTCGGCCTTCCCCTTGGGAAGGCCTTTTTTGTTTCCCCACCTCTGAGGGAGATCAGCCCATGGCCAAGCGAATCGCGCGTCACAATGCCCAGCAGAAATCAAATTCCGTGGTCACCCTGTATCCCAGCGATGCCGATTGGCACCCCCTGGGCGAGGACGATACGCCGCGTGATCAAAGCTATGTGCGCAAGGTCCGCCCGCAAAGCGAGGGCCAACGCCAGTTGCTGGAGGCCATTGCCGAGCACAGCATGACCGTGGCCCTGGGTCCGGCGGGCACCGGCAAGACCTATCTCGCCATCTCGTCGGCGGTGGAGGCCTTCGAGGAAGGCAAGGTGGGCCGCATCGTCCTGTCGCGCCCGGCGGTGGAGGCCGGCGAATCCCTGGGCTTCCTGCCCGGCGACATGCAGGAGAAGCTGGCGCCCTATCTGCGCCCGCTCTACGACGCCCTGGCCGACCGCATGGGCGGCAAGCGCCTGCGCGCCAGTCTGGCCGACGGCACCATCGAAATCGCCCCCATCGCCTATATGCGCGGGCGCACCCTGAACAACGCCTTCGTGGTCATCGACGAGGCGCAGAACTGCACCTACGGCCAGATCAAGATGCTGCTGACCCGGCTGGGCTGGCACTCCACCATGGTGCTGACCGGCGATCCCGACCAGACCGATCTGCTGCCCGGCATCTCCGGCTTGGCCGATATCGCCGCGCGGCTGCGGGCGCTGGAGGAAGTGGCGGTGGTGGATTTGCATGAAGCCGACATCGTCCGCCACCCGCTGGTGGCGAGCATGCTGACGGTGCTGTAACGCAATTTGTATGCAGAACAATAGTTTCACCACCAAGGACACCAAGAACACCAAGAAGGCGGAGCGGAATGCGCCCAGCCTGCCACACAGCAGATAGCTCCGTGCCCTTGGTGCCCTTGGTGGTAATGAAACTGCATCGGTTGCACCGGCGCTTCTGGAAGTCCGTGTCTTACTCCACCGCGAAGAACCCCTCCGCCACCCGTGCAATCTCCGCCGCCGCTGTTTCCAGCATGCGTTCACCATGGGCGGGCGTCGCCAAAGACGGGTCCGAGCCGATGCGGCCGTCGGGGAAGCGGGCGCGGAAATCGGCGGCGCCATGGAACGAGCCTCGCGGGGCTAAGCGGGGCTCCAGCACGCGGTTGTCGGCGGTTTCCGGGTGCAGCGCCCAGGTCAGCGCCAGTTCCGGCGGGGTGGCGTGGGCGCCCACGGAATTGCCGTACAATTCGGCGGACAGGCGGTCGATTTCGGGCATTTCCCACCAGTTGATCAGGCGGGTATGCAGTTCGGGCCGGGGGCTCAGGGCGTCCAGTTCCATCTGGGTTTCGGCGAAGGCGGCGTGCACGGTGGCCGCGTTGCCGCCATGGCCGTTGACCAGCAGGACGCGGCGGAAGCCGTGGCGCACCAGGGACAGCAGGCAGTCGCGCACCACCGCCATCAGGGTGGAAGGCCGCAAGGTCATGGAGCCGGGGAACTCCATGTGGTGCTGGGCCATGCCCACGGCGATGGTCGGCGCCACCATAACCCCCAGCATGTCGCCCACGCGGTGCGCGATGGCCTCGGCGCACAGGGCGTCGGTGCCGATCAGGCCGGTGGGGCCATGCTGTTCGGTCGAGCCGATGGGCAAAATGGCCGACTTGCAATGGGCGAGGTACGCATCCACTTGGGGCCAAGTGGCAAGTTGCAGGCGCATTTGGGTCCTCCTTCGATGCCCTGTTGTCCCATTTCAGCTTGCCGTGTGGAAGTGCGCGAAGGGGCTAGCTCATGACGCTCTTAATGAATTTTTCATTTTACACGCAGGTTGCAGACGTTCATTATTTTCGCGCACAAAATGTTGTATTCGGGAGGGGACCCCATGGACGACATTGATTGCGCCGCCGAACGGGTCGAGGCGTTTACCGCCGTCGCGCTCAAGGCTGTGCTGACCCGCTTGGACGGACCGTCCTCGTCGGGCATCTGCAAGGCCTGCGGTTGCACTATCGAAGCGGATCGCGTCAAAGCCAATCCGCAAGCCCGTCATTGCCGCGAATGCGCCGACGAGCTTGAGGAAGAAAACCGCCGCGCGCGGTTGTGCGGTCCGCGTTAAAGTTTGAGATGGGGGAAGCGCCCGCTTCCCCCATTCTCCTTACGCTACCCGGATGACGGTCATCATGCCGGAATCGGCGTGACCCAAAATGTGGCAATGCAGCATCCAGTCGCCTGGATTGTCGGCGACGAAGGCCACCTTGGCGGTCTCACCGCCGCCCAGCAGCACAGTATCCACCGTGCATCCCTTTTGAATGGAATTACCGTCATGCTCCAGCACCATGAAGCTGTGGCCGTGGATGTGCATGGGGTGGGGCCAGACCGTGCGGTTGCGGAAGGTCAGCACCGCCGTGCGCCCGCGCGGGACGGTAAACATGGGGTCCATGTGGTTGTGGAACGATGCCACACCGTTGATGGCCCACATCTTGCCCGCCGCCATCATCTCCACCTTGGTCTTCTGGATGCCGTGGACCATGGCCTTTTCCAGGCTGCCCATGTCGCCGCCTTCCAGCACCGCCTCTAAATGGACGGGGTTGGACAGATCGGGCTTGGGCACCGGATTGGCCGGCAGTTTGATGGGCGTATTCGGCGGGGCCGACCGCAGCGGCTTTTCGTCGGAATATTTCAGCGTCACCAGCTCGTAGGGCGCCTGCGGGTAATAGCTGTCGATGATGGGGAAGCTTTCGCCCGGCTTGCGGTCCAGATCCAGGATGATGTCGGCGCGCTGAGCCGGCCCCAACACGATTTGGCCGCCGGGGGGCGTGAACGGCTCCACCGGCTGGCCGTCCAGGGCGATGATCTTGGGGTGATGCTCGTGGAAGCGCAGGGCGAAGACGCGGGCGTCGCAGGCATTGAGCAGGCGGATGCGCACCCGCTCGCCGGCGCGGAAGGTCTGGCTGCCGGCCACCTGACCCGACAGGGTCACGGTGTTGCCGAAGCGCCCGGCGCGCAAATAGTCGCGCTGCGAGGCGAAATTGTCGCGCACCAACCCATCGGGACCCAGGCGCCAATCACCCAGCACCCAGGTCAGCTCGCGGTCCACGGCGATGGGGTCTTTTTCCTCGACGATCAGCGGGCCGTACAACCCCATATTGGTTTGCAGCACCGAATGGACGTGGGGGTGATACCAGAAGGTGCCGGCGTCGGGCGGGGTGAATTCATAGACGAAGCGCCCGCCCGGCGGGATGGGCGGCTGGGTCAGATGGGCGACGCCGTCCATGGCATTGGGGATGCGCAGCCCATGCCAATGCACCGAGGTATCGTCGGGCAGGGCGTTCTCCACCACGATGCGGACTTTCTCGCCCTGGCGCACGCGGATTTCGGGGCCGGGCGAGGTGCCGTTGAAGGTCCACAGAATGGTCTCGGGGAACGGCTCGGGGGCCAGACGCACCGGGCCGGGGGCGGCCTTCAGGCTGTAGGTGCGGATGGGATCGGCGGCCTGCGCCGTCACGGCGGGCAGCAGCGGCAAGGCGACGGCGGTTCCAGCGGTCAGCAGGAAGGCGCGGCGGCTGAAGGGAGAAAGGGGCGTGGTCATTGGGCTGCCATGACTCCAAGTGATTCCAGAACGCGCAAAAGGATGCCGCCGGCGGCATCCATGCTTTTATTGGCCTCGCCCCAGGCATTCTTGCCGGATTGCTGCTGGGCCTGGGCGTATTGGGCACGGGCCTCATCCACCAGCTTGCGGTCAGCCGTGGCCAGGGCGCCCTTGGCGGCCTGATCCACAAGCTGGGCATAGCTGGCGTAAAGCCCGGACAGATAGCGGAATTCGTCGGCAGGCGTGCGGAAGGTGCGGTCATAGACCACGCTTTCCTTGTCGCGCAGCCGGATCAGCGCCTCTTCCACATAGACATAGGTGTCTTCCAGCAGGGCCGAGGCGCGGGACTCCTGCCCGGTTTTGTGGAAGGCTTGGGCGCGGGTCAACGCCTCGGCCACCTTGCGGTCGTCATAAAGCGAGGTGGCCGCCGGCCCGCGCGCCTGCACAGTCTCGCGCGCCGAATCGCGGAACGATCCGATGATGTCGTGAAGCTCCTGCTGGCGCGATCCAGCGGAATACTGCACCGGTTGCAGTGTCAGACCAGCCGCCATGGCGGCGGCAAACAATCGTGCAGGCATGGTCCCCCTCATGAATTGGGGTTGCCGCACTATTTTATGTCGGAAGGGATAGGAAGAGGGAAGCGAAATGCGAGTTAATCTCGCGCAAATCAATCCGTCACCGCTCTGGTGCCGAGCGGGATGATGTGGCGGCGGATTTTCGAAGGGAGAGAGTGGTGCCCCAGGCCGGACTCGAACCAGCAAGCCTTGCGGCGGTCGATTTTGAGTCGACTGCGTCTACCAATTCCGCCACTGGGGCACCGTGGGTCTTGGTTGGGCGATCATAGCCAAGGTTTTTTGCGGGTCAATGGGAA
>JACMKT010000183.1 GCA_014380005.1 Rhodospirillales bacterium
ATCCACCATCACCGGCTTGACGCCGAAGAACGGAAGGGTGGCCGAACCCGGCTTGGTGGCGGTGGCGCCGGGCAGCGGGGTGATCAGGATGCCGCCGGTCTCGGTCTGCCACCACGTATCGACGATGGGGCAACGCTCGTCACCGACCACGCGGTTGTACCACAGCCACGCTTCCGGATTGATGGGCTCGCCCACCGAACCCAGCAGACGCAGGGACTTGCGGCTGGTCTTCTTCACCAGTTCCTCGCCTTCGCGCATGAGCGAGCGGATGGCAGTCGGCGCGGTGTAGAAGATGCTGACCTGATGCTTGTCCACCACCTGCCAGAAGCGCGAGGCGTCCGGATAGGTCGGGATGCCTTCGAACATCAGGGTGACGGCGCCGTTGGCCAGCGGGCCGTAGACGATATAGGAGTGGCCGGTGACCCAACCCACGTCGGCGGTGCACCAGTAGACGTCGCCATCCTGGTAATCGAAGACGTATTGATGGGTCATGGAGGCGTAAACCAGATAGCCGCCGGTGGTGTGCAGCACACCCTTGGGCTTACCGGTCGAGCCGGAGGTGTACAGGATGAACAGCGGATCTTCCGCGCTCATCTCCACCGGGGTGTGGGTGGCCGCGGCCTTGCCGCAGACTTCGTGATACCAATGATCACGGCCGCTCACCATGTGGATGTCGCCGCCGGTGCGCTTGACCACGATGACGTTCTTGCACGACCACGAGGTCTCCAGCGCCTTGTCGGCGTTGACCTTCAGCGGCACCTTGCGGCCACCGCGCAGACCTTCGTCGGCGGTGATCAGCAGGACCGAGTCGCAATCCTGGATGCGGCCGGCCAGGGCGTCGGGCGAGAAACCGCCGAACACGATGGAGTGGATGGCGCCGATACGGGCGCAGGCCAGCATGGCCACGGCGGCTTCCGGGATCATGGGCAGGTAGATGGTGACGCGGTCACCCTTCTTGACGCCCAGATCGGTCATGGCATTGGCCATGCGGCACACGCGCTCATGCAGATCGCGGTAGGTGATGTGCTCGGACTCGTTCGGGTCGTCACCTTCCCAGATGATGGCGGTCTGGTCGCCGCGCTTGGCCAGATGGCGGTCCAGGCAGTTGGCGGCCACGTTCAAGGTGCCGTCGCCGTACCACTCGATCTTCACATCGCCCTTGTAGGAGACATCCTTGACCTTGGTGTAGGGCTTGATCCAATCGACGCGCTTGCCGTGCTCGCCCCAGAAGCCGTCAGGATCCTTGACCGAACGGTCATACCATTCCTTGTAGGTCTTCTCGTCGATCAGAGCCGATTTCGCGAAATCGGCGGGAACAGGAAAAAGTTCGGTCATCTCAGGTTGTCTCCCAATTTTTTGGTTGTTCTACGTCCCCTTGGACAGGGCGCAGATGCGTTTCCCCGAATGGCAGCTTTGAAGTATGGGCAAGTTCGCCTTTTGACTCAACCCCCGGCGCGCAACGAATTGACATTCTAAGCCTAGGCCTACGCAATCTTGCTAAAGACTTATAATGCTTAGGGTGTGGCGCTGCCGATGACCTTTCCATTAAGGATGGCTACGGGATAGGCCCGAAGGCTACGCCCCTTGCACGGCCCCAGCACGCAGGCCCCGGTCTTGGGATCGAAATGGGCACCGTGCATGGAACACAGCAAGTATTCGCCGGTCAGATTGAGAAACCGGTCGGCCTCCATTTCCAGCGGCGCATGCACATGGGGGCAATCATCCAGCCAGCCCCACACCTTGGAGCCCTTACGGTAGACGAACACGAGAGTCTCCACGCCGTCATGGAGCACGCTGAACGGTCCCTTGCAGCCGGGGCTGGGGATGTCGGCGAGGTCGCAGAGTATGATTTCGGTCATGGGGCGGTCCGGCTGGAGGGGACTTGCCCATCCATTTAACCGCACTGCTTCAAGAAAAACAAAAAAACCAGGCGCAACACGGATGGACACGGATGACGGCTGCGCCGTCGCACGGATAAACACGGATTAAGAATAATTATTTCTTATCCGTGGATATCCGTGTCCATCCGTGTTGCGCCTGGTTTTTCCTTAAACCCCGGCCATGCCGCACAGCACCTGCCAATGCTCATCAGCGATGGGCATGACCGACAGGCGGGATTGGCGGATCAGGGAGATTTCGGCCAGCCGGGGCTCGTCCTTGATCTGGGCCAAACTCACCGGATTGGGCACCGGGTGCACGGCTTTGACGTCCACGCAGACCCAGCGGCTATCCTCGGCGGTGGGGTCGGGATAGGCTTCGCGCACCACCTCGACCACGCCGACGATGCGCTTCTGCTCCACCGAGTGGTAGAAAAAGCAGGTATCGCCCAGCTTCATGGCCGCCAGGAAATTGCGGGCCTGATAGTTGCGCACGCCGGTCCACGCCGTCACCTGATCACGCATTTGATCGTCCCACGACCACGCGCCCGGTTCGGACTTGACCAGCCAGTGGCTCACGGCAGCACCTTCTTATAGGGCAGCACGGTGACGGCGGCGAACAAGCCGGCCTTGGCATAGGGGTCGTTGGCGAGGAAGGCGTCCAGTTCGGCCCGCTCGGCGAAGTCCATCACCAGCACGGAACCCACCATGCCGGTACGGTCATCGGTCTGCACCGGACCGGCCATGACCACCTTGTCCATGTTGGCCTTGAGGAATTCCAGATGGGCGGCGCGGTTATCCAGGCGGATCTGCAGGGCGCCGGGCTTGTCCTGGCAGTGAACGACGAACATCAAGACACCTCGTTTTGGATGAGCAGTTAGTTAACCACAGAGACACAGAGGCACAGAGGAAAACACAGAGAAGAAAGACCCTTTTTCCTCTGTGCCTTCTCTGTGTCTCTGTGTCTCTGTGTCTCTGTGGTGAACTAACCCCTTTTAAACCCCTTCCGCCCGGAACGGCCGGTTCAGCAGCGCCCGGATGGCTTCGTCCAATCCGGCGCCCTTGTTGATGATGGAATCCACCGCCGCCGAGATGGGCATGTCCACGCCCAGGCCCTCGGCCATGGCGATGACGGCGCCGGCGGTCCACACGCCTTCGGTGACGGCGCGGCGTTCGGCCAGGATGTCGGCCAGCTTGCGGCCCTGACCCAGGGCCAGACCCAGGGAGTAATTGCGCGACTGAGTGGAGGACGCGGTCAGGATCAGATCGCCCAGGCCCGACAGCCCCATCAGCGTCTCGGGCCGCCCTCCCTTCGCCACCGCCAGACGGGTCAGTTCGGCCAAGCCGCGGGTGATCAGAGCGGCACGGGCATTGTCGCCCAGGCCACGGCCTTCGACGATGCCGCAGGCGATGGCCAGCACGTTCTTGACCGCGCCGCCGATTTCCGCGCCCACCAGATCGTCGGCCAGATAGGGGCGGAACGAGGCGGTGCCCATGGCCTCCACCAATTCCTGACCCAAAGCGGCATCGGCGCAGGCCAGGGTCACCGCTGTGGGCAGACCGCGCGCCACTTCCATGGCGAAGGTGGGGCCGGAGAGAACGGCGATGGGGGCATGGGGCAATTCGGCCTCCACCACCTCGGTCATCATCATGCCGGTGGATTGTTCGATGCCCTTGGCGCAGATCACCGCCGGTACGCCCTTGCGCCACACCGGGGCCAAAGCACGGCAGGCGGCGCGCACATGCTGAGCCGGCGTCACCAGCAACACCGCCGCCGATTGCGCCACCTCGTCCAGGGAGGTGGTGGCGCGGATGCCCTCGATCAGTTCCACATCGGGCAGATACAGGCTGTTGCGGCGGCCCGTATTGATGGAGTCGGCCAAAGCGGGCTCGCGCGCCCACAAGGTGACCGCGCGCCCTGCCCGCCGGGCCGTCGTCGCCAGCGCCGTGCCCCAAGCGCCCGCGCCCACGATGCCGATGCTGTCCATGCCAATCCCCGATCAAATGCCAGACGCAGGTTATGCCCGTCCCGGCGGCATCCGGCAACCGCCTGATAAGCAGACAATTTGCCAACAAATGACAATAAATTGTCGTGCAGTTGCGGGTAAGTCTGTTATTTGCTGTGAAGATTCATCGCAATTAAATCTTAAGTACAGTAGCGCCGATCACTGCGACAGGCATAGACTCCGCTCCGTACCATTTCTTGCTGGGGTTCGACCATGTCATCCACTCATAACGCTTGCCCCCATTGCGGGTCACAGCATAGCCGTTTGCTGAGTGATCATCAGGGATGCGTCGGCTGGTGCGGCGATTGCCACCGCGCCTGGATCGTGCCCATGCGCTGGCCCCAGGCGCAAACCTTCCGGCCCCGCCCGGCGGAACGGGAACGGCGTATTGCTTGAAGCGCCCTGGGCTTAAAGCGCTGGGGGCTTGAAGCGCGCGCGACAGGCGAGGATGCTTGGGGTATCCTCCCGCCGCATTTAGTTTCAAGCGGAGCGCCCCCATGATCCCCGCCTTCAGCGTCTTTGTCCTAGTCCTGGTCTTCCTGGGCGTCCTGCTGGTCGCCCTGGGCGTCAAAGTGGTGCCGCAGGGCTATGAATTCACCGTGGAGCGCTTTGGCCGCTACATCCGCACCCTGTCGCCCGGCCTGCATCTGATCATTCCGCTGATCGACCGCATCGGCCGCAAGCTGAACATGATGGAGCAGGTGCTGGACGTCCCCAGCCAGGAGATCATCACCCGCGACAACGCCATGGTCACCGTGGACGGCGTGGTGTTCTATCAAGTGCTGGACGCGGCGCGGGCGGCTTACGAGGTGGCCCAACTGCAATTGGCGACGCTGAACCTGACCATGACCAACATCCGCACGGTCATGGGCGGCATGGATCTGGACGAACTGCTGTCCCAGCGCGACCGCATCAATTCCCAATTGATGGCGGTGGTGGACGAAGCGACCCAGCCCTGGGGCGTCAAGATCACCCGCATCGAGATCAAGGACATCGCCCCGCCCCGCGATCTGGTGGATTCCATGGGCCGTCAGATGAAGGCCGAGCGCGACAAGCGCGCCGCCATCCTGGAAGCCGAAGGCATGAAGCAGGCCCAGGTGCTGAAGGCGGAAGGCACCAAGCAGGCGCAAATCCTGGCCGCCGAGGGCCGCCGCGAAGCCGCCTTCCGCGACGCCGAAGCCCGCGAGCGCCAAGCCGAGGCCGAGGGCAAGGCCGTGGCCGTGGTGTCTACCGCCATCGCCCAAGGCGAGGCCATGGCAGTCAATTACTTCATCGCCCAGCGTTACGTGGAAGCCTTGCAGAACATCGCCTCGGCGCCCAATCAAAAGCTGGTGCTGATGCCGCTGGAGGCCTCGGGCGTTATCGGCGCCTTGGCCGGCATCGCCGAAATCGCCAAGGATTCCTTCGCCACCAAGGAAACCAGGCGCACCAGCGTGCCTTCCGCGGGGAACTAAGCCGGTGGAAGACATCACCTTCTGGCACTGGCTCATCCTGGGCATCGCCCTGATCGCCGCCGAAGTGCTGGTGCCCGGCACCTTCCTGCTATGGCCGGGCATCGCCGCCATACTGACCGGCGCGCTGGCCTATGCGGCGCCCGCCTTGGACTGGCGCGTGGATGCGCTGGTGTTCGCCGCCCTGACCGTTGCCTCGGCATTGCTGGGCCGCAAGCTCTATGCCCGGCTCAAGCACCCCAATGCCGACGAACCCGCCCTGAACCGCCGCGCGGACTCGCTGATCGGCGGCGAGCACATCCTCACCGCGCCCTTGGTGGGCGGTGAAGCGCGCATGAAAGTGGGCGATTCCACCTGGAAGGTGGTTGGGGAGGACCTTCCCGCCGGCACCCGCGTGCGGGTTGTCGGGGTGGAGGGGATTTCACTGCGGGTGGAAAGGCTGGATGGCTGATTATCTGCTGGCCGACGAGGCGGTAATGGCCGTGCTGGGCGCCTGCACGGTCACCGTGCTGGCCGGGTTGGGGCTGTGGAATGCCATGGCGGAGGGGCGGCGGTCGGCGGAGAGCCATCGTTGGCGCTCGGTTCAGGGCTGGGTGCTGACCAGCCGGGTGGCGTTCGACGGCACCGATGCGGAGATGGCACGCCCCGCCATCACCTATGAATACCAAGTGGATGACGAAATTTTCGAGGGCTTCATCGTTAATTTCGGCAGCGAATCGTTCCTGCTGCCCCGTCAGGCCAAGGCCCTAATCCAGCGCCACCCGGTGGGCAGCGCCGTCCGGGTGTGGTACGACCCGGCCAACCCCTCCGACAGCGTCTTGTATCGAAGCCGCCGCACGGTGAAACTGTGGGTGATTTCCGGCCTGCTGATCCTGTGGGCCGCCAGCCTGTGGAAAAACGCCTTGCCCTTGTTGACGCCATGACCCTGCGCCTGTTCATCACCGCCGATCTTGACGCCGGCGCTCAGCTTGCCCTGTGCAAGGAGCACGCCCATTACCTTGCCAACGTCATGCGCGCCAAGACCGGCGAGGCGGTGCTGGTGTTCAATGGCCGTGACGGCGAATGGTCGGGCACCTTGGCCCATGTGGCCAAGAACGCCGTGACCCTGGCCATCGACGCCCAGACCCGGCCTCAGGCGCCCGAGCCTGATCTGTGGCTGGTGGCGGCGCCCATCAAGAAAGACTGCATCGATCTGGTGGCGGAAAAGGCCGCCGAACTGGGCGCCAGCGCGCTGTGGCCGGTGTTCACCCGGCGCACGGTGACCAGCCGGGTCAATACCGAACGCCTGAGCGCCCATATGCGCGAAGCCGCCGAGCAATGCGAACGCCTGACCGTACCGGTGCTGATGGAACCGGCCCCGCTGGACAAGGTGCTGGCCGGCTGGGACCCGTCACGCATTCTGCTGTTCCTGGACGAAAGCGGCTCTGGCGCCCCCATCGCCCAAGTGCTGGCGGATGTCCCGGACGGTCCGCTGGCGGTGCTGGTCGGCCCCGAAGGCGGCTTCGCCCCCGAGGAACGCGCCCTGCTGGCCAAGCTGCCTTTCACCCGCCCGGTCTCGCTGGGTCCCCGCATCCTGCGCGCCGAAACCGCCGCCATCGCGGCGCTGGCCATTGTGCAGGCCATCAAGGGGGATTGGTCGCGCGGGCCGAGGAAGTAGGCTTATTCACCACCAAGGGCACCAAGATCACCAAGCCATTGGTCATGCGGTGAGGGCATCGCCTTCCGGCACGATAGCTTGGTGATCTTGGTGCCCTTGGTGGTTAAACTCTTTGAAAATGCCAATCTGGAGTCCCCCATGCCGCCCAAGACCAATCCGCTGAAGCTGAACGCCCTGCAAAGCAAGACCCTGGTGCTGTTCCAGGAATTGGCCCGTCACCCCGAGACCGCCGACACCACGGAAGACGGCGAGAAGATCCTGACCACCCTGCCCCGCCCCCATGGCGATCATTTCCACGTGGGTCACCGGGTGATGATGTCCAAGGATGCCACCGGCCTGGGCAATCAGGCGGTGTGGGTCGCGCTGGAGCGCAAGGGTCTGATCCGCGCCAGCTTCCCCTATGCGGTGACGCTGACGGTGGACGGCTTGGCCTATGATACCGGCATCACCAATCAGGTTCTGCACGGCAGCGATCATTGAGTTACTCGGTAAAAGAAATCTTCTTCACCCTACAAGGCGAGGGCGGCCAGACTGGCCGGGCGGCGGTGTTTGTGCGCTTTACCGGCTGCAATCTGTGGAGCGGGCGGGAAGCCGACCGCGCCACGGCGCAATGCCGGTTCTGCGACACTGATTTCGTTGACGGAACGAAGTTCGTTGATGCCGAAACATTGGCCGCCGCCGTGGCCGCCCTGTGGCCCAAGGGCGCAGGAGGCCAGCCCTATGTGGTGTGCACCGGCGGCGAGCCGTCCCTGCAAATGGACGAAGCGTTGATCCAGGCGCTGCATGGCCGGGGCATCGAGATCGCCATGGAAACCAACGGCACCCGCCCGTTGCCCAACGGCATCGACTGGGTCTGCGTCAGCCCCAAGGCCGGCACGGACCTAGTGGTGACCGAGGGCGAGGAACTGAAACTGGTGTGGCCGCAACCCGGCTTGGACCCCGCCCAACTGGAGCGGCTGGCCTTCCGCCACTATTTCCTGCAGCCCATGGATGGCCCCGACCGCACTGCCAACACGGCGGCCTGTGTGGAGTATTGCTTGACGCATCCGCGCTGGCGGCTCAGCTTGCAGACCCACAAGATCCTCGGCATTCCATAAGGTTTTTCGACCCATGACGGCGCCCTATCGCGTCACTCGCCGCATCGACATCGATGCCGGCCACCGCATCATGACCCATGGCTCCAAATGCCGGCACGTGCACGGCCATCGTTACGGCATCGAAGCCATGTGCGAGGCCGTCGATCTGCACCATGACGGCGAGCAGACCGACATGGTGGTGGATTTCGGCTTCCTTAAGGACGAGATGGTCAAGGCCATCGACGAACCCTGCGACCACGGCTTCATCGCCGCCTTGGCCGATCGCGAGCTGCTGGGCATGTTCGTCCCCGAAGGCGCCGCCGATGCAGATTGGATCGCCGATCTGGAAGCGGAAGTGCGCGCCAATGGCGAGGCGACCACCACCCACACAAGGCTGAAGACCAAACTGACCGTGGTCCCGTTCCAGCCCACCGCCGAATGCTTGGCGCGCCACTGGTACATCAAGCTGAAACAGCCGGTGGCTGAGCGCTCGGGCGGCACCGCCCGGCTGGTCAAGGTGACGGTGTTCGAGACGCCCAATTGCGCGGCGGAATACGGGGAATAGGGATTGCCTTAACCGGCCTCCCTCTCCGAGGCATCTCCGACGGTAGGGGGGGGGCGGTCAGAAGGTAACCAGCGCCCGCAGCACCAGGGTCCGGCCCGGGGCGTTGGGCATGGGGGCCTGCGAGGTTTGCGGGGTGGCCTTCAGATGCTCGCGGTACAGCTTGTCGAACAGATTGTCGATGCCGGCGGTGATGGCGACGGTGTCGTTGAAGCGCAGGCCGCCATAGATGTCCAAGGTGGCAAAGCCGCTCTCGGGGCCGGTGTAGTCCTGGCCGTTGCCGGTGGCGGTATTGCTGTCCACGGATTTCTTCGCCGCCACCGCGCGCAGGCGGGTGCCGGCGTTCCAGCCGAAATCGGAATCGCCGCCGAAGGTGTCCAGGAACAGGCTGGCCTCGAACGGCGCCATTTGGTGCAGGGGCCGGTTGTCGCTGAGGTTGCGGCCGCGCTGGCCGGTCAGGTTCAGGCGCACGGCCACATGGTCGGTCAGCATGGATTGCGCGTCGGCGGACAGGGCGCTGATGGCCACGTCCACGTTGCGGTAGATCAGGGCGCCGTTGTTCAGCAGCACGCCGGATTGGCCACGGGCGGTGTCGATGGTGACGAAATCCTGGACGCGGTCGTGCGAGGCGTTGCCCTCCAGCCGCCATGCGCCGGCGGGCGAGGTCTGGCCGTACTGCTTGTAGCCGCCGCCGGTGACCGCACTGCCCAGGGTCAGCTTGTGATGCTTTTCCGGCACCAATTGCGGGTCGCCCACTTCAGACATGGAGGCCGGGCCGCCATTGCCGTTATAGCGCTCGGTGTAATCGGGGCTGCGCACCATGCGTGACAGATCGGCGAAGGCCAGGGCGTTGGGCGCCAAGGTCTGCTCGGCCCGCAGGCGTCCGCTGACATTGTGGTCCAGGCTGTCATTGTCGCGGTTCGAGCCATAATAGCTGTCATACAGCGACTGCGCGCTGGACGTGGATACCGGCGTGCTGGGCGAATTGTGCACGTCGTCGGCGCTCATGCTGACCAGATCGTAGCGCAAAGCGGCTTCAAGCTTGGTGGCGTCCAGGGTGACTTTCTGCTCGGCCCAGGTGCTGGCGCGCTGGATGTTGACGCCGGGCAGCCAATAGGCGGTGATGGCGTCGGGGCCGTAATTGCGGCCAAAGCGCTTGGCGGTGTGGTGTTGCTGGCTGCCTTCCACGCCGAAGGCGGTGCGGCTGGCGCCTTCGTCATGGGCGGCCCAGCCGTTCAGGCGCCAGACCTGATGGTCGCCCACGCCGTTGATAAGCTGCGAGCCGGGCGTGCGCATGGAGTAATTGTCCACGTCCACATGGGCATAGCCCCAGGCCAGCATGCCGCCGCCCTGGTTGAACCAGCCGGGCAGCTTGGCGCTGTCCACCACCATGCGGCCACCGCCCTGGTCCAGATAATCCACGTCCAGGCCGTAATTCAGCAGCTTGGTGTTATCCAGCGTGTCGCGGGCGAAGGCCACGCTGACCACGGTCTCGCTGGGATTGCCCCAGCGCCCGCCCAGCCATTGGGATTCGCGCTGATAGCCGAAATCGATCTGGCTGCCATTGCCGTCGCGGTAGACATGGCCCTGTTCGCTGCGCGCCGCCGCACCCACGCCCCAATCCTGGCCCGCCGCCCGCAACCGGGTCGCCAGGGTGGACGTGCTGGCTTCGTTCATGCCGGCCATCAACGCCACCGGCTTGGGCGCATTGCCGACGATGTCGAAGCCGGGTTCATAGGCGGCGACCAATTCGCGGCGGTACAGGAAGGTGGTCTTGCCGCTAAGTGCCGAATCATAGGGGATCATCACCGGCAGGATCTGACCCGAATGGCGCGTCAGTACCGAGGTGTCCACGAAGGCGTCCGCAGCCCCGGCAACCGAGGTTACCAACACGCCCATGATGACCGTAACCAACGCTGCGCCCCCGCGCACCCCCACCCTGACCGACATCTCGCCCCCGCCACATCTAAAAGATTACCTCTTTTGACAGATGACGGGTGTCTTGATCAATACTTAAGCAATGTCACGTTGCGACGCACAGTCACAGCCATTTCGCGAGTTTCATTTTTGGGAACCTCGCGCTGCCTTTGCTGTTTTATTTAAAACTTGATAAGGAGGCGCCCGTGAGGTGGAGCACCGCCCAGCGCTCCGCAGCTTGTGTGCAATGCATACGGATGGTTTAGCACCTGCTCACAACACCAGATCCACGCGGGGCAGGGATTTGCCGTCGGTTTCCACCCGTGGGCGGCAGGTAAACAGGCGGCCCGCATCAATGCCGGCCTGTTCGGCCAGGAAGGCCTTGGCCGCCTGGGCGCGGGCATCGGCCAGTTCGGACAGCCGGTCCATCTCCATGGGCGGCGGTTCGACCTTCAGCGCGTTGCCGACCATCTTCTGGATTTTGCCCAGGATGCCCAATTCCTCCACCCGCTTGCGTTCCACCAAGGCGGCCCAATCATTGGGCTGAGCGGTGCCGCACAGGGTCAGTTTCAGGCTGGGATGCTCGCCCATGAGCTTGGCCACAGCGTTCAGCCGCTTGCGTTCGGTTTCGCCCAACGCCTCGCCGCCGGGGGCGAAGAGCAGCGGCTCCAAGGCAAGACGGCGGCTTTCGGCATCGTCGATGACCAGCGAGATCAGCCCGGCCAGGGGGAAGGCCACCTTCAGCGTGGTGAAGACGGTGGATTTCAACGCCGACCCCACCGCCTGATTGACCGCGTCGCTGACGTCGAAATCCGGGTTGGACAGATCGCCGCGCACCGGGATGCTCAGTTGGATGCGGTTGTCGGAATCGCGCAGCAAATCCAGCACGGTCTCCACCGGCATGTCGGCGCGTTTGGCGAGGGGCGCGTTGGGGTCGGGCTGGGCGATGAACAATTCGGACAGGGTCAATTGCATGGCGCCGTCCAGCTTGCCCTGGTTGGACGCCATGGAAATCTCGGCATCCAGATGGCCGGTCTGCAAATGCACGCCCAGGGAATCGGCGGCATAGGGCGATAGCGGCGGCAGTTCCACCGCCCGCAGTTCCGCCTTCATGTCACCGCCGGGGCGGGCGGCGAACGGGCGGGCGTGGCCATTGGCGGACAGGCGGGCGGCGCCGATGCGGGCCTTGGCGGTGAACGGGCTGTCGTAGTCGGGCTTGGCCGAGTCCAGATCGGACATGGCGAGGTCAAGCCCCTCCAGCCGCAGGAACACCCGCTCCGACAATGTGCGGTCTTCGAAATCCAACCCGCCGGTCCAGCGCAGCTTGCCCAACGCCAGCACAGGCGTTCCGCCTTCACCGCCCGAACTCATGCCCAGGATACCCGCTTTGGTGCGGGTGACGCGGCCCAAGGCGCCGGTCATGGTCAAGCTGGATGCCGACACCGCGCCATCGGGCTCCACGGCGATCTTCTCCGCCACCATCTGGCGGGCTTCCAGCCGCCAGGGATAGCCGTCCTTTTTCCCCGGCTTGGACAGGGCGGCGACATTGCGCGCCTCCAGCTGGGCGACGCTGTTGCCGTTTGGCGCCAAGCGCAGATCATGGGCGTCCAAGCGATCCGCGTGCAGCCAATCCTGGCCGGGTTCGCGCAGCGAGACCTGTTCGGCGACGGCGTCCATGTGTCCGGCCAGGGGGTGTTCGAACACGCCATCCGTGGTTAGGCGGGCGGCCTCCATGGTCATGTTGCCCAGGCCCATGCGGGTATCGGTGGCCTCGGCCTTGCCTTCGGCGTGGACAGCGCCCGCCTTCAGCCGGGTGGTGCCGGCCCAATCCAGCTTGCCGTGCTCAATGCGCATGTCGTCCATGGCTAGGGCATAGCGTTCCGCATGCAGCTTGCCGTCCCAGGACACGGTCTTGGCATCGAAGGCAGCGTTGCGCGCATCCAGCGTCAGTGAGCCGGCGGCGATCTTGGTGGTCCCGGAATTCCAGGCGCCGTCCTTCAGACCCACAGTACCGGAGCCGCGCATTCCGTCATGGGAGCCCTCCAGCGCGATATCAGCGGTCAGCTTGCCGGTCACATGGCCCGCATCGGCGCGGCGCACCAGTTCGGCCATGGAGGCCAAATCCAGGGCGTTCAGGGTGAGATTCACGGCGAAATGGGGAGCCCCGGCAAACGGCGTGGCGGTGCCGTTCAGGGTGATGGGTGCACCATTGATCCGTCCGCTGAGGCGATAGCGGACCGGAATCGCCGGCTCCCAGCTTTTAAGGTCGGCGATTTCCAGATCGTCCACCTGGATGGCGGCCTTGAAGGCGCCGTCGGTAAAATCGATCTGGCTGCCGCTCAGGGTCAGCGCGGTGATGTCGTAGCTCCAATCGGAACCGCTTGCACCGCCGCCCAATACCACGGGCAGGCCATTGACCACGTAATTGGCGCCGTCGCGGCGGATGTCGATGGTGACACCCTGCAAGGCCAGATGCTCCACCGAGACCCGGCGCGAGAACAACGGCTTCCAGCGGAATTTCAGATCGATGCCGTCGATGCCCAGGGCCTTGCCCAAATCCTCGCCGGCTTCGACCCGGCGCACCACGATGGCGCCGTTGAACAAAGACAGATCCGCACCGGACACGCTGACGTGCACCCAGCCAAGTTCACGCAGGGATCGGATCAGGCCGTAGCGCAGGCCCATATCGGGCAGAAAATGGCCGGCGGCGGCGAGGGCAGCCATGGCAAGCGCGGCGCCCAAGGCCCACAACTTGCGCCGCAATGTCCAGAATCCTGACGTCACGCCGGCCCTCTTCATTCGGTTGGGACTGCGTAATTTACCACCAAGGGCACCAAGGACACCAAGAAGGCGTGCCATAATGCGGTTTCGTAGCCACACGGCAGATAGCTTGGTGCCCTTCGTGCCCTTGGTGGTAAATCAAATCATGGTTGTCCGTTAAGGCGCGGCCCGCGCTTCGATCATCACTTCCAAACCCTGGGGCGACGGCACCAGGGTGAAGTGGGCCAACACGGATACGGAGCGGTTGTCCACGCTCAGCAGCTCCAGGGTCAGTTCGGCGCCGGCTTCGGCCAGGGCGCGGATGTCGTCGGTGTCGGGTTTGACGCCGTCCAGCAAATCCATCAACGGCTTGCCCACCACCTGTTCCGGCCCGGCGGCGCCCAGCAGGGCCACGCCGGCGCGGTTGAGGTAGCGCACGGTGCCGTCCTTCACATGGCAGATCAGGCTCATGGAATTGTCGGCCAGCAGGCGGAAGCGCAGATCGGATTCGTGCAGTTGAACGGCGACCGGGCTTTCCTCGGTCAGCAAACGGCACACCACCACGGTGGCGTCGGCAGCGATTTCGCGGGCGCGGAAGGTCTGCATCTCCACGTCCTTGACGCTGTTATCGGCGGCCAGGATGCGGGTGGGGACGGATTTGTCTTCGCTGGCCATGCCGGCCAGGAACAGCTCCAGCACGCGGCCATATTCGGGTACTAGGAATTCGGCCATGCGGCGGCCCACCAGCTCGTCGGTGGTGGCGGCACCCAGCATGCGCGCGCCGGCACCGTTGATGGCGGTGATGGCACCGCCCCGGCACAGGCAGACAAGGTCGCGGCTGACCTCGAGAATGTCCATGATCCCGCCATCGAAGCGCGGGCCGCGGCGGCGGCGCTCTCCGGCTAGATCGATGATGTTGTCGCTCGGCTCCATGGCCATTCCCTGCAAACCAAAATCCCTACATTAGGGCGTAAACCTTTCCGGCGTCGGCATCAACCCCGCGATGAAGCCTGCTCCACCCGGTCGCGCCCTGCTTGCTTGGCCCGGTACAGCGCCTGATCGGCGCGGTGGAGCATATGATCGAAGGACGGCTCGTCCGCCTCGCGTTCGGCGATGCCCAGGCTGGCGGTGATGCGCAAATCGCCCGCCGCCAGGGGCACCCGGATTTCATTGATGGCGCGGCGCAGCCGTTCCGCCAGCAAAGCGGCGCCGGCCAGAGTGGTTTCCGGCAGCAGGGCGGCGAATTCCTCGCCGCCCAGACGGCCGAATACGTCCACTTCGCGCAGATTGGCGCGGCAGACCTCGACCACCTTGCGCAGCACCTCGTCGCCCATGGCGTGGCCGTGGGTGTCGTTGACCCGCTTGAACAGGTCGATGTCCAGCATGATGACCGAAAGCCCGTTGCCGTAGCGCACGGCGCGTTCCATCTCCTGGGTGGCCTCGGCCATGAAGTGGCGGCGGTTGAAGGCGCCGGTCAGCGGGTCGATGGTGGCAAGGCGGCGCAGCTCGCGCTCCAACGCCTTGCGCTCGGTGATGTCGGTGGCCACGCCGATGATGCCGTGCGGGCTGTTATCGGCCAAGCGCAGCACCGCCTTGGACACCATCAGCGCGCGCGGCATGCCGGTGGCATCGGCCAGGGTGGTTTCCATGTCCAGCCGGTCGGTCTCGCCCGCCATCAATTGGGCATCGGTGGCCGCTTCGCTGGTGCCCAGGGTCTCGCCCGAGGTCTTGCCGTGCCAGCAGGTCTCGCCGATGGCGAAGAAATCGCGGAAGGCGCGGTTGTATAGGCGGTAGCGCCCGCCGTCGTCCTTGAACCACACCGGGCTGGGCAGCATCTCCACCAGCCGTTCGGCAAAGGCGCGGGCTTCTTCCAACTCGCGGGTGCGCTCGGCCACGCGGGCTTCCAGGGTGGCGTTCAGCCGTTCGATGGTGTCGATGTGGGTCCATGACCGCAGCGCGGCGACCAATGCGGTGAACAGCTTCTGGGCCGTCAGCTCGGTCTTGGCGCGGTAATCGTTGATGTCGTAATCAATCATCACCTGACGCTCGGGCGCCTCGCCCGGCTGGCCGGTGCGCAGGATGATGCGCAGACGGTGATTGCCCAATTCCTCGCGCACATAGCGGGCCACCGCCAAACCGGCATCGGGGGTTTCCATCACCACGTCCAGCAGCACCACCGGCAGATCGGGATGGGCGTGCAGGGCGGCGTGGGCCTCGGCCACGGAATGGGCGCTGATGATCTCGAACGGGCGGCCCTGGAATTCGAAATCCCGCAGCAGCACCCGGGTCATCAAATGGACCTGGGGGTCGTCGTCCACCACCAGCACCGGCCAGGGCAAAACCGCAGGCGCCGGGGCAGAGCGCGCCCCTTTCAGGCTCAGGCGTTGCTTGGGCGGGGACGGATCGACACTCATGGGCACCTCATGGCATGGGACACTATCATGGTGCCGCGCCGGACGGGCGGCTAGACGCGACTTCATGCGCGGTGTGACAATTTGTCGCGGCGCAGCACGAGAGGGCTGGACGCAGTGGTGCGACTTACACACAATGCGGTTGGATTACCCAAGGATTTCCAGGCCCAAGGATTCTCAGGAACGTGCATCAATCCCGGCTTCCGGTTGCCACGCCACGCCCGACCGGGTCGTCCCAGGTCCGGGTGCTGGACGGCCTGTCGTTCAAGCAAGCATTCGCCACCCTGGCGATTGCCTTGGCCTTGGGTTTGATCTCGTCGGCCTACGAGCTGTTCTCCGATTACCGCGCCATCCATGCGCAGATCCACCACGTCCACACCGCCAATCTGCAATTGGTCCGCGGCCTGGCGGTGGAGGCCGCCTATCAGTTGTCCTCCGAACTGGCCGGCGAGGTGGCCCGCGGCCTGATCGAGGATACCGCCGTCGCCGACACCCGCGTGACCGATAATTACGGCAGCGTGCTGAGCCACGCCCAGCGGCCCCCGGTGGAGACTCCCTTGCCGCTGATCGCCGAGCGGCTGTTCGGCGACATCTCGCACTACAAGCTGCCGCTGGAAACCCGCATGCCCGACAACACCACCTCGTCGGTGGGGCTGCTGGAAATGACGCTGGACCCCAACCGGCTGATGAATTCGTGGCTGGACCGGGTGCTGCTGACCATCTGGTCGGGCGCCGCCCGCGCCGTGCTGCTATGCGTGTTCGTGGTCGCCGTGTTCTACGTGATGATCACCAAGCCGCTGCTGAAGATCACCGCCGCCATCGCCAAGGTGGACCCGGCCCAGCCCGGCGCCGTGCTGATCGAGCTGCCGCCCAATCACGAGCGCGACGAATTGGGTGTGCTGGTGGGCACCATGAATTCCATGTTGCGCGAATCCCAGGACGGCCTGGATGGCCGCGACAAGGCCGAGGCCGAACTGGCCGCCCTGGCCCGCGATCTGGAGCGCCGCGTGGCCGAGCGCACCAACGAACTGGCCCGCGAGAAGGAAGGGGTGGAACGCGCCCTGGCCCAGCTCAACATCGCCAATGCCGAGCTGGAAAAGGCCAACCGCTTCATCAATGACGGCATCCGCTACGCCAGCCGCATCCAAACCGCGCTGCTGCCCGATCAGGGCGCCATGGTCGGGCTGGTGGACGAGCTGGCGGTGGGTTGGCAGCCCCTGGACATCGTCGGCGGCGATTATTATTGGGCCGGCAATTTTGGCAATAAGGGCGTCATCGCGGTGATGGACTGTACCGGCCACGGCGTGCCCGGCGCCTTCATGACCGCCGTGGTGGCCTCCAGCTTCAGCCGCATCCTGCACCATCACGGCCACGAAGACCCCGCCGAGATGCTGACCCAGTTGAACCGGCTGGTGAAATCCGCTTTGCGCCAGGACCGCGATACCGCCGTGTCCAATGACGGCCTGGACGCCGGCATCTGCGTCATCGATTGCGACAAGGGCACGGTCACCTATGCCGGTGCCAATTTGCCCCTGCTGGTGTGCGAGGACGGTGAATTCCGTCTGTTGCGCGGCGACCGCATGAGCCTGGGCTATCTGGACAGCCCCGAGGATTACCGCTTCACCGCCCGCGAAATGCCCTATGTGAAGGGCAGCGCCTTCTATCTGTTCACCGACGGCGTCACCGATCAGGTGGGCGGCGAAACCCGCCATCTGTTCGGCCGCAAGCGCCTGCAACAGGTGCTGACCGAGGTGGCCGACCGGCCCCTGACCGAACAGATGGACGTTCTGTTCCAACGCCTCGCCCGCTGGCGCGGCGACGAACGCCGCCGCGACGACATGACGTTCTTGGCTTTCCGCCCGGTGGCGTGAGCGGGCGGGGGCGGGGTGCGCATACCCTCCCCCTGATCGTCATGCCCGGACTTGATCCGGGCATCCACGCGTCAACGCCTAACGCGTTGTTTCAAATAGCCTTTATGTGGACCCGCGTGGATGGCCGGGTCAAGCCCGGCCATGACGCTGAGGGGTGGGAAGGGCCATAACTCACAAATGAAAGGTTCATCGCGGAATTCCGGGGGACCTGTGTTTGGGGACACGCCGCAGGTTTCACCACCAAGACACCAAGGCACCAAGAGAGCGTGCCAGAAGGCCTTTTTCCAGACAGGCTAGCTTCGTGCCCTTCCTCTTCTTTCGTGGTGAAAACACTTAGCCTGCCATCCAACAGACATCTTGGTGCCTTGGTGTCTTGGTGGTGGAAAATTGACACCCACCAAACCGGCCCCGCTAATCCGCGATGAACTAAATGAAAAGGGGCGCCGAAGCGCCCCTTGAACCTTACTTCGCCGTCTCGTGTGG
>JACMKT010000184.1 GCA_014380005.1 Rhodospirillales bacterium
GAGGCCTTCAATGGCATCTTCCAGGCCGCTCGCGCCAGAGCCCGTGGCTATCGCAACGTCAACACCTTCATCACCATGATCTACCTGATCGCGGCACCGCTCGGCGACATCCTTAAATCCACTTGAAACGTCGAGGAGCCCATAAAGTGAGGATTTCGGGGGGTGATTGTCACAATAAATGAGGACAGATCCAAGTCTCCAAGGATCCCTTTCAACCGTTTTCGGCCCTCCCCCCATCGCCAGCGCGTTTCACGTTCAGCCATTCGCCGTCTACCTCGGCCATATATTCCAGGGCGCCAGGAAAGAGGCCCGTGGGCAGCGGCGCCCGGGCCAGCGGGTTGTGGACGATCAGCGGCTGCCAATCTCTGGTGGGATGCAGCGAGGCCGAGCACAGAACCGCACTAACTCCTGCGAATGCAGGATCCAAGAACATTGTTGTCGGGATCGGTTCGCCGTTGTGCTTTAGGATGTTGGTGCGGGACGACCTGAACGACTCGCCCATGTGACCCCCTTCTTTGACAGAGACGGCCCAGGGGCCGATCGGAAGGACGGCCTCGCCAATTAGCGGTGCGCCACTTACGCCAAAATTATCTATATCATTTGCCAACAAAGGGTCGCCTGCAAGGAGCCGTCCACTGCACACGCAAATAACATACGCATCGTCACTACCAACCCATCCCTTGGTGCGATAATCGTCAAATTTCTTGCTCTTGTCTCTTATGGCCGATGTGAGGCGAAGTGTAATTTCGCTGTGAGGAAAGCTCCAAACCTTGCCAGGTGGTCTTTGAAGCCAGTTTTCATCGATTTGCATGGGTGACGGACATACGGCTTCGAACCACATGCGGCGGCCGGAAAGCATGATGCCGAAATCCGGGCCGCAATCCGCAGAGGCGGGCTGGTGCCCGGCACGGACAAGCTCCCGATGGAGGTTCATCTCCCAGACACGCGACCAAAACTTTCCGTCGTCGCCACTGGTGATCTCGGGGACGAAGATGTTGTCGGCTAGACCGCTGGATTTGAATTCTTGCCAAAGTTCGATGAGAGCCGCACAGGCGGGTGGGCGGTTCTGGAACTTCACGGAAATCAGCTGTTCAACCTCGTCCATCGAGTCCTCGCCGCGAGCAAATTACCCATCACAACCTATGAACGATAATGAGGACGGCATCACTACCGTCCTCATTTTATCTGACGATTCCGCATTAATTACGGAATCTCACACCCACCCCGTCACACGTCCAGATTCGACACCTTCAGCGCGTTGGTCTGGATGAACTCGCGACGCGGTTCCACCACGTCGCCCATCAAGGTGGAGAACACCTCTTCGGCGTCGTCGGCGTGGGCGACCCTGACCTGCAACAGCGTGCGGGCTTCCGGGTCCAGGGTGGTTTCCCACAATTGCTCGGGGTTCATTTCGCCCAAGCCTTTATAGCGTTGGATGCCGATGCCTTTCTTGCCCTGGTCCATGACGGCGGTGACGAGGGCCACCGGGCCGCTGATGGGGGTGTCCTTGTCCTTGGCGGTCAGGGTGGCGGCGTCCTGGTAGGTTTCGCGCAGCATGGGGGCCATGTCGAACAGCCGGCGGGCTTCCGCCGAGCGGATCATGGCCGAATCCACCAGATGGTTTTCGGTCACACCGCGCAGGGTGCGGTTGAACAGCCAGCCGGTGCCTTCCCGCCATTCGCCGGACCAGCCTTGCTCAAGCCGGCTTTCCAGGGCGTTCAGGCGGGCGGATACGGTGATGGCCATGGCCGCGCCTTCGGTGCCATCGGTCAGCAGGGCCGAGTTGAAGGCGCCAGCGATGGCGGCCTGTTCGACGATGCGCATGGGGACCCGGCGCGACAGCGGCAGCAGCAGGTTGCGCACGTGGCGGGCTTGCTCGGTCAGGCCGCGCAATTCGACGCCGGCCACCTGGGCCCCGGTGCCCAGCTTCATCACCGCATCGGCCAACCCGCCGTCGATGAGGTATTCCTCCATGGCCCGCTCGTCCTTGAGGTAGACCTCGCTTTGTCCCCGCTTGGCGCGGTAAAGCGGCGGCTGGGCGATGTACAGATAGCCCTTTTCGATGATCTCGGGCATCTGGCGGAAGAAGAAGGTCAGCAGCAGGGTGCGGATGTGCGAGCCGTCCACGTCAGCATCGGTCATGATGATGATTTTGTGGTAGCGGGTCTTGGCGATGTTGAAATCTTCGCGGCCGATGCCGGTGCCCAGCGCCGCGATCAGCGTGCCGATTTCGGCGGAAGACAGCATCTTGTCGAAGCGGGCGCGTTCCACGTTCAGGATCTTGCCCTTCAGCGGCAAGATGGCCTGATTGGCGCGGTTGCGGCCCTGCTTGGCGGAACCACCTGCCGAATCACCCTCGACGATGAACAGTTCGGACAGGGACGGATCGCGCTCGGAGCAATCGGCCAGCTTGCCGGGCAGGGTGGCGATGTCCAGCACACCCTTGCGCCGGGTCAGCTCGCGCGCCTTGCGGGCGGCTTCGCGGGCGGCGGCGGCTTCGACAACCTTGGTCACCACTTTGCGGGCTTCCTGGGGATGTTCCTCGAACCACTCGGCCAGCTTTTCGGCCACCACGTTCTCGACGACGGGGCGCACTTCCGAGCTGACCAGCTTGTCCTTGGTCTGGCTGCTGAACTTGGGGTCGGGCACCTTGACCGACAGCACGCAGGTCAGGCCCTCGCGCATGTCGTCGCCGTTCAGCGCCACCTTTTCCTTTTTGGCGATGCCGGAATCGTTGGCGTAATTGTTGACCGTGCGGGTCAGCGCGGCGCGGAAGCCGGCCAGATGGGTGCCGCCGTCACGCTGCGGGATGTTGTTGGTGAAGCACAGCTGGCTCTCGTGATAGCTGTCGCACCATTCCATGGCCACTTCCACGGTGATGCCGTCCTTTTCGCCCTTCACCGCGATGGGCGGCGAGTGCAAGGCGACTTTGGAGCGGTCCAGATAATGGACGAAGGCCTCGATGCCGCCATCGTAATGCAGCTCGATCACTTCGGGCTCGCCGTGGCGCAGGTCGGACAGGCGGATGCGCACGCCGGAATTCAGGAAGGCCAGCTCGCGCAGGCGGTGTTCCAGGGTGGCGAGGTCGAATTCCACCTTGGTGAAGGTGGCGGTGGACGGCAGGAAGGTCACCTCGGTGCCGGTCAGCAGGCCTTTTTCCGGCGCCTCCGGGTCGCGCAGGGGCGCATCGGCGACAATGGTCAGCGGCGACACCGCCTCGCCATGGGCGAAGCGCATGGAATGTTCCTTGCCCGAGCGCCAGATGCGCAAATCCAGGGTTTCGGACAGGGCGTTCACCACGGACACGCCCACGCCGTGCAGGCCGCCCGACACCTTGTAGGAATTCTGGTCGAATTTGCCGCCGGCGTGCAGCTGGGTCATGATGACTTCCGCCGCCGATACGCCCTCTTCCTTGTGCATGTCGGTGGGGATGCCGCGCCCGTTGTCGCGCACGGTGCACGAACCGTCGCCGTTCAGGGTGACTTCCACGCGGTCGGCATGGCCGGCCAGGGCTTCGTCGATGGCGTTGTCCACCACTTCATAGACCATGTGGTGCAGGCCCGAGCCATCGTCGGTGTCGCCGATATACATGCC
>JACMKT010000185.1 GCA_014380005.1 Rhodospirillales bacterium
CTTTCGTTGGTGGTCTTGTTGATGACTTCCTTGCTCTCGACCGATTTGCGCAGCATGTCGCCCACCCTGACGCCGCCTGCGGCGGGGGTTTCGGGCAGCAGGATGGCGAATTCCTCGCCGCCATAGCGCGCCGCCGTGTCCTTGCCCTTGACGCTGTCCGAGATGGTGCGGGCCACCAGCTTCAGCACTTGGTCGCCCAGCATGTGGCCGTGGCTGTCGTTGAACTGCTTGAAGAAGTCGATGTCGATCATCAGCAGCGAGACGAAGGTGCGCTCTTCCTCGGCCTCCAGCGCCGCTTCGCGCAGGGCCACGTCGAACAGCTTGCGGTTGGCAAGGCCGGTCAGCGCGTCGGTGGTGGCCTCGCGCTTAAGCTGGTCCAGATCCTCACGCAGGCGGGCGATTTCCGAGGACGAGGTCTCCAGCCGTTCTTCCAGCTGGCGGTTGACCTCCACCATCACCTTGGTCTCGTCCAGGATCGAGCGCACCAGGGCGCCCAGCTCGGCGGCGGCGGCGTTGCCTTCCAACTCGCCCGAGAAATTCTGCAGCGCCTCGCCGTAATGCGCGGCGCCTTGATTGGCGGTGACCAGATGCTCCAGCACGCGGGCCACCGCATCCTCGATGCGCTTGCCCACGGCGCGCAGTTCGGCTTCATGCTGCGAGGTGCCGAAATAGCGTTCGTACAATTCCGAGCAGGCATCGTCGGTGAATTTCTGCCCGGCGCGCAGGATGCCGTTGACGGCCTTGGTCAGCTCGGGATTGCGGTCGGCGACGAAGGCGTACCAGATGATGAAATTGTTGGGGTGGGCCGGCACGCCGTGCCGATCCATCATGCCCAGGGCCGCACGGGCGCAATGGGCTGCCACATCATAGGGATCACAGAATTTCATCACCGCACGCCTAGCTAATTGCATTGACCGAGGGAACCCTCGGCACAAATCCGTTTGCCATCGGTCCAGCGGGCCCCGGACAGGTCCGCATTCAACAAATCCGCCGTGCCGGTTTTCGCTCCGGTCAAATCGGCCCCGCGCAGATTGGCGCGGAAGAACTTGGCCCGGCGCAAATCCGTATCCTTCAACGACGCATTGCTGAGGTCGGCCTTGGTGAAGTCGGCCTCGGCGAACACGCCCCTGTCTAATTGCGCCCCGGTCATGGTGGCGCTGATGAAGCGGGCGCGATAGCCGTCCACCTCAACCAGAACCGCCTTGTCCAGCTTACTTCGCTGGAAGCTGGTCTCGCGCAATCGGGCGCCGGTCAGATCATGACCGGACAGATCGCGGCCATCCAGATAGCAGCGCTGCCAATCCACCTTAGGTTCGGCGGGGGCATTGCAATCGGCCGCGAAACTCGCGGTGGGGGCCATTAAAACCAGCAACAGGATACCAAGGCGCATGCGTCTAGGTTTAATCCTGCAAAGGAGAAGGGCAAAGCGATATTTCCTCAACCCGCCCTACGGCTACGCGGATGGTTTACCCGGAGCCTGAGCGGCCCTACCTTTGTCACATGAGGAAACCCTAGCGCGGGCGAACATCATGACCAGAACCGCCGCCGACACCACCCTTGAAGACGCCGAGAAGCTGTGGCTTGCCGGCACCCCTCAGCAGGCTCGGGAAGCCTTCCGCCGGGCCCGGCTGCTGTACCATGAAAACGGCGACACAGCCGGTGAGGCCGCCGCCCTGACCATGCTGGGCGATTTCGAAGTGGAGCGCGGGCATTTGCCCGCCGCCCGCGAGGCCTATGCCGACGCCCGCGCCCTGTTCGCCCGCGACGGCGACCAGCACGACCAGGGCGGCATCCTGGTCCGCTTGGGCGAATTGGCCCATCGCGAGGGCAATGCCCACGACGCCGCGCAATTCTTCGCCTCGGCGCGGGAATTGTACGACAGCGCCTCGGACCATTCGGGTCTTGCCCATGTGGCCAAGCGCCAGGGCCATATGGAACGCGACCTTGGGCGCCAGGATTTGGCCCTGGACCGCTATGGCGAGGCCTTGGCCCTGTACCAGCGCGCCAATGACACGTTGGGCCAAGCCAATGTGCTGAAGGCCATGGGGCAATTGCACCGCAAGCTGGGCCAGTTCGACACCGCCCATGAGGAATACGAACAGGCGCTGGAGGCCTATCGCGAGGCCGGCGACGCCCTGGGCGAGGCCGCCGCCTGCCACGGCCTGGGCCATGTGCTGGTCCATCTGGGCAATATTGCCGAGGCGCGGCGTTATTTCGACGCCGCGCGCCACCTGTATGCCGCTACCGGCCATCTGAAGGGCGAGGCCGAGACCCTGATGGATTTGGGCCGCCACCTCACCCTGGAGGACCCGGTCAAGGCGCTGAGCGCCTTCAAGCACGCCGCCAGTCTGTTCAAACGCCTGGACGATCCCCGCGCGGCAGAGGCGGAAACGGAGGCCGGCAAGTTCTTCTGATGTGTTGTTTTGTCTTGCCCTCGCCGGGCGCAGGCTCCGCCTGCTTGGCCGCCGCCGCAATGGCGGCCAAGCGTGATCCGAATAAATCGGATCACGCTGCAAGGCACAGGGGGCTTCTTTTTGACATTCGCCCCATGGAGCAACTTGACTTAAAAGAAAAGGGCATCAAGCAAAGGGGTGCCCAACCATGCCGACCCGCCGATATATTGATAATTTCTTAATGATCGCCGACAACGATTATCCGGAGAGTTACTTCCTCGACGACTTCTCCATATCGCACAGTTCTGATGAAGATAATGCTGGGGCTCGTCGCTTTACCGGCGATTTGATCGAGATCGATGGTTCGGGCCGCATGCATCTGTGGTTGTTTGCCCCCTTCCGCGCCACCGAGCTGATCTCGGGTGACGTCATCGGTCGCATGTTCGCCTTCACCCAGGTCCTGCGGCTGACCGCGCCGGGGCCGTTGCGCGACTCTATCGCAGCGGCGGCCAAGGGACGGCGCTATGACGTGGAGGCGCCCGCCTTCCAGCACATGCTGGACCGCCCGCGCCTGGATGTGGATTCGTGGAACGTGGTGGTGTGCGGCGGCACCGGCTGCGAGCTGTTGGCGCGCGACGATAATCTATTGTTCCAGCTTTACGCCCCGCTGGCCGAATGGGACGGCCCCACCCGCGACGTCAATACGTGGCAGTTCCGCCAGACTGCAACCGGCTTCGATCTGCGTTCCCTGTGGGACGTGGCGTCCTACGGCAAGATGACCATGTCCGAACGCCTGGACCATTATGCGGGCCGCAACACGCTGCCCACGCCGGAAGATGATTTCGACATTGCCTGCAAGCGTGACCTGAAGCTTAAGCGGCGCAAGGGGTTGCACGCGGAGGCGCACGCGGCGTGGTTCGGGGTGGCGGCGGAATAGGGGCCGTCTTAGCTGGCGCGATTTTAGGTGAACCGGTCGCGCTCCGCCTCAAGGCTCGCGCGAGGGCACGCCCATCCTGCGGACGGCTGCGGCGTCGGCCCGGCCACCGATGGTTAGGCAATCACGGTGGAGTCGAAGCGATCGTTCCTGGACCAGCACATGGCCGCTATATGCGACGATGCGGGCTTGGCGGCACCATGGGATGAAGGCGGGATAACGCTTGATGTCCACCGCGAGCGCGAATAATTGCGCGCAGCTATGGTGGGGAAAGTCGGCGGCGAAGCGGTTGGCGACGGGCCCCATCAGCGCGTGAGGTTGCGGATGTTTCTGACGAAGATGTTGAGCAGGCCGCGGATGAACGGATCGGATTTCGCCAGCTTTTCACGGAAGGAGTCGCGACCGATGATGACCACGGACACGTCGGTCAGCGCGGTGGCGGTCGCCATGCGCGGCTGATCGTCCACCAGGGCCATTTCGCCGAAAAGTTCGCCCTTGCCCAGGGTCGCCAGCAGCAACCCGTTCTTGGTGATCTCGACTTGGCCATCCTGGACCAGATAGGCGCGGTCGCCCGAATCGCCCTCTTTGAAGACCTTCACGCCAGCGTAGAAGACCTTTCGTTCGAGGACCTTTCCTTTTTCAGCCATGCTGTAACCCCCGTGCCTTCCGCTTACGACTTTAGGCACAGATTTCCCGGAAGTCACCTGCGCAGTACCTTTATCTGCTGATAACCTGGGACATTGGCTGTGGCGCTCGCGTACACTTGGCCTCGCCACTAAGTCTGGAGCCGGCGCGTGACCGTATCCCCCGCCACAAACGCCACCGTTCGCGACCGTCTGGTGTTACGCCTGCGTGCCCTGATGGCCCGTACAATCGCCAATGGCTGCACCGAGGAAGAAGAGCTGGCCGCCGCCCGCATGGTCGGCAAGGCCATCGCCCAGGTGGATGCCATGGGCGGCGGCGCCCCAATGGAGCAGGCGGAACCGTCCTGGGCTCAGGCCGAGCGGGAATCCCGCGAGTATCAGACCCTGCTGGAAAAGAACACCGCCGAGTCCCTGTTGAAGGCGGCGGTGCAGGAACTGGCGCTGAACCACATCAACACCGTGTCGCCGGCCCGCATGCGCAACACCAATGAGCCCACCGAGCGGGTGGACATCCACGAATTGCTGGAACCCCATCTGGGCATGATGCTGGCGGTGGGCGGCACCCGCATGGGCCGCCAAATCCTGCGCCGCATGGTGGACGAACTGGTCTATGACGGCGCCTTGCCGCGCTTCCTCGAAATGAAACGGGAGCGCTGATGCGACGCTTTGTGCTGCTGACTTGTATGGCGCTGACCGCCTGCGGCGGCACCGCCCCGGCGGTCCAGCCGCCCCCGGATTTGGGTATCAATACGCCCTGCATGGGCAACAATGCCCCGCCGCCGGGCTATAAGGGACCGGTGTCGCCCTATGCGGGAAGCTGCGCTCCGGCATGGGATGTGGCGCCCAAGCCGGCGGGAGTGCACGACTATTCCCAGGGTCAGCCGCCGCGCGCGGTACGGGGGCAGTGACGGACAAAAATAGGGCCGCCGGTTGCCCGGCGGCCCAAGGTATTCGTCGAGGCACCGACGAAGTTACAGGCCGTATTTTTCGGCCATAACGGGGTCCTTGGCAGCCACGCGCTTAGCCAGATCGACGATGACCTTGGCCTGTTTCCAGGTGGCGTCGTCCTGCATCTTGCCGTCGATCATCACCGCACCGGTGCCGTCGGGCATGGCGTCCAGAATTTTCTTGGCGAACAGCACTTCGGCGACGTCGGGGCTGAACACCTGCTTGGCGATTTCGATCTGGTTGGGGTGCAGCGACCACGCACCGGCGCAGCCCAGCAGGAAGGCGTTGCGGAACTGGGCCTCGCAGGCCGGCGAGTCCGAGAAATCGCCGAACGGGCCGTAGAACGCCTTGATGCCGGCGGATTGGCAGGCGTCCACCATCTTAGCCACGGTGTAGTGCCACAAATCCTGCTGATACAGGGTACGCGGCGCGTCGCCCTTGGCGTCTTCCAGCACGCCATAGAACGGATGCCCGCCGCCCACCCGCGTCGTCTTCATGCCGCGCGACGCCGCCAGATCGGCCGGACCCAGGCTCATGCCATGCATGCGGGGCGACGCCTGGGCGATGGCGCTGACATTGTCCACGCCCAACGCCGTCTCAAGGATGGCGTGGATCAGGATGGGGCGCTTGACGTTGTGCTTGGCTTCCAACTGGGCCAGCAGCTGGTCCAGATAATGGATGTCCCACGGCCCTTCCACCTTGGGCAGCATGATGACGTCCACCTTGTCACCGGCGGCGGCGACGATCTGGGTGACGTCGTCCAGAAACCACGGGCTGTTGAGGCAGTTGACGCGGGTCCACAGGCTGGCGCCGCCCAGATCGGCATTCTTGGCGACCTCGACGAAACCGGCGCGCGCCGCTTCCTTGGCATCGGCGGGAATGGCGTCTTCCAGATTGCCCAGCAGCACGTCCACATTGCGCGCCATCTCGGGCACCTTGGCCCGCATCTTCTCCACATGGGGCGGGAAGAAATGGATCATGCGCTCCAGCCGAACCGGCAGCTCCCGATAGGGCGCCGGCGCACCGATGGCGAGCGGCTCGAAGAACTTCTTGGGCGGCTTGATGGTCATAACGGCGCAATCCTGTTAGCGGGGAGGGCGATTGGCCGCAATATTATTCCATTTTGTGCGCCGCACAAGGTGGAAAATTAGCCTCGCCGCAATCCCCGCACGATCTCCACATAATCCGGCTCGCTGTCCGGACACAAATGGCCCCGACGGATGAAGAAGTCCAGCAGGACCAGATTGACGTTGAATTTGAACTCCGTGGTGTCGCGAACCAACCCCAGCACCTCGTCCACATTCATCACCCGGAAGCTTTCGATTTCGCCGTCGGTGTTACGCGGCTCAAAGTCCGGCGGCACGTCCAGATCGAAGCAGAACATGGTATCGGGCTTCAGGCCCCAGGCATCTTCCTGGCAATAGGTCACCGCGCCCACGGGCCGGGCGGTGCGGGCCAAGGCTTCGGGGATGTCGGCTTCCTCGGCGGCTTCCTTGACCAGATTGTCCATCAGGCCCAGCCCGGCCGGTTGGCCGCCGGCGATTAGATTGTCCAGCTTGCCCGGCGCCACCGCCTTGTCCACCGCCCGCTTGGCGATCCACAAATTGTTTCCGCCGATGACCCCGTTGACGTGAATGCCATAGGCACGCACGCCGAACAGGCTGACCACGCCACGGTCCACCGTCATCAGCGGCGCGGCGCCCCAGTGCGGCGACACCGTGTAGCGTTCGCCGCGCAAGGCCGGGGTGCGGTGCTCGGCGTGCAGATGGGCGCATACCGCATCCACCGCCGCCGAGCGTTCGTCGGGGGTGGTCAGGCGGGGATGCAGGCGCACCGCGTCGTCCTCCACCCGGAACACCGTGCCGTGACCGGCCAGCCGGGCGGCCACGTCGTGGCGGACCCAGCCCATTTGCAGCCCCTCGATCAGGAAGGGGCGGAAGCGGGACATGTCGTGACTGTTGCAGGCGGCGATGTGGTCAAGGAATGCCATGGACGGAATGTTGCTGGTAGGGGGGGAGGCCGTCAAGTGCGCTGGCAGGACGCTCGCGTGCCATGCCCTTTAGGATAGTGCCTTCGCATGATAATCTCCCGGAGCCTGCCTGGAGCCGTGAATGTCCTACGATCGCGCGCAATTACGTTTCGTGCCACAAGCCCTCGATCCCTCGGACGAGAAGATCGAAGACCGCTTTGTCGCCTTCGCCGCTCAATTGCTGGGGCGTGAGCCGGGTTACGCGCAGCTTCGGTACAACCGCCCCGGCGGTGCGGATGGTGGCACCGATATCAGCTATGCGCTGTCGGCGACTGACATGGGCGCCATCGACTGCAAATGCATCGGCAATGACAAGGTCGGTTCCGTGACTGCCGCGTGGAACACCGTCGCCGATGTCCTGCGCACGAATCTTACTGCTGACCAGCCCAAGCAACTGCAATACCGGATCTGGTATGACAAGCATCGGCCGATCCGCGCCTATACCCTTTGCGTGAGCAATCATCTACAGCGCGACGATCACCGTAAGCAGGTGCGCGAAGCCATCGAGGCGCTGTTTTTGGAGTTGAGCCAGCGAAACGGCCTGGATCACCTGAAAGCCATTAAGGTGGATGTGCTGGAATGGGGTGGCCTCGTACTCATGCTAGACCGGCACCCCGGACTGGCCCTCAATTGGTTTCCACAACTCAGGCCCTACAATCTTGAACCGCTAGCCGTTGCCGCGCGGCGCAAAGCCTCGTTGTTTGCCCGCTATTTGGAAGCGGGATCGCTCCCCTATTTCTCATCCGAAGATTATGCGCGTAGCGTCGGAGCAGCCGGACGGGGCGCCGCTGCCGATCCCGCTTTCCTGGTCAGTCAATTGGATGCATGTGATGCCGGCCTAATCATTACCGGCAGCGGTGGCATCGGTAAGACGCGGCTGATGCTTGAACTCGGGCTGCAGGCGGAGAAGTCCGGCTGGACCGTACTCAAGGCGGTCGGCTCCTTGTCCCGTGACCATTGGGAACGCGCCATACGGCACATGGCGACGGGTGAAAACCAGCGTCTGCTGATCCTGGTGGACTATGCCGAGGAACAGGAAAATTTCAAGGAACTGGCCCGCTTTGTCCTGGCCGACCATCCCTTGACCGTTCGGGTGGCAGCCAATTGCCGATCCTCGGCCTATCCCCGCTTCCGTGACGTCTACGGCTTGCAGCGCATCAACATCAGCCGTGAAGATGCTTCCGAAGCCGAATGGTGGCGGAACTATCGCCGCTGGGTCGTCGGGGAAATCCTGCGGCACACAAGCGTCATTGCCGATCCGAGAGCCCCGGAAGCCCGCCGTTATCTGGATCAGTGCGCTGATTTGCCGGTGCTGGCGGCCTTCATGGCCTATCTGCTGAAGACCAAGGGGCGCGAGGAACTGACTGCTCTGGTAGCGGAACCCAGCTTCGTCGCTTGGCTAAGCCACCGGATTAATAAACACTTCTGTGACCAAGACCGTATCGGCCTTCACTTCGCACAGCTGATGGCCCTGCTGCCATCATCCCTGGACGGCATCCGCCGAGACCCCCGTTTCCGCGAACTGCTGGCATGGTTGAAAGCCGACGGCTGGGTCACCGAACAACCAAGCGCCGATGGTCATATCGTTCACGAATCCCTGCACGATGTGGTCGTGGATCAATTGCTGGCATTCCATGTGGAAGCCCAGGGAACGCTTTATGTGGCAGACTTCGCCGCTGAGCTGCTGGATTTGGCGGAGGGTATCCCCGACGCGCCGCCAGCCGCCTTGCGCAGTCTGGGCCGCGTCGCCGACCGCCCGCCTTTCAACCAAGTCTCGTGGATGCGGGTGCTGCAGACGCGGGTGCAGGAACGCCCCGATGTCTGGGCACAGGCGCGGGCGGCGCTGTTGGCCGGCGGCCTGCTGAAACCGGCTGAGGCCATCGCCCTGTTCCGGGCAACACCGGACCTGCTGGAAGGCAAGGCGGAAACGGAAAACGCTTTCCAGCGCGCCCTGGGCGACGTGGCGCGTAGCGCCGCTAAAGGCGAGGCCGAGCTCGACCCCGCCAACCACGACTGGCTGCTGGAGTGGATGGAGCGCTGCATTGCCCATGTGGGTGACGACGATTATCTGCTGACATCGGGCCTGCGGCTGGCCCCGCACCGCTTCGCCCCCGCAGCGCGCGCCTGGCTGACCCGTTACCCCGAGACATTCTTTGCCCATTTCCTGCTGGTGGCGTGGCTGGAAGCCAAGCTGCCGCTGGCCGATGTCGCACTGCTCTGTCACGCATGGGCACGGAAATTCTGCCGCAGCCGTAACTTCAGTTACATCCTGCGCGCCCTTGCCACCGCCAAGGACGACCTCCCCGTACTGGCCGAGCCGATCAGGGATTGGCTGTCACTCAGTGGCATGACGCCAGCAGCTACATTCGTATTCCGCTCCTGGCTCGACGCCACCAAGGACCGCGCCTTGGTGGAAACCGCCATCGCCGAATGGCTGGCGGTCGCGGAAAACCGCCTTTCGGCGGATGCAAGTTACGTCTTCCAATCCTGGCTCGACGCCACCAAGGACCGCACCTTGGTGGAAACCGCTATCGTCGAATGGCTGGCGGTAGTGGAAAACCGCCTTTTGCCGGATGCAAGTTACGTCTTCAAATCCTGGCTCGACGCCACCGAGGACCGCACCTTGGTGGAAACCGCCATCGCCGAATGGCTGGCGGTAACGGAAAATCGCCTTTCGGCGGACGCTCAATTCGTCTTCAATTCCTGGCTCAGCGCCACCGAGGACCGCACCTTGGTGGAAACCGCCATCGCCGAATGGCTGGCGGTAGTGGAAAATCGCCTCTCGGCGTCCGCACAATTCGTCTTCAAATCCTGGCTCGACGCCACCAAGAACCGCACCCTGGTGGAAACCACCATCGCCGAATGGCTTGCTGTAGCTAAAAACCGTCTTTCGCCGGTGGCCCAATTCGTCTTCACCTCCTGGCTCGACGCCACCAAGGACCGCACGTTGGTGGAAAGCACCGTCGCGGAATGGCTAACGGTCCCGGAAAACCGTCTCTCGCCGGAGGCAAGTCATGGTTTCAAAGCTTGGCTCGACGCCACGAAGGACTGTACCATGGTGCAAGCCGCCATCGCCGATTGGGTTGCAGTGGCGGATAATCGGCAATGGGCGGAAGCCGATTTTGTCTATCGTGCGTGGCTTGACGCCAAGGGCGAATTTTCCTTTATCGCGGCGGCTGCATTGGAGTGGTTGCATCTGTACCGGGATACACTGATGCCGCGTTATCTACTCAAGCACATCTGCGCCAACGCCAACAGACTTCCCCCGGCGGCGCTAGAGGATGCGCTGCATTGGTGCCGATCTTTTCCCGAAGATGATGATACTCCGTCGCGGCTGAACCGCATGATGAAGGCGTTGGAGCGTAACGGTCGTTTGCCTGAGGCTGTGGCTGCGGCTTCGGCATGCTGGAACCGCCATCGTGCGAAGCCCCGGCCAAGCCGCGACTCGGTGGATGGCTGGGTCTTTCTGGTGGGCGCACTTGTCGCCATCAATGAAATGTCCGGCTATAAGGCGCAAATCGACAGCATTCTTGCTGAGTGGTTGCAGGATTCGCGGTTCTGCGCCCCGTCGACACCGCGGCCACGCGGCATGAAGCTCTGGATCATCGACCGTTTTCCCATCCGTGCCCTTGCTTTGGTGCGGGATGGTGCGATCACTGTGCCGGGAACTATCGCCCGTTTCCTGAAGTGGTGGGAGGGCTTCGACCCGACCACGAACCAGGACACCATCGGCGCAGTGCGCGAGTTGAGTCGTCTGAGCAAGTAGGCGTGCGGAGGAACCTGGGGGCCGCGTTGGCTGTTGCACAGCGTGTCCTCCGAGGAACGCCATGGGCCCCATCCGCCGCCTTGCCGCCACCCTGTTGCTGGTTCTGTTGCCCACCCTCGCCTGGGCCGGACCCGATTTCTGGGAGGAACCCGCCTTCCCCGACCGCCCCTTGCGCGGCCCCGGCGCGGCCTTGGGCGTGGTGGTCTATAACCACGGCAACGACGATTCTAACGAACAATACAAGGTGCCGGTGCAGCCCTTTGTGCGGTTGTTGGCCGAGGACGGCTGGGACGTCATCAAATTCGCCCGCCTGCGTGCCGCCGACGATGTTCACCGGGCGGAGGAGGCGTTGGATGCGGAGGTGGCGTCCCTGCAACGGCGCGGCTATGGCCGTATCGTTTTGGCCGGGCCGTCGCGGGGGGGCTGGCTGGCGTTGATGGTGGCGACGCGGCGTCCGGTCTTCGCCGTCATCGCCACCGCGCCGGGCGGTTATGGCACCAAGGGCCACGGGCCGCGCCGGTCTTTGGACGAGATGCGCGCCCGTCTGCCGCAAATCCTGCCCGGCACCCGGGTGATGATCGCCGATTTTTCCGGCGATCCCCGCGCGGACAGCGTCGGCGGGCGCGGCGCAATATTCCGTCGCGCCCTGGCTGGTCTGCCCCATGTGGTCATCGACCGCCCCCAGGGTTTTCCCGGCCATACCGCCGCCATGACCGGGCGGTTCGCCCGCGTCTATGGCGGCTGCATCCAGCGCTTCGTGGCGCCGCCGCCGTTGCCCGTTGATTTTTCCTGCGACACCGCCTCGGGGCTGGCGGTGGGGGCTGACCTGCCGGTGCCGCCGGAGGTGGCTCAGGTGCCCGAGCGCGGCCTGCTGGGGCGCTGGGTCGGCATCTATCCCAATGGCGACGCAAGGCTGCTGGTGGTGACCGAAGCGGAGGGTTCGCGGCTGCATGCGGTGTGGTCATGGGCGTCCGGCCCCACCGGCAAGCCCGAGCGCGCGCCGGGGTTCGAGCGGCTGAACTGCACCGTCTCGGGCACCGCTATCACCTGTCCGCGCCCCAAGGGCGTCGCCCTGTTCTCGCGCCGTGCGGACAATCACTTGCAATATCAATGGGTTCCCGCCGACACCCGGCAGAAGCGGTTAACAATGGAACTTTCCCGGCCGGGGCAATGGTAATACCACCGCTTTTGCATGGCCGCATGCGCAAGGAAATTACGCGCGCGCATGGACGAGACGGGGTCAGATGGGTATACTCCCGCCCGCCCGGGTAGTGGAAAACCGGGAAACGGAGGAGAGGACATGACCGAGTTCCCTAAGAAGACCCTGGCCGATTGGGACGCCCTGGCGTCCAAGGATCTCAAGGGCGCGTCGCCGGATACCCTGAATTGGGAGACCCCGGAAGGCATCACGGTCAAGCCGCTCTATACGGAAGCCGATCTGGAAGGCCTGGATCATCTGGGCTCGCTGCCCGGCTTCGCCCCGTTCACCCGTGGCCCCCGCGCCACCATGTATGCGGCCAAGCCGTGGACCGTGCGCCAATATGCCGGCTTCTCCACCGCCGAAGCCTCCAACGCCTTCTACCGCGCCAATCTGGCCGCCGGTCAGAAGGGCCTGTCGGTGGCCTTCGATCTGGCGACCCATCGCGGTTATGATTCCGATCATCCGCGCGTGGTCGGCGATGTGGGCAAGGCCGGCGTCGCCATCGATTCGGTCGAGGACATGAAGGTGCTGTTCGACGGCATCCCGCTGGACGAAATGTCGGTCTCCATGACCATGAACGGCGCCGTGCTGCCGGTGCTGGCGGGTTATATTGTTGCGGCGGAAGAGCAGGGCGTGTCCCAGGACAAGCTGTCGGGCACCATTCAGAATGACATTCTGAAGGAGTTCATGGTCCGCAACACCTATATCTATCCGCCCGCTCCCAGCATGCGCATCGTGTCGGACATCATCGACTACACCTCGCGCAACATGCCCAAGTTCAACTCCATCTCCATTTCCGGCTATCACATGCAGGAAGCCGGCGCCACCGCCGTCCAAGAGCTGGCGTTCACCCTGGCCGACGGTCTGGAATACGTGCGCTACGCCTTGGCGACCGGTCTGAAGATCGACGAATTCGCCGGACGCCTGTCGTTCTTCTGGGCCATCGGCATGAACTTCTTCATGGAAGTCGCCAAGCTGCGCGCCGGCCGCCTGTTGTGGGCGCGCATGATCAAGCAGTTCGACCCGCAGAAGCCGGGCTCCATGGCGCTGCGCACCCATTGCCAGACCTCGGGCGTATCGCTGACGGAGAAGGACGCCTATAACAACGTCGTCCGCACCACCATCGAGGCCATGGCCGCCGTGCTGGGCGGCACCCAGTCGCTGCACACCAATGCGCTGGACGAAGCCATTGCCCTGCCGACCCCGTTCTCGGCCCGCATCGCCCGCAACACCCAGCTGATCATTCAGGAAGAGACCGGCATTCCCAACGTGGTCGATCCGCTGGCCGGTTCGTATTACGTGGAAAGCCTGACCGCGTCTTTGGCCGAGGAAGCCTGGAAGCTGATCCAGGAAGTGGAAGCGCTGGGCGGCATGACCAAGGCCGTGGAATCCGGCATGCCCAAGATGAAGATCGAAGAGGCCGCCGCGCGCCGTCAGGCCCGCATCGACCGGGGCGACGAAGTGGTGGTGGGCGTCAACAAGTACCAGCCCAAGGAAGACACCGTCATCGAGATCCTGGACGTGGACAA
>JACMKT010000020.1 GCA_014380005.1 Rhodospirillales bacterium
GCCGGGCCAGCACGCCGGCGGCGGCCAAAGCGGCGGCTGCGGTGGCCGAGGCAGGCAGCACCAAGGGGCCGCCATCGGCAACCGCCAGACCCGCCAAAGCCGACACCGCCGCCCCCAGGGCCCAGGGCAACGGGCTGATCCACCACTCAGTTCGCACTTTTGCCTTTCAGGCGCATGACGTAGCCGATGACTTCCGCCACCGTCTTGTAGTGCTCCGGCGGGACTTCCTGGTCAAGCTCAACTGCGGCGAACAGGGCGCGCGCTAAAGGTGGGTTCTCTACGATTGGCACGTCGTGCTCGGTGGCAAGGTCGCGGATGCGCTTGGCCATAAGGTCGGCGCCCTTGGCCACCAGGGTCGGCGCGTTCATGGTTTCGGTATCGTATTTCAGGGCCACGGCGTAGTGGGTCGGGTTGGTGACGATCACGTCCGCATGGGGCACGGCGGCCATCATGCGCTTGCGGGCGCGCTGGTTGCGGATGGAGCGGATGCGGGCCTTGACCTGGGGATCGCCTTCCTGCTGCTTGTGCTCGTCCTTCACCTCCTGCTTGGTCATCTTCATCTTTTCCATCCAGCGCCAGTGCTGGAACATGAAGTCGCCGATGGCAAGGGCCGCCACCACCATCAGGGTCGCGAAGATAAGCCAGTAAATCTGATCGTGGATATAGGCCAGCAGGTCCAGAAGTTCGACGGTGGCGAGGTTCTGCAACTCGCCCAGATGGCGCCGGATGATCCAGAACAACAGGCCGCCGATAAGGCCGATTTTTACCAGCGCCTTGAACAGCTCCATCAACTGGTTCAGCGACACCATGCGCTTGAGGCCCTTCATGGGGCTGATCTTGGAAAAGTCGGGGGCCAGCTTCTTGGGCACCCACATGAAGCCCTTGGTCTGGGCCACCGACACCACCAAAGCCAGGATCACCACCAGACTAAGCGGCACCGCCATGATCTTGGCCGAGGCGATGCCCACATTGGTCAGCAGGTTCGACAAGGCGAACGCGTCCAGCGCCATCTCGTGCGGGCGCTCGATGAAGGGCTGCAACAAGTTGAAGAAGCGGCGCGACATTTCCGGCGCCAGCATGCCGACGATGATCAGGGCGACGATCATGGAGGCCATGATCTTGCCCTCGGCGGTTTGCGCGACGTTGCCTTCGCCGCGCGCTTTTGAGAGCTTTTTACCTGTTGGCTCTTCAGACTTATCAGAATCGTCTTCCGCCATGGCGCTACCTCACGAACGGCATCAGGCCGGCTTCGAACCAGCGCAGGAAGGTCATGATGATCAGCGGCAGGGCCACCATCAGCATCCACAAACCGGCTATCACTTGCAGCGGCAGGCCGACGAAGAACACCTGGATTTGCGGCGCCAGGCGCGACAGCAGGCCCAAGCCCGCATTGAAGATCAAGCCGAACGCCAGGATGGGCGCCGCCGCCTGGATGCCGAAGCCGAAACTGGCCGACATCAGATGGCCCAGGGTCTCGGAGAAATCATCCATGGGCAAAGGCTGGCCGGGGATGAAGGTGGCGTAGGAATCGGCCAGGGCGCGCAGCATCAGATGATGCAGATCGGTGGACAGGATGGCCAGCAGGGCGATGTTCGCCAACAGGGCGGTCAGGGTCGAGCTTTGCTGTTCGGCCACCGCATCGTACGAGAAGGCGTTGGTCAGGCCGATCTGAAAGCCGATGAAGGTGCCGGCGATGTTGAGCGAACTCATGAGCACCTGGGTGACCACGCCCAGATACAGCCCCACCAGCGCCTCGCTGCCGATCAGCAGGATCAGGCCGCCCACTTGGCGCGGCAGCGGCGGGAACAGGGTGCCCACCACCGGCAGCAGCAGCAATGACAGCGCCAAGGCGAACAGCAGCCGCATGCGGGTGGACACCAGCCGGCCGCCAAAGGCGGGGAACAGCATCAAAGCCGCGCTCAGGCGGCTGAAAATCATGAAGAAGCGATAGATGTCGAGGGTGAGGATCTCGTTCAACACGGCGGAATGATCATCCGCCGCCGGTGATGGCGCGATCCAGCATGGCCTTCCAGAAGTCGTTCAGCGTGTTCAGCATGAACGGCATGAAGACGATCAGCGATCCGAACACCAACAGGACCTTCGGGACGAAGGTCAGCGTCATCTCCTGGATCTGGGTGACCGTTTGCAGGATCGAGACCACCAGACCCACGGCCAAGCCGGTCAGCAACGGCGGTGCCGCCACCAGAATCATCGTGTAGATGCTCTCGCGGGCAATGTCGATCAGCTCGGCTTCGGTCATATCCTGATGCCGTCAGATGGGCATGCGCAGGATTTCATTATACGCATTGATGACCTTGTCGCGCACGGTGACCACGGTTTCCAGGGTCAGCTCGGCATTGGCGACGGCGGCCACCACTTCGCGGATATCGGCCTTGCCGGCGATGGCGGCGGCGGACTGGCTTTCGGCGTCCTTCATGGTGCCGATGGCAACCTTGGCCGCATCCTTCAGCACGCTGGCGAAATCGCTGCCCGGCAGGGGCGACGGCGTGTCGCGCGCTTCCATGGCCTCGGCGCCGCCCTTGGCGATGTTGGCATAGGCGTTGATGGCGTTGGAGATGCTGGTCATGGCGGCGGTTCCTTAAGCGTGTCTTCTAGCGCAGCATTTCGACGGTGCGGCTCAGCAGCTGGCGCGACGAGCTGATGACGGACAGATTGGCCTCGTACGACCGCTGGGCCTCGCGCATGTCCATCATCTCGATCAACGGATTGACGTTGGGCGCCAGCACATAACCATCCTTGTCGGAGGCGGGGTGCTTGGGGTCGTAGCGGCGCTGGAATTCGGCGGCATCGGGACGGACCTTGTCCACGACGACCTTGTTGACGCCGGTGGCCCGGTCCAGCTCGCTTTTGAACGACACCACCTTGCGGCGATAGGGCGTGCCGTCCGGCGTGCGGGCCAGCGAGTCCACGTTGGCGAGGTTTTCCGAAATCACGCGCAGGCGTTCGGACTGGGCCTTCATGCCCGACAGCGCGGTCTTGGTGCTTTTTTGCAGCTCGTCCATGCTTTAGTCCTCAGGCCTTGCCTAGCGCGGTGCGGATCATCTTGAACTGCTTTTGGAACAGCGAGGCCGCCACGTCGTAGGCCGTCTTGGCCTCGCCCAGCTTGGCCAATTGCTCATCCAGGACCACGGCATTGCCGTCGGGCGAGGATTCGAAGGCTTTCTTCTGCTTCAGCACCTGGGCCGGGTCGGTGACGGCGGGCTGGATGTGGCGGGCATTGGTGGCGGCAACGGTGACTGCCGGCTGGGTCTGATTCAGAACCGCCTTGAAGTCGAAGGCCTTGATGTCGCTTGGAATGTATTTGGGCGTGTTCGCATTGACCACGTTTTCGGAAAGCACCTCTTGGCGCTTGGCGACCCAATCCATGCGCCCCCTGGCCAGGGCGACCACACTCAGCTTGTCATACATGCGAGCAGCCCTCTCAATCTCCCTGGGGGCGCCGTCGGCGGCCATAATCCCCATCAAGTTCAGTATGGCCGGGGCCGCTTAAGAAACCGTGAATCCGCAGAATGGCTTGGCTTAACCGTTCTTTAAGTGCGCTCGCCCAAGAGTCAGCAGCGTAACGCGTGGCGCAGGGACTCTTCAACGGGCTTGGCGCGCTTTCTGTGAACTGGGGTGACAATGGCAGGCCGTGACCTGTGGGACGAGCGGAAGGCGGCGGGCGAAACGGCCCCCGACGCCATCGCCGTGCCCACCCGCCAAGTCGCCGTGGCCCTGCATTACGATCCCAACGAAGGCGATGCGCCGCGGGTCACCGCCTCGGGCAAGGGCGCGCTGGCCGAGCAGATCCTGCAGCTGGCCTTCGCCAACGGGGTCAAGGTGCGCACCGATCCCGACCTTGCCCAAGTGCTGGCGGCGGTGGAAGTGGACACCGTCATTCCGGTGGAGGCCTTCGCCGCCGTGGCCGAGATCCTGGCCTATGTCTATCAGATCAACAATCAGACCGTTCCCGTCAAAACCGTGGAAAACCCATGTCCGAAATCATGATCGCCGCTACCCAAGTGCGTGAGGAACTGGACAAGGCCGCTTCGCTGGTCTTGACCGCACGCCGTCTGCTCGCCACCGGCACCATGGTCGATCTGTCGGCCCTGGAAGGCAAGGTGCGGGTCATTTGCGAGCAATTGGCCGGCATGGCGCGCGAGGACGGCAAAACCTTGGTGCCGGCCATGGAGGTTCTGATCAATGATCTGGACCGTCTGGCCGACGCCATTCACGAACGGGTCGATCCGCCGCCCATGCCCCGCCCCGGCGCCCATGCCCCCAGCGGCGGGGCCTGAACGGCATGGACGGTCCGGTCTATCTGCGCTTCGCCGCCTCGCTGGTTCTGGTCCTGGGATTGATGCTGGCGGTGCTATGGGCCTTGCGCCGCTTCGGACTTGGCGGCATGGTCGCGCGGCCGAGCGCGCGCCGCCGTCTGTCCGTGGTGGAAACCATGGCCCTGGATGGCCGCCGCCGGCTTGTTCTGGTACGGCGTGACGATCGCGAGCATCTGCTGATGATCGGCGGACCCAACGATCTGGTGGTCGAGCACGGTATCGCGCCCCTAGGCGAGTTGCCCGTTAAGGAGGATCAGGTATGACCCGACGTTCCAGCCTGCTGTTGCTGGCCGGACTGGCAATGGTCGGAACGGCGGCGCTGGCCTTTCCCGCCATGGCGCAGCAACTGACCCTGGATCTGGGCACCGGCGGCGGCAGCGGCAACGCCAACAGCAGCACCGTGCGCATGGTGCAGCTGATCGCCCTGACCACCATTTTGTCGGTGGCGCCATCCATCCTGGTGATGGTGACCTCGTTCACCCGCATGGTCATCGTGCTGGGCTTCCTGCGCCAAGCCCTGGGCACCATGCAAAGCCCGCCCAACATGGTCATGGTCAGCCTTGCCATGTTCCTGACCGCCTTCGTCATGGCCCCCACCTTCGAGCAATGCTGGACCCAGGGCATTCAGCCCTATATGGACGGCCAGCTTGAGGAAATGGAGGCGTTCGACCGCACGGCCAAACCCCTGCACGCCTTCATGAGCCGCCATACCCGGCCCCAGGACGTGCGCCTGTTCATGGACCTTGCCCACGCCCCCGAGGTGAGCAAGGTGTCCGACGTGCCGCTGAAGGCCATCATCCCCGCCTTTATGATCAGCGAATTGCGCCGCGCCTTCGAGATCGGCTTCCTGATCTTCCTGCCCTTCATCGTCATCGACATGGTGATCGCCTCGGTGCTCATGAGCATGGGCATGATGATGATCCCGCCCGCCCAGATCGCCCTGCCGTTCAAGCTGATCTTCTTCGTGCTGGTGGATGGCTGGTACATGATCGTCGGCTCGCTGGTGCAAAGCTTCGGGCCGGGATAACCGGGATCCCTCCTTAATCGGTTCATCATGGATTAGCGGGGAGGTTCCCCAAAATGTCCCGTCACCCCGGACAAGCGTAGCGCCGATCCGGGGTCCATGGTGGTGCACCATTTCAGCCAAGAATTTTGGTGACACGGATGGACACGGATAAACACGGATGGTCCTTATCCGTGTCCCGCGTAGCGGGGATCCGTGTCCATCC
>JACMKT010000186.1 GCA_014380005.1 Rhodospirillales bacterium
ATCATGATGTAGACTTCGGGATGGCCGAAGAACCAGAACAGATGCTGGTACAGCACCGGGTCGCCGCCATTGGCCGGATTGAAGAAGCCGGTGCCGAAATTGCGGTCGGTCAGCACCATGGTCAGCGCGCCCGCCAGCACCGGCACCGCCAGCAGCAGCAGCACGGCGGTAACCAGCATGGACCACACGAATAGCGGCATGCGGTGGAAGGTCATGCCGGGTGCGCGCATGTTGATGATGGTGGTGATGAAATTGATGGCGCCCAGAATGGAGGAGATGCCGGCCAGATGCAGCGCCAAGACGGCGTAATCCACAGAAGCGTCGGGGTGGCCGGATACCGATAGGGGCGGATACAGGGTCCAGCCGGTGCCGGCGCCCATGCCGGTAACCGCCGACAGCAGCAATAGGGCGAAGGCCGGCGGCAGCAGCCAAAAGCTGATGTTGTTCATGCGGGGAAAGGCCATGTCGGGGGCGCCGATCATCAGCGGCACGAACCAATTGCCGAAGCCGCCGATCAGCGCCGGCATGACCACGAAGAACACCATGGTGACGCCATGGGCGGTCAGAAGGACGTTATAAAGCTGAAAGTCGCCGTCCAAATATTGGACGCCCGGGTCCTGCAATTCCATGCGGATGAACACGGACATGGCACCGCCGATCAGCCCGGTGATGACCGAGAAGAACAGGTACAGCGTGCCGATATCTTTGTGATTGGTGGAAAACAGCCAGCGGCGCCAGCCATGGGGCGCGTCGTGGTGAGCGGCGTGTGCGGCGGCGGCGGTGGGCATGGCGTTCCCCTATTTCTCGGCAGCGGCGAATTTGGTGGAACCTTCGATCCAGGCGTGGAACTCCTCGGGCGGTACTGCGCGCACCATGATGGGCATGAAGCCGTGGTTGACGCCGCAAAGCTCGGAGCACTGGCCGTAATAGACCCCCGGCGCGTTGATCTTGACCCAGGTCTCGTTCAGGCGGCCCGGCACGGCATCGGTCTTGATGCCGAAGGCGGGCACCGCCCAGGAATGGATGACGTCGTCGGCGGTGATCTGGATGCGGATGGGCACGCCCACGGGCAGAACCACCTCGGTGTCGGTGGTCAGCAGGCGGCGCTGGCCGGGCTGCAAATCCGTATCCTGCACCATCATGGCGTCGAATTTCTTGCCGCCCTGGTCGGGGTATTCATAGCTCCAATACCATTGATGCGCGGTGACCTTCAGGGTCATGTCGGCATCCTGGATGCGGTCCATGAAATACAGCAGGCGGAAGGATGGGATGGCGATCAGCACCAGGATCAGCGCCGGAATGGCGGTCCAGGCGATTTCCAGCGTGGTGTTGTGCGACCACGTGGCGGGCACCGGATTGCGTTTGGCGTTGTAGCGCCACGCGCACCACGCCATTAAGGCCGAGACGAACACCATGATGGCGATGATGATGCCGTTGATGATGGTCGACAGGGTGGTGATGCGTTCCATGGTGGGCGAGGCGCCCTTCTGGAAGCCGATGGCCCAGGGCAGCGGCTCGTCTGCCCAAGCCGGCAAGGTGGTGGTGATCACGATGGTGGCGGCAATGGCTAAGGTGATTTTCGCCCAAGGAATCCGCTGCATGCGCCTGCCTCCCTGCCGGACGCTTAGTCACAGTGACCTTGGAACCCCGCGTCTTCACCGCAATCTGGGCGATGGTAGACACGGGGCATAGATCGGCCCCTGATAATCATTCTTATTAGTTGGGTTGCCCCCTTTGGGTTCCAATCCCCCTGGACCAAAGATTCGGGCGAACGGGAGGGATAGGGCGGCTGGGGAGGGCGCGCCCGTCGTCGTGGCCCGTGCGTGGCACGGCCATTGTCACAAGGGGAGGAGGAGGGGCGGCTTTACGCCAGCGCGGCATCCACGGCGGACAGCAGGGCGTCCACTTCGAAGGGCTTTTCCAGCACGGCGACGGCGCCCAGGCGGCGGGCGGTTTCCAGCCCTTGGGCCTTTTCCATGCGCGCACTGCCGCCCGAGATGGCGATGATGCGGGCGTCGGGCTGCATGGTCTGGATTTCCATGATGGCCTGGATGCCGTCCATTTCCGGCATGATGATGTCGGTGATGATGACGTCGAAGGCGGCACCGCCGGCGATCAGCTCCACCGCTTGGACGCCGTTATCGGCGGTGGTGACCTCGTGCCCGCTGGCGGTCAGGACGTCCACCAATGAATCGCGCATCAACCGGGTATCTTCGACGATCAGTATCCGGCTCATGGGTGGCCCTTTCTCGGCACGCTTCTACAAGAATTGATAGCGTCATTTGCAAGCGCCGACAAGATGGGTTCAGACATCGGGGGCATCTACCAAGGGTAGAGCAATGCGGAAAGCGGTGCCCAGACCGGGGGCGCTTTCCACCGCGATGGCGCCGCCCATGGCTTTCAATATGCCTTGGACCACCGACAGGCCCAATCCGGTGCCCAATCCCACCGGCTTGGTGGTGAAGAAGGGGTCGAAGATTTTGGCGGCGGTTTCCGGGGACATGCCGCAGCCGGTATCGGCGATGCGGATTTCCGCGAAGGACAGGGTGTGGTCCAGATTGGCGAAGGGGTTGGGCACCCGGTCATCGGGGCTGCCGGCTTCGTGGTTGCGCTGGCGGCGTTCGCGGGACGGGCGCTGGGGCACCAGATCGTCGCCCGCCCTGACCTCCAGCGACAGCGACAAATGGCCGTCGCCGTCCATGGCGTCGCGGGCGTTATTGGCCAAATTCAGCAGGATTTGGGTGATCTGGCCGGCATCGCCCACCACTAAGGCCGAATGCGGGCCGATATGGGTGTCCACCTTGACCGAAGGCGGCAGGATCGAGGTCGCCAGGGCCGAGAACTGGGCGAAGACCGGCACCACGTCGATGGCGGTCAGTACCTTCTGTTCCTTGCGGCAATAGGCCAGCACGTTGCGCACGATGTCGCGGCCATGCTTGGCGGCCTCGATGATGCGCCCACACCGCTCCTGATTTTTTTCGTCCAAGGGTGCGGTGCGGGTCAGCATTTCCGCCGCCATCAGGATGGGGCCCAGCATGTTGTTCAGTTCGTGGGCGACGCCGCCGGCCAGCCGTCCCAGGGCCTCCAGCTTCTGGCCTTCGGTCAGGGCCAGTTCCAATTGGCGGCGTTCCTCGCCCGAGCGCACCACTTCGGTGATGTCCTCGATCAGCATCAGCAGGGATGGCGCCTGATCGGTGCTGACCGCCGAGAATTGGCTGCCGGTGATGCGCCAGTGGCGCTGGCGGCCATCGGGCAAATGGGGCTGGTATTCGAAACAGAAGGAATCGCCGGGCGCGGGCAGGGAGGCGGCATCGGGCATATGTTCGCCGCCGATGAACAGGCTCAGATTTTCGCCGGCCAGATTTTCGCCGGTGCGGGCGCACATGACTTGGAAGGCCGGGTTGAACTGCTTGATCTCGCCGTCCATGGCGGCGACGACGATGCCCAGCGAGGCGGCGGCGAAGGCCAAGCGGAAGCGTTCCTCACTCTCGCGCACCGCCTGTTCGGCCTTGATGCGCTCCTCCACCTCGTCGGTGACGTCCAGGATCAGGCCGTCCCACACGATGGTGTCGCCGCGTCGGCGCGGGCGGGATTGGCCCGACAGCCAGCGTGTGCGGCCATCGGCGCCGGTGACGCGCACGTCTTCGTCCACCGCTTCCAAGGTCTCGGTGGAGACCGCCAAGGCCTCCATCAGGCGCTTGCGGTCGGATTCCATCATGGCGTTGAACAGGATAGAAGCGTCCATGACGATGTCGGCGGCTTCGCAGCCCAGAATTTCCTCGATGCCCTGGGACACGTAGGGGAACGAAAAGCTGCCATCGGGGTCGAGTACGCGCTGGAACACCACGCCGGGCAGATTGGCGGCGATGGAGCGCAGGCGGCGCTCGGTCTCTTCCAGCATCAGTTCGGTGGCTTTGCGCCGGGTGATGTCGCGGCCAATGACGATCAGCGACAGCCGTCCGTCCGAGCGCACCTCGGACACCGTCATTTCGAACGGGAATTGGCTGCCGTCCTTGCGCCGTGCCATCACTTCCTGGGTGCCGCGCGGGAAGCACTGGACAAACTCCATGGCGCATTCCGACTGATAGGCCGGAGCATCGGGCTGGCACGGGTCCAGCATCATATGGGACAGGCAGCGGCCCAGCAATTCGTCCAAACTCCAGCCGAACAGGCGCTCGGTGGCGGCGTTGGCCCAGTCGATGCCGTTATTGGCGTCCACGGTCAGGATCACGTCCTCGGCGTGGTCCATGACGGTCTGGAACTGGTGTTCGGCCCGCATCCACGGGCTGATGTCGATCCACGCACCTTCCCAGACGATGCGTCCATCCTCGGTGCGTTCGGGCGCCGACGAGCCGCGGAACCAGCGGGTCTCGCCCTCGGCAGTGACGGCGCGGAAGGCCTCCAGGCAGCGGCCCATGGAAAAGCCCGAGCGCAGAATGCCCGCCACATGGGCGTCGCGGTCGGCCCAGTGGATGGCGTTCAGCGCGCCCTTGCTGGTGACCGTCATCTGCTCGGGCTCGAAGCCGAAGATGTCGCGCACGTTGGGCGACAGCCAGGGATAGTGAATTTCCCCATTGGGCAGCAGCTCGCGCCGGAACATGACGCAGGACAGATCGGCCATGACCGCCGTCAGGCGCGGCGGAAACACGTCGTCTGGCGCGTGGCCGTCGGGAAAGGGGGGCATGGAGGCAGGCTCACGCGATGGGGGAATGGTGTAAAGCGATAGATAGTGTAGCATGCCGGCCAAGCCGGAACCTAGGCCCCCGAACCTAGGTCAGCGCATAGGAGCCCTTCATGTCGGCGCACAGCGCCCATATCATCGTCATTGGCAACGAGAAAGGCGGCTCGGGCAAGACTACCGTCGCCATGCATCTGGCCGTGGGTTTGCTGCGTATGGGCTTCAAGGTGGGCTGCCTTGACCTGGATTACCGCCAGCAATCATTGGGCCGCTATTGCGCTAACCGCAAAGCCTGGGTCGAGCGCACCCGCGTGCCGCTGCCCATGCCCCAGCTTACCGTGATCATGCCGTCCTCATCGGATTTGAAGAGCCAGGCCATCGTCGAGGAACGCGCCAGCTTCGATGCCGAGCTTGCCCGCATGGCCAGCGAATGCGATTTCGTCGTCATCGACTGCCCCGGTTCCGACGTGCCGCTGTCGCGCCACGCCCATACCTATGCCGACACCCTGATCACCCCCATCAATGACAGCCTGTTGGATCTGGATCTGCTGGGCCAGTTGGACCCCATGACGTGGGAACTGAAGCGCGCCGGCATTTATTCCGGGCTGGTGTGGGAATTGCGCCAGCAGCGCCGCAAGACTCATAAATCGGGCATCGACTGGCTGGTCACCCGGTCCCGCCTGTCGGCCCTGGCGGACCGCAACAAACAGAAGATGGCGGAAGTGCTGCCCAAGATGCAGCGCGTGCTGGGCTTCCGTCTGGCCGAGGGCTTCGGTGAGCGGGTGATTTACCGCTATCTGTTCCTGTGGGGCCTGACCGTGCTGGACCTTGCCCAATCAGGCATCGATCTGGAATTGACCAAGTCGCACCAATCGGCCCGTGCCGAGGTCATGTCCCTGCTGGGGAATCTGTGGCTGCCACGGGTGACCGAGCGGCTGGAGCGGATTTAGGCCGCCACCGGCTGCAACCCAGCGACCGCAGCCTCGAACCGCCGGCGGAAGCTTTCCGCCTCAGCGCCCACCAATTCAAATTGCACATGGGCGCGGCCGTGTTCCACGGTCATCACCACCGCTGGTAGATTGTCGCCCAATTGGCTGACCGACAGGGCTAACCGTTGTCCCACCGTTACCGCACCCTCTGGCACCAAGGTGGCGCCGCCTTCTGAGCAATTTTCCAACTGGGCGCCGACGCGGTTGCCGGCCACCTCCAGCCATGCCGCGGTGTTCAGCGCATAGCGGGGCAGGTGGCGGCGGTCCACCTCGCGCGTTGCGGTGCGGACGGTGCGCACCAAGGTGTCGCGCAGTTGCTCGATGGCCTCGGCCAATTCGGCGGCGACCGTGCGGACGGCCCCGGCGCGGTCGCCGGTGGAGGCGGCTTCGCCCGAAACCAGGGCGATGCGGGTGGACACTTCTTGCGCCGCGTCCGAGGTCTGCAACACGTTGCGGGCGATTTCCGAGGTGGCGGCGCCTTGTTCTTCGATGGCGGCGGCGATGGCGGCGGAGATGGCGTCCACGTCGCGGATGGCGGTGCCGATGCTGGTCACGGCAGCCACGGCAGAGGCGGTGGTTTGCTGGATGGTGGCGATCTGGCCCGAGATTTCCTCGGTGGCCTTGGCGGTCTGGTTGGCGAGGTTCTTGACCTCTTGCGCCACCACGGCGAAGCCCTTGCCGGCCTCACCGGCGCGCGCGGCCTCGATGGTGGCGTTCAGCGCCAGCAGATTGGTTTGGCCGGCGATATCGTTGATCATGTTCGCCACCTCGCCGATGCGGGTGACGGCGTCGGCCAACTGGCCGATGGTGCCCTGGGCGTCGGTGGAGGCGGCAACGGCGCGCTGGGTGATGGTGCCGGCATCGCTGACCCGCATGCCGATCTCGCTGATGGAGGCCGATAGCTGTTCGGACGCCGAGGCGACGTTCTGAGCATTTGCCAAGGCTTGGGCGGCGGCGGTGGCAACGCTTTGGGAATTGGTGCTGACCGCCAGGGCCGAGCCGGCCATGTCGCGGGCATTGCCCTCCATCTGGCCGGTGCGTTCGGCGACCCGGTCCACGGCTGCGTGGGTTTCGCGCTCCACCGTATCGGCCATGGCGCACAGGGCTGCCAGCTTCTCGGCTTCCGAGCGCCGGTGGTCGGTTTCCTGGGCTTGGCGCAGGCGTTCGGCTTCCTGAGCGTTATCCTTGAACACCTGCACCGCCTTGGCCATGGCGCCCACTTCGTCGGAACGGTCGCGCGATGGCACATGGGTGTCCAATTGGCCGGCGGCGAGATGCTTCATGACGTCGGCCATCTGGTTCAGGGGCCGGTAGATGCCACGCGCGATCAGCGCCCCCAGCACCGCCATGGCGAGCAACCCCAGGATCATGGCACCGGCGATGGCGCGCTGGGCCAAGGTATCGACCCGGGCTTTTTCCTCAGCGGCGGCACGGGCTTGGTCATCGGCCAGCCGCGCCATGTTTTCCACCTTGGGCTCGGCCTGGGCATAGAGGTCGGACAATTTTCCGGTGGCAGCGGCCAAGCGCAGGACGGCATCGACCACGGCATCGAAGTCGCGGTGATAGGCCGCCATCTTGTCCGTGACCTCGTCGCGGGTGGCGGCGGGCAGGGCGGAGGTTTCCAGCGCGCGGGCGAATTCCCCGGCACGCGTCTTCATGTCCGTTTGGTATTTGGCGTCGCGGCGGGCGAGGAAGTCCTTTTCGTGCCGGCGCATTTGCAGCATCAGCACACTTAGCTTCAATTCCTCATGGGCCTTCAGCGCGGTCTCCACCTGATGGACGGACGCGCGTAGCGAGCCCATCAGCCCATCATTCTCGCTATAGCCGATGGCGCGCTGGATTTCGACCAATTGGGCGAAGGTGTCGGCATAGGCCTTGGTGCTGGCGCGGATGGACGTGGCATCCTCGGTATCCATGGCGGCGGCTTCCACCGCGTCCAAATGCAGGGCCACTTGCTTCAGGCTTTTGCCGTGGGCGGCAACCAGATCGTCCGAGCGCCGCGCCAGGAAGTCCTTTTCGCGGCGGCGTCCGTCCAGCAGAGAGAAGGCGATTGCCCCCACATCCTCTTTCAGCCCTTGCGCCCGCGCGGCCTCCTCAGTCAGACGGGTCTGGGCCGACGAACTGATGGCGATGGTGGCGGCAATTGCTGCGAAAGCCAGAATGGCGACGCCGACGATGGCGCCGATCTGAACTTTCAACGGAAAGCGGGACAATATCCCCTGCATGTGTTCCCCCCCGAACGGTACATACCATCCACATGTGGCATTAAGTCCGGGGGAACGGCAAACGATATATTTGTTATTTTGTACACATGCTAATTGTTTGATTTTTCAAAAGAGTTCGTCGTCGTCACCCGCCGGGGCGGCGGGGGTGGGTTCGCGACCGTGCAGGGCGTCCATGAGACGGCGGCGCCAATCGGCCAGGGACACGTTGCTGCCCAGGGATTCGATCCAGGCGCTCAGCATGGCGTCGGTGGCAGGCACATGGGCGGTGCCGCGGGTGGCGTTGACCAATTCGGCATGCTGGCCGCGCAGGGTTTGCAGCACCGAGGCCACCTGTTCCAAGCCCTGGCGCGAGCGGTCGGCGGCCTGAAGCTGCTGCACCACTTCGAAGGTTTCGGATTGCAGATCGCCAGCGGCACTTTCGGCGGAGAACTGGCCGATGCGGGTCAACACGCTGGTGGCGCCGTCGGTGGAATGCTCGAATTCCTGCCCGGTGGCGATGGCTTCCGAGGCGAGGAATTCGAAGGCGCGCTGCTGCAATTCGGAAAAGGCCTGCCAACGGGCCAGCAGTTCAAGCAGCGCGGTACAATTGTTTTCGGTCATCTTACGTCCTCGTCACATCGGCGCGGCACAGCCTAAGGATTTCTTCTGCAATGCGCGAGAGGGGAAGTTCGCGTTCAACCGCGCCCAGCTCACGCGCAGCCTTGGGCATGCCGTAAACCACACAAGAAGATTCGTCCTGGCCGATGGTCGGGGCGCCGGCCTTGCGCATGGCCAGCAGGCCGTCGGCGCCGTCGCGGCCCATGCCGGTCAGGATCACGCCCACCGCCTTTGAGCCGCACGCCTCGGCCACGGAGTGCAGCAGCACGTCCACGCTGGGCTTGTGGCCGCTGACCAGGGGGCCGTCATAGGTATGGATCACTAGGCTGGCGCCCGACCGGCGCACCGCCATATGGCGGTCGCCCGGCGCGATGAAGACGTGGCCGGCGACAATGCGGTCGCCGTCTTTGGCTTCCTTGACCCGCACGGCGGCCAGATTGTTCAGGCGCTCGGCGAAGCTGGCGGAGAAATGCGGCGGGATATGTTGGGTGATCACCATGGGCGGCGCATCGGCGGGCAGGGCCAGGACGATGTCGCGTAGGGCTTCCACACCGCCGGTGCTTGATCCGATGGCGACCAGCCGGTCGGTGGATTTGTAGATGGATGTCACCGACAATTTGGACGCTGCTGCCATAGGCCGGTCACCCAGCGAGCGCACGCGGGCATTGGCGGCGCCCTTGACCTTGTCGATCAGTTCGCGCGCGTAAGCCTGCAACCCGCTGGCAACCGCGTCGGAGGGTTTGCATAACACATCCACGGCGCCCAGTTCCATGGCCTTCAGGGTCACGTCGGCGCCCCGTTCGGTCAGCGACGACACCATGATCACCGGCATGGGGCGCAGGGTCATCAGCTTTTCCAGGAAGGCCAAGCCGTCCATGCGCGGCATTTCCACGTCCAGGGTCAGCACGTCGGGATTCAGCGCCTTGATCTTCTCGCGCGCCACCAACGGGTCGGGCGCGGTGCCCACCACCTCGATGGCCGGGTCGGACGACAGGATGGAGGACAGCATTTGACGCATGAGCGCCGAATCGTCCACGATGAGGACCCGGATGCGGGCACCAGCCATGGTTTCTGTCCCCTAGTCGAACAATTCGACGTCGCCTTCGACCTCGACGGTCTGCAGGCGAGTACGGTAGGACATTTCGCGATTGACCACGGCGCGTTCCACGTCCTTTTTCAGGAATAGGCGGATGACCTTGCCCAGGCGCGGAAAGAAGTGAATGCGGCGGGGGTGCAGGCCGCCCAAATCCTCGGCGGCGATACGGTAGCCTTCCTCGTGCAGATAGCTGCGCACGAAGCTGGCATTGCGGTCGCCCACCGAAGTGGTGGCGATGCCCACGCCGGGCAGCACGTTGCCGGCGCCGAACACCTTGATTTCAAGGGATTCGCGCCGCGCGCCGCGCCGCAGCACGTCGTTGATGAGTTCTTCCATGGCGAAATTGCCGAAGCGCATGGCCTTGTCCACCGGCACGTCGGAACCGGAATCGGGCAGCATGAAATGGTTCATGCCGCCGATCTTCAGACGGGTATCCCATACGCAGGCGGCCACGCAGGACCCCAGCACGGTGACAATCATCTCCTGGCCGGCGGTCGAGACGTAATGCTCGCCCGGCAGGACCTTGACCGCCATGATCTTGAAGGTGGGGTCGAACCAGCGCCGGCGTTCGGCTTCGTCGGCTTGGGCCCCCCAGACCCCGTTCCCGCTCATTTGATCCGCCTGTAAACCGTCTTGTCAGCGACCTCGAAGCGGTCGGTGACGCCGATCAAGGATTCGGCATGACCAAGATACAGCATGCCGCCGATGTTCAAATGGTCCGCGTAGCGGTTGAACAGCTTTCTTTGCGTCGGCTTGTCGAAATAGATGGCGACGTTACGGCAGAAGATGACGTCGAAGCTGCCCTTCATGGGCCATTTTTCATGCAGGTTCAGCTGGCGGAAGCGGATCATCTGGCGCAATTCATCGGCCATCTGAACCTTGTCCTGCTCGCCCGGCATACGGCGCAGGAAGCGTTTGCGGTAGGTTTCGGGGATGTGCTTGGCGGCATCCACCGGATAGATCCCCGCTTCACCCCGGCGCAAAACGTTGGTGTCGATATCGGTCGCCAGGATCAACGCATCCCAGCCTTCGCCCGGCTTCAGCACATCGGCCATGGTCATGGCGATGGAATAGGGTTCCTCGCCCGATGAACAGCCGGCGGACCATACGCGGATGCGCGGACGGCGCGGGCGCTCAGTCACGCGGGGCTGCAACACGGAATTCTTCAGGAAGTCGAAATGGTGGGGCTCGCGGAAGAAATTGGTGATGTTGGTGGTGATGGCGTTGACGAGGTTCTCCACCTCAGCCGCCGCCATGGGCCCCTGCAACAGCTCCACATAGTCTTCGAATGAGCGCAGGCCCAGGCTGCGCAAGCGCTTTACCAGACGGCCACACACCATCTGCCGCTTGTGGTCGGACAATACGATGCCGGTTTCCCGCGACATGAAGGCGGCAAGAAATTGGAATTCCGCATCGCCCAGTTCGAATTCCCGGCGATGGCCCCCATCGGTGTCGCCGCTGACGCGTTGCTGCACCTTGCCCCCCCTTAACAACAAGCCCCGCCGAGCAACGCCGGCGGGGCCATACTCTTACCAGAGATTATAAGGAACTCAAAACTCCGCCCAATCCTGGTCCTTGGCGCCTTGCGCGGCGGCGGTGGGGGCGGGGCCGTCATGCAGCTTGGCGAGATGGGTGCGCTGGGCCGGAGCCTTGGCTGCCGGGCGGGCGGCCGCCTTGACCGTCAGCTTGGCGACGGGCTTGGGTGTGGGGCGGGGCGGGGCCGTCACCGGTTGCACCGATTGTTCGCCCACCTGGAAGAACCCCATCAACCGGTTCAATTCCCGCGACTGATCCTCCAGCGCATGGGCGGCAGCGGCGGATTCTTCCACCAGGGCCGCGTTCTGCTGGGTCATTTCGTCCATCTGGGTGACGGCGGAATTGACCTGATCGATGCCGGACGCCTGCTCGGTGGACGCCGCGGCGATCTCGGCGACGATGTCGGCCACCCGTTTGACGCTGCCCAGGATGTCGTCCAGGGTCTTGCCGGCGCCCTTGACCAGATCGGCGCCGGTGCGCACCTGGGTCGAGCTTTCGGCGATCAGCGTCTTGATTTCCTTGGACGCCTGGGCCGAACGCTGGGCCAGATTGCGCACTTCCTGAGCGACCACGGCGAAGCCCTTGCCGGCGTCACCGGCGCGCGCCGCTTCTACTGCCGCGTTGAGCGCCAGCAGATTGGTCTGGAAGGCGATTTCGTCGATCATGCCGACGATGTCTTCGATCTTCTGCGAGGATGCGGAGATGCGGCCCATGGCGCCGATGGCATCGGATACCACCTGACCGCCGGTGGAGGCGATCTCGCGGGCGCCGGCGGCAAGCTGGTTGGCTTGCTGAGCATTGGCGGCGTTCTGGCGCACGGTGGCGGCCAGTTCCTCCATGGAGGCGGCGGTCTCTTCCAGGGCGCTGGCCTGCTGCTCGGACCGTTCCGACAGATCCTGCGACCCGGCTGCCACTTCCGACGCGGCAGACCCGATCTGGCCGGCCGACGAGTTGATGTTGGTGACGATCTCGAACAGCTTGTCGGCGGTCTGGTTGACGTCGCCCTTCAACTGGCCGAACAGGCCGCCATACTGGTTGGTGATGCGCTGGGTCAGGTCGCCGCGCGCCACCGAGGACAGCACTCCGGCCACGTCCTTCAGGGCGATTCCGGTCAAATTGACCAGATTGTTGACGCCCTCGCACAAATTCAGCAGGAAGCCGTCCTTGCCGGCCAGATCAATACGGCGGTCCAGATCGCCTTCCGAGGCGGCGGAGGCCACTGCGGCCACTTCGGCGACGATGGCGGCCTCGCGGGCGCGCTGTTCGGCTTCGGCCTGGGCCTGGGCGATGCGGGCGGCCTCGGCCTCCTGCTCCATGCGCTGCTTGTCCACGGCGTTCTGCTTGAACACTTGGACGGCTTGGGCCATGGAGCCGATTTCGTCCTTTTGACCAAGGGCCGGCACCACCACGTCCAGCTTGCCGCCAGCCAGATCGGTCATGGCTTTGGTCATGGCCCCCACCGGACGGGTGACCGAGCGCACGATCACCACCGCTAGCCCCAGCCCTATGGTTAGGCCAATGACGATCAGCAGGATAGTGGTCAGGGTGACTCGGTCATGGGTGTCCTGGGCCTTTTTGTATTCCTCGGCGGCGATTCGGGCCTGCAGATCGGTCAGGGCTTGCAGGTCGTTCATCAGATCGGCGAATTTCGGCCCGGCATCTTCGCGCATGGCCCGTTCGGCTTGCTCGTGGTTGCCGGCCTCGGCCAGGGCGAAGACTTGGTCGCGGGCGACGCGGTAGGTCTGCAGCCGCTGGGCAAGCCGGTCGGCCAGAATCTTCTCTTCCGGGGTCATATAGGTGGCGGTGTAGTCCGCCCAGATCTTGTTGTTCTTCGCCACCATGTCGTCATTCTGCTTGCGCAGTCCGGCGGCAATGGCCGGGTCACCGCTGGTGGCCGCCAGCACCGCATTGGTGCGCACCCGGTGCAGGGAATCCTGGATGCTGGACAGCTGAACAAGTGGGACCGCGCGGTCTTCGTAGACGGTGCGCAGGCCTTCCTCAAGTCGGCTCATGCCGTTGAAAGCGACCACACTGACGATGACGGAAAGGAAGGCCAGCAGGGCGGTCAGCATGCTGAGGCGCAAGGCGATGCGGGTATTGACGAAAAAACTCATGGGGAGGTCTCCGGTCTGCGTCAGGCGGCGGCAGAATGGGCGTCGAACAGGCAGGTCAGGTCCAGCAGCGCCACCATGCGGCCCTCGACGGCGACGATGCCGGCCAGCAATTCGGCGTGGTGGCTGTGGTCAAGCTCGGGGATGGCTTGGATGGCGCTGTCGGCGACGGTGATGATGTCGGCCACGGCGTCCACCAGGATGCCGACTTCCCGGCCCTCCACCGCCACCACGATGATGACGTGGCGGCTGCTGATGGCGGTCAGGCCGCCGCCGAAGCGGGCGCGCAGATCGATGATGGGAATGATGGCGCCGCGCAAATCCATGACGCCGCGCATATAGATGGGCGTGTCGGGCAAAGCGGTGGTGGCGGTCCAGCCTTTGATCTCGCGGATGGCGGTGATCTGGACGCCATATTCCTCGTCACCGATGGTGAAGGAAATGAATTGGCGGGTGGCGCCTTGGCTGTCCGAAATTCCAGGCACGGTTGATTGATACGTCATCGCGGAGCCTGCGGAAAAATTCCAGTCAGGCAATATAGACGTCGTTTGGTTTCAAATCACGTTGTAATGTGGCGGTAACCATGCCGGGGATGCGGGGCTGATATATCAGGAACGTCTTTGCCTAATCAGCGGGCGCCCATTTAGTCGGTGATGAAATCCTGCACATAGGGCGGCAAAGCGAAGGCCGCCTTGTGTACATCCGGCGTGTAGTAGCGTGTCGTCACCGGAGCGGCGTTGAAGCGGGCGCGGATGGTTTCCACGCTGGCGGCGCGGGAATCGGGCGTGTTGGACGCCCAGCCCAGGGCCATGAAGCCGCCCACATAGGTGGGCACGGCGGCCAGATAGAAGCCCACATCGGTGAAATGGGGCTTGCGGCGGCGCCACGTGTCGGTGATTTCCGCGCCTTGCAGGAAGGGCACGCCGTTCTGATTGACCACGATGCCGCCGAAATTCAGGCAGCGGGCGCAATCCTTGTAGAAGGATTCCGTGAACAGCACGCCGCCGGGGCCGATGGGGTCGGTGGAATCGATGACGATCAGGTCGAACTTGCGGTCGGTCTCGGCCATGAAGGCGATGCCGTCGGCAATGACGATCTCGGTGCGCGGATCATCGAAGGCGCCGGCTGAGACGGTGGGCAGGTGTTCGCGGCAGAAATCCACCACGGCGCCGTCGATTTCCACCAGCACGGCTTGTTCGACCGATGTGTGCTTGAGGATTTCGCGCAGCATGCCGCCATCGCCGCCGCCGACCACGCAGGCCGAGCGCACCGCGCCATGGGCGTAGATGGGCACGTGGGCCAGCATCTCGTGATAGATGAATTCGTCGCCGGTGGTGACCTGGATGACGCCGTCCAGGGTGAGCACCCGGCCGAAGCCGGGGGTCTCGAACAAGGCGATGTCCTGCATGGGGCCACGCAGGCGGCAAAGTTCAGCGGAAATCTGAAAGCTTTGCCGCCAGTGGTCGTAAAGGGTCTCCTGGAACCAGGAGGTCACGGCACTAGGCCCCGCTTGCTTTCGGACACGGTGACGAAATCGGGCTTGAACGCCTCCTTCAGCACCGGGATGGCCTTGTAGGGGTCGCAATCGCCGCACATGAAGACGTCCAGCGCCGCGTAGCCGCGTTCCGGCCACGAATGGATGGTGATGTGGCTTTCCGCCAGCACCAGCACGCCGGAGATGCCGCCATTGGGCTGGAAGTGATGCAGATGGCAATGAAGGATCGTCGCCCCGCCTTTGATGGCAGAGTTCCTCAGCGCCTCTTCCACCAGCTCGATATCGTCGAGTTTGGTGGCGCCCCACAGATCGATCAGCAAGTGCGTGCCGGCGTATTTCACGCCATTGCGCGACACGTAGTAATCCTTGCCGTTATCAGCCTCAGGCCAAGCCTGGGGTTGGGTGTCGGCGGCAGCGCTTTGGGTATTCCTCGGGTCGAGATCCGAGTTCATCCCCAGTCGGGCAAGAGCGTGAGCCATTGCTCCCCTCCAAACC
>JACMKT010000187.1 GCA_014380005.1 Rhodospirillales bacterium
CATACACATCCGCCTTGGTGTCGCCCTGCTGGCTTTGGCCGCAGCCGCCCCAGCTTGCGCTGAAGAGTCCGGCTCCGATTGGCTGGGTTCCGTGACCGATTTCGTCCGCGACGGGCTGGGGCCGCCACGCACCGTTGAGGATATCCGCCGCGAGGAACAGCAGCGCGTGTCCGAGGGGCTGAAGGCGCCCGAGCCCGAACCCAAATTGGTCGCGCCCATGCCGGCTGCGATCCCCATGCCTGCCCCGGAGGTCGAGCCCGAGGTGGTTGCGCCGGTCGTCGCCGCGCCTGCGCCCGAAATCAAGCCCGAGCCCAAGAAGGCTGAGGTCAAGGTCAAGCCGGTGGTGGTGCCGGTTGCGGCCCCCGCACCCGTCATGCCTGTCCCGGAAGCCAAGCCCAAGCCGGTCATCGTCCGCGTGCCCGTGCCGTTGCTGCCGCCCGAGCCCCTGACCAGCCGCATCGCCGCCACCGCCACCCTGGATCAGGCGGTCAAGCTGGGCGGTTCGGCAGAAATCTACGGCGCCCGCATCAAAATTCCGGCGCGCAATTGAGGACGGGGAAATGCTCCATGCGGCCGTGGGTGTTGCTGGCCGGTCTTAGCGGCATGACGGCGGTGGGCATGGGGGCTTATGCCGCCCATGGTCTGGCCGGCGACGTTTTCATGCAGGCTTTGGCCGAACGGGCATCCCACTACCAATTGGTGCACGCCTTGGCCTTGCTGGCCGCCGACCGGCTGATCGCCGATGGCCGCCGGATGGCCCATGGGGCTGCCGGGCTGTTCGTCATCGGCACCATGCTGTTTTGCGGGTCACTCTATTATAAGGCGATATCCGGCGGCCCGTTCCCGGTGCCCATGGTCACCCCGGCGGGCGGCATTACCTTCATGGTGGGCTGGCTGGTGTTGGCGCTGGCAAGTTTTGGCCGCGCGAAGTGACGTCTTGGCCGCGTCAACGCTTTCCTTGGTTTGACTCAGCGCCCTGAATTGACGATGATGCCGACCAGAGGATCGGCGCGCTGGGGGGCGCAGTCACCTGCGCCGTGCCGCCGTTATCCGCTTGTCCAGGGGAAGTCATGGCAAAGACCGTTCTGATCGTCGAAGATAACGACCTCAATATGAAGTTGTTCAACGATCTGTTGCAGGCCAATGGGTACGACACCCTGCAGACCAAGGATGGCCGCGAAGCCATCGATCTGGCCCGCAAGCATAATCCCGATCTGATTCTGATGGACATCCAGCTGCCGGAAATCTCGGGCCTGGAAATCACCAAGATGCTCAAGGACGATGCCGTGCTGAAGGCCATCCCGGTCATCGCCGTCACCGCCTTCGCCATGAAGGGCGACGAAGAAAAAATCCGCGAGGGCGGCTGCGACGGCTACATCGCCAAGCCCATCTCGGTCGCCAACTTCCTGCAGGTGGTGGGCAAGTTCCTGAACTAGCGCTTGGTCGCTTGGCTGATAATGAAGGGCTCCCGTTGGGGCCCTTTTTCTATGTGTGCGCCCAGCATGGTCGCATTCTTGCGGGTGCAAGTCCCATCGCAAGCTGGTCACGGCGAGCGAAGTGAAGCGCAACTGCGGAAGGGCGAGCGGGCCCGAAACCGCGAAGCTCTCGTGATCAAGGG
>JACMKT010000188.1 GCA_014380005.1 Rhodospirillales bacterium
ACATGGTCGAACGTTTCTTCTGTAAACTCAAAGGCTTCCGGGCCATCGCAACCCGCTACGACAAACTTGCCAGCACATTCCTCGCGGCGGTCCAACTCGTTTCGGCGCTATTCTGGCTCAACTGACGACACGCCCTAAGTCGTGAAAATGAAGCCCCTCAATACCTGCCTTCTCACACACACGCTGGAATGTATGAACAAACCCACTGTCGCCGATGCCAAACACAGGCCCCCGCCGCGCCTGGCGCCGCACCTGCACGCCGCCCCCAGGCGACTTTATGGTGGTCGCGCATCGTTTTACCCGATGCACAATACCTTTAAGCCCCTTCGGCCAACTCAAAGTCACTAAGATACGGCGCGCTGCAGGCGATAGCGGAACAGTTCGGCTTTCACCATTCTTTGTGTCGGGGAGATGTGCCGTGCGATGACGCAGGTCGACATGCTCCCACTGCAAACCAAGAATTTCACCCCTGCGCATGCCGGTCTGAATGGCTAGGCGGACAATCGGGGCTATGAAACGACTCTTGCTACGGTCGCAAGCATCCAGCAGGCGCTGCTCTTCGGTCTTGCCATCATTGTCAAGCCTGGGGTCCAGCCGCCGTTCCCGCCCCTTTGGCAGCTTTGGCTTTCGGGCCTGCTTGACGGGATTCACGATGGGCATACCCCAGTCGGAGGCAGCTACGGTGTACACATGGGAAAGTAACGCCAACTCTATCCGCACAGTGTTCGCCGCAGCCCCCTCCCCAGACCGCTCATCTCGGTAGGCAGCGATATCCGACCCCTGGATCGTGGCCAAGCTGTATTGCGCCAAGCGCGTCTGTTTGAGCCGCTCAATGAGGCATCCCTCACCGTAAGCCGACTTCTTATCGACGGTCACTTCGCGCTTATATCGGTCGAGCGCATCAGCCAACGTCGTTCGCTCAGCCTCTCGGCGAACAGTCCAAGTCCGCGCAGTCATGCCTTGCAAAGTATCGAGGGCAAAGCGCTCAGCATCAGCATAGCGATCGAACTGCCGACTGACCGAGGGAAAACCCTTTTTGCGGATTTTAACCTGATAGCCCATTAGGCGGTTATCTTCGGACCGCCGCTCAAAAATCGGGAGTTGGCCCCTCGCCATCACGCACCGACACTGTGATTTTTCTGTCCCGGAAAATCCTGACTTATTGGCGAGTCGGCGTCAAGTCCCTGCTCAATCGGGACAACGGGACGCCCCTCAGTGTCCCGAGAGTGTCCCGAAAATTAATTTCTCAAATTGTCCCGGAAATGGAAAACCCCTGAAAGGGGTTACCTTTCAGGGGTTTAAAGTGGTGCCCGGGACCGGGATCGAACCAGTGACACTGCGATTTTCAGTCGCATGCTCTACCAACTGAGCTACCCGGGCACAGCCGTTTCCGGCGAAGAGGAGGCGCTTATAACGGGTTTCAGGGGGGCTGGCAAGGGGATGATGTGGGAAAAATTACAGCCCTCTACTCTTCCTCACGCTCCGCAGCGTCTTCCGGGCGTTCGGCGGTGGGCACGGCGTAGACGCCGCCCAGCCAGCGGTGCAAATCCACGTCGGCGCAGCGGGCGGAGCAGAAGGGTTTGAACTCCAGCGCCGGGGGCTTGCCGCAGATGGGGCAAGGCTTGTTGGAATTGGCTGGGGGCTTCATGGCTGCTGCTCCTCGATCTGCACGTCTTCACGCGCCCGCGTGGAATCCGCGCGGATGACCAGCTTGCGGCCCAGGCGGTCTTCAGCTTCCGCAACGGCTTCAGAACGTCGGGTCAGGGCGGCGGCCACGTCGGGGGCGACCACCACGGCAAGACCGCGTCCGGGGCGGTGGGGGGCTTCCTTCAGGGCCATGCGCAGGGCGGCGAAGGCCACGGCGTCGGCACTGGCGCTGGTGCCGCGTTCCTGCATCAACTCAGGCAAAGACGGGCCTTTGCGCTCACGGGTCATTTCCACCAAGCCCAGGGGCGTCACCCCGATCACATGGGTTGCCACCGGGTCGCGTGCCACCGCCTGTTTCAGCGCGGCCACCAGCTTGAACAAGGCACCCTTGCCGCCGCCCGAGACGAAATCCACCACCATCTGGCCGGCGATGTTGCGCAGGCGCAGCTGACGGGCGATGACGCCCACCGCCTGGGTATTGGCTTCCGCTGCGGTGGCGCCGCCGGAATCCACGTCGATGGCGGTCAGCGCGGCGGTCGGTTCGATGGTGACGCGGCCACCGCAGGCCAGGGGCACCACCGTGGCGCAGGCGGCGGCGATGGAGTCTTCCACGTCGTACAGATCAAATAGCGGGCCGTCGCGATGGATTTCGATGAGCCCACCGAAGCGGGCGCGGGCGGCGGCCTGCAATTGGGGATCGTCCACCAGCACGCGGGCCACGCCGGGATTGTCCGACAACAGGCGCAGCAGCGGGTCGGACCGTAACAACACCGACGGCGCCTTGGCTTGAGCGGCACGGGTCTGGATGTCGGCCCAATCGGCGCGCAGTTGCGACAGCTCGAATTCCAGCTCGCTTTTGTCGGCGGTGGTGGCGTGAGTGCGCACGACGACGCCCTCGCCCTCTTGCATCAACGGCTCCATCCAGCCCAGCAGGCGGTCGCGCTTTTCATCGGACAGCTTGCGCGACACGTTGAGGCCGGGGCGGAACGGCGAATAGGCGAGGCAGCGGCCCGCCAGGGACACGTCGGAGGTCAGGGCGCAGCCTTTGCCGCCCTGGGCGTCGGCCTTAACCTGCACCAGCACGGCAGCGCCTTGGGTCAGGCCCTTGGCCGACAGGAAGCCCGGCTTGTCCTGGCCGATATCCACGAAGACGGCGCCCAGCTTGTGGGCAACCTCGACCACTCGGCCCAGGATGACGGCGCCGGCCAGCAATTCGGGGCGCACCAGCACCAGATCGGCCAGACGGCCATCACGCACCACGGCGAGGCGGGATTCGCCCGGCCCCCAGGAATAGAGGATCTCAGTTGCCATGGAGGCCGACGCCTTTAAGAAGGGTGGCGGTCTCGTACAGCGACAAGCCGACCACGTTGGTATAGGACCCGTTCAACTGGCGCACCAGCGCCGCCGCAAGGCCTTGGATGGCGTAGCCACCGGCCTTGCCGTGCCACTCGCCCGAGGCCATGTAGGCTTCGATCTCGCCGTGATCAAGACGCTTGAAGGTCACCACGGTGGTCACCGCGCGGGCATGCAGCTTACCGTCCGGCGCCAGCAGCACCAGCCCGCCATGGACGCGGTGACGGCGGCCCGACAGCAGCTCAATGCATTTGCGCGCGGTGCGTTCGTCTTCCGCCTTGGGCAGGATGCGGCGGCCACAGGCGACAACCGTATCGGCGGCCAGGATGAAGCAACCGGGGTGACGCGAGGCCACGGCGCGGGCCTTTTCCTCGGCCAGACGCTGGGCATGGGGCAACGGCAATTCGCCCTTCTTGGGCGTCTCGTCCACATCAGCGGGATCGACCACGCCGGGGATCAGGCCGATCTGGCGCAACAGATCGAGCCGGCGGGGAGACGCCGAGGCTAGAACCAGCCCGGGGATCTCGACGGGAAAGCCCGTGCTACCTTGATTGGAAATGTACGTCGCCCCTGCGTTCGGAATTGGCGGAATAAGTGCGGCCTTGGGGGTGTGAGGTCAAGGGTTTTGGTTCTGGGTGCAAGTTTGATTTTACCACCAAGGGCACTAAGGGCACCAAGACAGGGAGGCCGCTGTGCCACGCCTGGAACGCCGGCTTGGTGCCCTTAGTGCCCTTGGTGGTAAGAATCACTCCCGCGCCATGGCCTGCGTCGGGAAACGGGCCAGGATGTGGCGCATGAGTTCGTCGCGGACCTGACGGTAGGCATCCAGGCGGGCCTCGCGGCTGCCTTCGATCAAGGTGGGGTCGAAGGTGGGCCAGAACTCCACTTCGCAGGCATTGGTGCGGGTCAGCTCCACCGCCTTGTGCTGGGCTTCTGGGCTAAGCGAGATGATGACGTCGAAGCTGTCATCCTCCAATTCCTCGAAGGTCTTGGCCCGGTGTTTGGAGATGTCGATGCCGATTTCGTCCATGACCGAAACGGCGAAGGGGTCCGTTTCCTCGGTCTTGATGCCTACGGAATCCACGAAAATGCGGGTGCCGTGGAAACGGCGGAAGATACCCTCGGCCATGGGCGAGCGGATGGCATTGAAAGTGCAGCAGAACAGGACGGCGGACGGAAGATCGCCCTCCATCGCCTAGCCCCGGATATGCAGTACGCAGACGAGCGTGAACAGCCGACGCGCCGTGTCGAAGTCCACGTCCACCTTGCCGGCCAAGCGCTCCTTCAGGAACTCCGACCCTTCATTGTGCAGGCCGCGGCGGCCCATATCGATGGCTTCGATCTGCGACGGCGTGGATTTCTTGATGGCCGAATAATAGCTTTCGCAGATCATGAAATAGTCTTTGACGATGGACTGGAACGGCTTCAGCGACAGCCCCACTTCCAGCAGCGGCGCCTCTTCCACCGTGCGCACGTCAAAGACCAGCCGGTTATCCTCCAGCCTTAAACTCAAATGGTAGGGGCCGGTATACTCGCCATGGGGAGCGAAGTAGTTTTCCTCCAGCAGATCATAGATGGCGATGTTGCGCTCGTGCTCGACCTCTGGCGCGCGGCGCACCATGGTCTTTTCGTCCAGTTGAACGTGCGCGATGCGCTGCCGATGGGGCATTCCCGTCAGGCCCCGCCCAGATTGAGACGCAGCGCCACCGACAGGCCATGTGCGCCCAGGCCCTCGGCCCCGGCCAATTGCACAGCCGCCGGGCCGATGGCACGCAGGGATTCCGCGTCGCAGCCCAGCAGGGTGGTGCGCTTCATGAAGTCATGCACGCCCAGACCCGAGGAGAACCGCGCCGACCGCGCCGTGGGCAGCACGTGGTTGGGACCGCCGATATAATCGCCCACCGCTTCCGGGGTGTAGCGGCCCAGAAAGATGGCACCGGCATTGCGGACCTTGGCGGCCAGGGCATCAGGCTCGTCCACGGCCAGTTCCAGATGCTCGGCGGCAATGCGGTCCATGAGCGGAACGGCGCCGTCCAGGGACGGCACCACGATGATGGCGCCGTGGGATTCCCAGCTTTCGCGGGCGATGACGGCGCGGGGCAGCACGGCCAGATGGCTTTCCACGGCTTGTGCCACCCGCTCGCCGAACGCGGCATCGTCGGTGATCAGGATGCTTTGGGCGGCGGTGTCGTGCTCGGCTTGGCTCAGCAGATCGGCGGCGATCCAGCTTGGATCATTGGCGCCATCGGCCACCACCAGGATTTCCGACGGGCCGGCGATCATGTCGATGCCGACAGTGCCGAACACCTGACGCTTGGCGGCGGCCACATAGGCGTTGCCGGGGCCGACGATCTTATCCACCGGGCGGATGGTGTCGGTGCCGAAAGCCAGGGCGGCAACCGCCTGGGCGCCACCGACACGGTAGATCTCGTCCACACCGGCCAAGCGCGCGGCGGCCAGCACCAGCGGGTTCAGCTTGCCGTCGGGGGTGGGCACCACCATGACCAGACGGTCCACGCCGGCGACCTTGGCCGGAATGGCGTTCATCAGCACCGAGGACGGGTAAGCGGCGGTGCCGCCCGGCACGTACAGCCCGGCAGCTTGCACCGCCGTCCAGCGGCAGCCCAGGCGCACACCGGCGGCATCGGTATAGGCATAGCCCTCGGGCAATTGGCGGCTATGGAAGTCGCGGATACGCTCCGCCGCCAGTTCCAGCGCGGCAATCAATTCCGCCGGTACCTGGGCAACGGCGGCATCCACTTCGGCGGCCGAGATATGCAGGGTGGCGGGCGTCAACTCGGTCAGACGGTCGAAGCGCTTGGTGTATTCGATCAGCGCCTCGTCGCCGCGTGCTCTCACATCGGCGATGATGGCCGCCACGACGGCGTTCACGTCAGCATCGGTCTCGCGCTTCATGTCCAGCAGCGCCAGGAACTGAGCCTCGAAATCGGGCTGGCGGGCGTCAAGCCGCAGCATTGGCAGCCTCACAGGCAGAGCGGAAGCGCTCGATCCAGCCGGCCATTTCGTCCGGGCGGGT
>JACMKT010000189.1 GCA_014380005.1 Rhodospirillales bacterium
TCTGTGGTTAACTAACGATGCCCGCTAAGGGGCAGTCGTTGATTTTCTGATAGTTTGTCATCCCGAGCGAACGCGAGGGATCTCATCCTGGCACATTGGAACACGGTGTGCTAAGCGGAGATCCCTCCTCCCGTTGGTCGTTCGGGATGACAAGTAAATTTAAACCGGACAGTCGTGGGTCAAGCCCGCGCATGACGATCTTGGGTGGGTCCAACTTAGGTGCTGCTTTACAGAGTGAAGAGCCCCCCTCCGCTTCAAGCAGACGGCTTCGACCACCGGCTGGCCGGGTACTGGAAGCCCTTGGCCTCTTGGCCAGAAGCGTCGTCGCTCTTCGCCTTGCGGCCCAGGCCCGATTGCTTCGCCAGTTCCGAGCGGCGCTCGGCATAGGCGGGGGCGACCATGGGGTAGTCCGACGGCAGGCCAAAGGCCTCGCGGTATTGCACGGGGGTCATGCCGTGCGCCGCATCCAGATGCCGCTTCAGCGAACGGCCGGGCTTGCCGCACACCAGACACACCACCGCGTCATGGCGAACGGATTTCTTCACCGGCACGGCGGGCACCAAGGCTTGGGGCACAGTTGCCGGGGCAGGGCCGACGGCGCTGACCAAGGCTGCATGGATGCTCGAAACCAAGGCGGGGATTTCCTCCACCGACACGGGATTGGCGCGCAAGTAAGCGGTAGCGATTCGGGAAGCAAGCCTGAGCATCTTGAAGGCACCTTGGCAAAACGGAGGCCGACACCATAAGCCGCAATGGTGTCGCCGTCAAAAGTGACGTTACTGGTCTATGTATGAGTAACAGAAACCGTATTGTCTACAAAGACCTGTGCGCCGGAGGAAGGGTCCGTATAGACGCTGTAGCTGTGACCGTCGCCAATGGAGGCATTGGTTACGCCAGCCGTCCAGGTGCCGCCGGTCAATTGGACCGAATCGCCCGCGCCCATGACCACCAGGGTATTACCGGTACCGGTCAGCGCGTTGGTGGGATCGGTCATGGCCAGCAGGCGCTGGGCGTCGATGACCAGCGCCTGAGTGCCGCTGGCCGACAAATCCACCGCTTCGAACCCTTGCAGGATGCCGGTCATCTGGGTGAGGTCGAGTGTGGAGCCGTTGGCGCCTTCCCACGCCAGCACGTCGGTCCCCGTGCCGCCGTCCAGCACATGGGCGGACGTGCCGCTGATGCCGATGCGGTCATCGCCCGCTTGTCCGGCAATCACGTCACTGCCGGCGCCCGCATGGATGGCGTCGTTGCCGCCGCCGGCACAGATGTAGTCGGTCCCGTTTGAGCCCGTCAGTGTGTCGGCCCCTGTGGTGGCCAACTGGGTCACGTCGTGCATGGTCAGCGACAAGGAATTGGCGCCGAACACCGGGTCGAACACGCCCAGCCCCAACGGGTCGTCGAGGCCGTAGATGCTTTCGAACGTGCCGTGCAGCGAGCCATAGGTCAGGGGCGTGTAGGTGTCGCCATCGGTCATGGCGCCTTCGGGGCGGATCGTCAGGCTGCCGCCCAAAGTCAGTGCGCCGTCCACGTCTAGATGGTCGGAGGTTGTGCCGACGTCCAAAGAGATGTGCGAATTGCTGCCAAGCACAAGATTGTCTGCATAGTGGACTGTGCCGGAGGGATCCATGGGGGCGTCGTTGAAGGCGCCCACCTGCAGGATTTCCTGGTAGCCGGGGATCGTGCTATGGCCGGCCAGTTTGATCAGCGTGCCGTCGTAGTTGGTCTCACCTTCACCGGCCCCCTTCACGTAAAGCCAACCATCAATGCCGTTGGTGAAGTACACCATTCGGTTGTCGATAACTCCGTCCAACACAATGGCGGTTACCGTGGTGGCTACATCGGTGGTCCAGGCGTAGGGCGTGGCATCGTTGTAAGCGATGCCGGCCATTCCGGCGAAATGGAGGCGATCGGTGCCGGTGCCGAAATTGGTGATGGTGTCGGTGGCCGATAGGGTCGATTGGTTTGCCGTCGTATAGCGGAACGTGTCGCCCCCGGCGCCGCCGCTCAGCGTGTCGGCGTCCCTGCCGCCGGTCAGGGTGATGGCGGCCGTGCGGCTTGACGCATCAAGGGTGACTGCCGCTACTGCAGCCGAGGCGTCGACGGAGGTCAGCCCGGCCAGTTGCGAGTTGGCGCCCAAATGGACTGTTTGTGCAGCACTTGCGGTCGAACCCAGTACCAGATTCTCGATGCTGTGAAGGTTGGCGAAATCGGTATCGTTCAGCGCGAAATAGGAAACCTTCAGGCTGTCGTTTCCGGTTCCGCCTATGATCGTGGCGTTGTCCAGAGAGAAAGCAGGCTGGGGAAGCTCGGTATAGGTGGGCGTTCCGCCGGAGAACGTGCCGTTATGCGCGCCGGTGGATGTGTCGTTGGTGTCGCCGTTCAACTGCCAATTGCCCAGCAGGCCGCTTTCCGTCCCGGTCAGGCTCTTCTGCATGGAGCCGAGGATTTCCTCCTGGGTCCGGGTTGTGGACCACAGCCGGACATCGGCCATGGATCCGTCCAGGAAGCGCTCATCATAGGTGCCGTTGTTCCAAGCACCGATGGTGAATTGGCTGAAATCAATGGCGTCATGGGCGGTGTAGCTTTTCGTGTCGACCAATTGGCCGTCAATGTAAAGCTTTGCCGAATGCGCGACATCGTCATAGGAAATAGCCACATGGCATAGCGTGTTGACCATATTGGCGCTAACGGAATAGCTAAATTCCAAGCCGGTGCTAGCGGGATTAGGGTCGTAAATAGCGAATTTAAGCGCGTCATTTTGGATGATTACGTGAAGTGCACCTGTATCCCAGTTGGTGCTACTGAGCAGGCTCGCAAGCCCAGGGGCGGTATCCAGCTTCATCCAGGTTTCAAAGGTGAAGCTGTTTACCGCGGTGGGTGCCATGCTGACCGTGACGTAGTCATTGGTACCATCAAACGACAAAGCGCTGGCCGGTGGCGTCATATTGGCAACGAATTGGTCGGGGCCATCGGACCCCCACACCAGATGATCGAAGGTGCCGTCCTGGAAGTGCAGGGATTCCACGCTGGTCACATAATCGGTGCCGTCGCGTCCTGCTACTGTGTCGGTGACTAGGATGCGGTTACCGTCGGTGGTGATGGTGTATTGGCTGGCATTGCCGGTGAAGATGGCGGTGTCGTTGCCGTTGCCGCCGGTCAGCGTGTCGTCGCCGGAACCGCCGGTCAGCGTGTCGTTGCCGGCACCGCCGGTCAGGGTATCGCGGTCGTCGCCGCCGTCCAACGTATCGTTGCCCGACCCGCCATCCAACGTATCGTTGCCCGACCCGCCGGTCAGGGTGTCGCTGCCGTACCCGCCAATCAGCACGTCGGTGCCGGTTCCGCCGTCCATGACAACCGACGATACGCCCGTTAGAATTTGCGAGCGAATGGCGTTTGCTGAAATATCCGCGCCGGTTTGGCTGTCGTCTTGCCACGTCACGACGATGCCGCCATCGGCAAGCTGCGTCAGTTGGGGCATCCGCTGATCGCTTGAAAGGGAGGAATTGACCACGAATTCCGCGCCGATCTTGGCGCCGGATGCGTCGAAGGCCTGCGCGAATACCTCTGCATTCGAGTTGATGGCGACGGGTTCGTTGGACCACGTCACCATGAAGCCGCCGCCCTTCAAAGAGGTCACGGAAGGGTCGAATTGATAGCCGGTGGTGGTGGTGTTGACCAAGAACTCAGAGTTCAGCGTGGTACCATCGGCATTATAAATCTGGGCGTGCACAGCGGAATAGCTGAAGTCTCCTCCGGTTTGGCTGTCATCGCGCCACGTGACCACAAAGCCGCCGTTCTCAAGCGCCGCCACGCTGGCAGTGGTTTGATTATTGCCGAAGATCGTGTTGATCTGGAACGGGCCGCTTGCCGCCGTGCCATCGGCACTGTAGCGCTGGCCGCGCACCGCCCAGCCGTTGTTATCGGTGCCGACGCCGGCGTTACCGTCCCAGACCACCACGAAGCCGCCATCCGCCAGCGCCGCCACGGAAGGATCGCCGTGGTCGCCTTGGGAGTTGACCACGAATTCGGTATCGACCTTGTTGCCCGAGGCGTCGAAGACCTGTCCATGGATCGCGCGCGAGTTGTTGAGGTCGGCGCTGTCATCGCGCCACGTCACCACGAAGCCGCCGCCGGTCAGTCCGGTGGTCACCGGCGTGTACTGGTTGCCGTAGGTGATGGTGTTGACCAGGAACTCGTCACCTTGCGTGCTGCCGTCAGCATTGAAGATTTGAGCCCGCACCGCCGCATCACCGCCGAGTACAACGGTGTTATCGGCCCCGGTGTGGCTGTCATCGCGCCACGCCACCACGAAACCACCGCCCGCCAGTGCCGACACGCTGGGCGTGGTCTGGTAGCCGTTCGTGGTGGTGTTGACCAGGAACTCGCCGCCCGCAGGCGTGCCGTCCGCATGATAGCGTTGGCCGCGAATGGCCCCACCGCTGGTGTCGCCGGGGCCGACAGCGCTACGATCTTCCCAAACGATCACGTAGCTGCCATCCGCCAGCCCCGCCACGGTCGGAAAGTATTGATAGCCTTGTGTCGTGGTGTTGACCTCCACCTCGCCGCCAAGCTTGGTACCAGGCGCGGGGGCTCCGGCGGTCAAGACGTCGTTGCCCGCATCGCCCGACAATGTATCGGCTCCGCCGCCGCCGATCAGTGTGTCGCTGCCGGCGCCGCCGGTCAGCGTGTCGTTGCCGGAACCGCCGTCCAGATAGGTATTGGAAACACCCGCCAGGATTTGGCCGTGAATAGCATAGCCGCTGGTATCCGTGCCGGTCTGGCTGTTGTCGCTCCAAGTAGCAACAATGCGTCCATCGGCCAATTGGGTCAGAGCAATATGCGTTTGGTCGCCAGCTGTAATGGTGTTGAGGCAGGTTTCGCCGCCAACCTTGGTACCATCCGCGGCGTATTGCTGTGCATTAATATTGTTTGCGCCACCTTCAACGTCGTCAGACCATGCGATTACGAACCCACCGCCCTTCAGCGCAATGATGGAGGGTTGGTGCTGATTACCGGTGGTACTGGTATTGACCAGTAACTCATTGCCCAGCTTACTGCCATCGGCGGCGTAGCACTGTGCACGGACAGCGGAACCGCTGGTGTCGCCGTTGCTCAGGCTGTCGTCACGCCATGTCACGACGAAGCCGCCACCCTCCAGCGCCTTCACTGTCGACTGGTACTGGCTGCTGCCGGTGGATGTATTGACCAGAAACTCGCCGCCCAGCTTGGTGAGGTCGGCATTGAACCTTTGAGCGTGGATGGCCGTATCTGTGTCGCCAAAGGCAGTGCTGGAATCGTCCCAAACCATGACGATGCTGCCATCAGTTAGCATCGTCATGACGGCAGGCCCCTGGTGACCGCCCAGTTCGGAGTTAACCATGAATTGGGAACCAACCTTGGCTCCCGCCGAATTGAAGGCCTGCGCCATGACGTTGTTCGTGCCGCTGCTATCATCGGCCCAAGACGCCACGAAGCCGCCGCCTGGAAGTGCAAGGATATTGGGAACGTGCTGGTTGCCGCCGGTCGTGGTGTTGACCAGGAATTCGCTGCCTAGACGTTTACTGCCATCCGAATTGAAAATTTGTGCATAGACGGACGAGCCCGACGTGTCGCTACCCGAACTGGTGAGGTCTCCGCGCCAAACGACGGCGAAACCACCATCTGTCAGCGCAGTCACCTTGGTTTGCCATTGAAGGCCCTCGGTGATGGTATTGACCAGGAATTCGCCGCCGTGGGCGGTGCCGTCGGCATTGTAGCGCTGACCGTGGATTGCACTGGATTGGGAGTCCCCCAAGGTCTGGCTATTGTCCTCCCACACCACCACGTAACCGCCATCCGCCAGACCGGTTGCTGACGGCGAGAACTGGTTGCCGCCAGTATTAGTATTGATCTGGAATCTGCTGCCCAGTGTGGTGAGGGCGTTGGGCGCGCCCGTCGCAAGCACGTCGTTGCCCGCGCCGCCGAACAGCGTGTCGGCCCCGCCGCCGCCGGTCAGGGTGTCGTCGCCGCCGAGGCCGTCGATGATGTCGTTGCCTGCCAGACCGTCGATCTGATCGGCGCGGAAAGTACCGATCAGGGTGTCGCCAGAGGCGGTGGGGGGGGGCGACAGGACCAGGATGTCCAGGCTTCCGCCATCCTTGCGCGTCAGGGTGGCGTGTTTTTCGTCTACCAGCACGTCCAGATGATCGCGCCCCGCGAAATCCATATGGGCGGTATAGGTGACGTCGCTCAAGGCGGCCGTCAGAGCTGCCTTGGTGCCCTCCAGCACGATGATCGAAGTGTCGTTGTCGCCTGAAACCTTGGTGACGCCAGACAGATTGCCGAAATGCAGCGTGCCGTATTTCACTTGCAGCGACAGGCTGACCACCGCGTCCGCGGCCAGTCCCCCATCCGGATTTGCGATGGTCATGCCGCTCAGATCAAGCGTCTCACCACGCTCGATCACCGCCAGGATGCGCTCACCCCAGCCATGGTTGCTGGCTTGGGTAAAGGTGCCGTCGTGGTTGCCGGTGGTCTCCAGCAGCGTTTCGGTTCCGCTTTTGACGCCGGTCCAGCCCGCCTCCAAATTGGTGGTGTCGCTTGATCCGCCCATGTCGGCGCGGATTTCGGCTTGATCGCGGATTTCGGTATAGACGCGGATATCGGACAATTTACCGCGCAGATAACCCTCGGTCCCCGGATCAGTGCTGAGGCCGCGGCCAAGATAGGCGGCGGGGTCGGTGATGTTGTAGGTGCCGGCAAAGATCTCCTGGCCAGCGACGTCGCCATCCACGAACAAGGTGACCGTGGTCGTATTGCCGTCAGTGGACAGCTGGGCGGCAAAGTGATGCCAGAGGGTGGCATCCACCGGCTCTGTGGCGTTCACAGGGTGCTCGCCCACGGTGGCGCGCAACGTTCCGTTCACCATGGACAGGGAGAAGGTGTCCATACCGGCGCCCGCCGACAAGATGAACTGCTCGGCGGCGCCAGAGGAATCCTGGCGCATCCAGGCTTCATAGGTGACTGCCGAAGTTCCGGTCGCCAAACCGGCGGTCACGCTGATGGCTGCTTGGCCGTACAATGCGACGGCATCATGGGTGGCGGTGAGCGGCGGCTGTTCGGGGGCCGTGGGATGGTCGATCGCATTGACCTGCACGGTAATGGTTTTGAACGTCACCGCACCGTGGTCGTCGTGGACCTCGACCGTAAAGGTGTCGGTGCCGACATAATCGTCGTACGGGCGATAGTCGAAGGTGCCATTCGGCTGGATATACAGCCAACCGTGGTCCGGCTGGCCGTCCGCAGCCAGCGCATAGGTCAAGATATCGCCAAAAGCATCCACCGCCAGCAGCGTGCTATGGATGGGGGTATCTTCGCGGGTGAACAGCGTGGTGCTGAACGAGTCCGGTTTGATCGCCACCGTTACCATACTGCCTGGGTATTCGCTGAAAATCAGGCCGTCGCCATAAGAAGAGTCTTCGCGGTGGCTGTTATTGGGTGCGATGGTCAGAGTGTTGTAGTCACCCTCTCCATTTCCCACGTTGATAGTGCCGACGTTGTAGCTGTCGCCCAATTCCATGTTGGCGATCAGACCGAACTCGTCACCCGATAGCCGCACATTCATGTTGGTCTGGATATCGGCGGCGGTGCGGGCTTCGTCCCAAATGCGCAGCTCGGCCATCTCGCCGGCGAAGGACCCGTATCCGTGACCCACATAGGCTTGGTCGCGCACACCCTCCATCAGGACAGACAGGCCCGTGGCGCCGCCCACCTTGAGACCGTCCACATACAGATCGACGCTGCCTAAAGTCGCGTCGGCATTGGTGTTGAATACCGCCGCCACATGGTTCCACGCCTCAGTCTGAAGCCTGACGGTGCTGGTGAAGGGACCTTTGACGATTCCAACGGCATCCGTATAGCGGACGGCCAAATACCCGGAGCTGTTGATGGTGATGCTCAACTCACCGCCGCCGCCGTCATTGCCGGCAAAGAAGATGGGTGAATCGCTTTCCGAGCCGACGGGCTTGACCCAGGCTTCGACGGTCATGGTGCTGGTGACAACCGCGTGCTGCATCTGGACGTAGCCGCCGTTGAACGCCAACGCATGGCCGGGCGGGTTGATCAGCACCGGGCCGTTGGGGCTCACGGTCAGGTCCGGTCCGGTACCTGCATCGGGTACCGCGCCGGAATCAAGCGCGTTCATGGTCCAGTTCGCGACCAGATTGTGGTTGGGATCGGCGGGCGTGCCCAACTGGTAATTCTCAGCGATCTCAGCTTCGGTGCGGGTAACGTTCCACAGCCGGAGATTATCGATCTGGCCGCTGAATGCCTGCTCGACCACAGGCAGACCGCCGCTGTCCAACTGCCCGCCCACGACCAGCAAATCGGTGTGGTTCATGGTGATGGGGAGGTCGCTGTCGGCGGATTGCGAGAGCTGGCCGTCCACGTAGAGTTCGAAATGGGTGCCCGTGCGGGTGACCGCCACGTGGGTCCAGCTATACAGATCAACAGGATCATAGGAGGTCAGCGTAACGGAGCTGGCGCCGCCATTCAGGCCATCATCCATGGCGAAGGTAAGATAGCCGTCCAGAACCGAAAGCGTCAGTTGGCTCACATCGCCGCCCTGTCCCTTTGACAGGATTACGCCGCTTCTGAGCGCGTTGAAGGTCGCTTCGATGGTGAAGTCGCCGGTTCCCACCGCCAGGGTGCCCGGCGCCGCCTGGGCATAGTCGTCAACGCCGTCAAAGCGCAGGCTGCCGCCGGCTTGGTTGGCGCCCAGTACGGAAAGGATGTCGCTGGCGTCGATGTTGACGGTGCGGGTGACGGCAGCGCTGTCGTTGTTGCCGTCATCGGTGACGACGAAGTTTAGCGTGCGCGTGCCGGACGTGAGCCCGTCACTGGCGAAACGGACCGAGCGCAGGACGTCTTGCACCACTGCGGCCGTGGCGGCTGCGGTGAAGGTGATGACCAATGGGGCGCCATCGATGCCGCCGGAAACCGAACCTCCGGGGACCCAATCGTGGTTCACGTCGTAGAAATAGAGACCACCATCCAAGCCGATGTCGCCGGTGGGGTCGAATTCCAGCCGGTCGGCGTCGGTGCCGTCGGTGATGGATACGGTCACCCGCGTGAAATAAGCCGCGTCCACGTCGGTGACGACGACTGTGTCCTGCACCACCCCAGCCGCATCGCCGCCGACTTTGTAGGTAACCGTCGATGTGCCAAGGGACGTGACGGTGGTGGGATCGTTCACACCGGTCAAATGGACGGTCACGGTTTGGGACGTGCCGGTTCCGCCTTCGCGGGCAAAGACCTGGAAGTTGTCCAGGACGGTCGCTTCCTCGGCCAGGGTCTGCGCTTTGATCCCGGGCGTGAAGGTATAGGTGCCGGTGGTGGGGTTGATGGTGACCGAGCCGTATTCCGTGACCTTGGTGATGATGGGCTGGTCGCCGTCCAGTCCGAAATCATAGGTCCGGGCAGAGCCGGGGGGCGCGTGGTGAAGGGTGACGTTGCCGATGACGGGAGTGTGCTCGTCGGTCCGCAGGTAGGGATTGACCGCCTGTAGAAGGTCGTCGCCCGAAGGGAGTTGGGTAACCCCCTCCAGCTTGACCAGTTCAAACTGACCCTTCACAAAAATCCAGCCATCCTCGCCGTCGGTGAAGAACACCAGCATGTTGTCCAGCGTGGCGTCGGCGGTGATGTTGGTGACGGTGTCGGCAACGTTGCCAGCATAGGCGTAGACGCTTTGCAGCAGGCTGTAACCTTCGGTGTTTGCCAGGTCCAGCTTGTCGGTGCCAAGGGTAAAATCGGTGATGGTATCGGTGTAGATCGGGTCGCTGTCGCCAAGTCCCACATGGAACACGTCGGCGCCCGCACCACCGGTCAGCACGTTGACATGGGCGTCGCCGGTCAGACTGTCGGCGCCCGCACCACCGATGATATTTTCGATACCGCTCAGCGCGTCGGTGCCGATGTCGGCGCCCGAGGCTGTCCCCGTAGTCAGGTTCACCGTGACCGAATGGGTGGCGCTGCTGAACTTGATGGTGTCGATGCCGGCATCGCCAGAATAGCTGTCATCGCCCAATCCAGCCCCGCCGACGATCAGATCGTCACCGTCGCCGCCATGGACGGTGTCGTCGCCGCCACCGGCGGTCAGGGTGTCGTTACCGGCACCGCCGTAGATGGTGTCGTTGCCACTGCCGCCGATGATCGTATCGGCGTTGCCGCCACCGTCCATGACCATGGCTTGGGTTGCCGCCGAGCGATCGGCAAGGCCGTCCACGGTGATGGCGTAGTTGGCGAACTGGTCGATCAACGACTGGATCGAGGCCACCTTGGAGGCAATCGCCGTCTTTTGGAGATCGATGGCGGTGGCCTGATCGATAATCTGCTGCGTGTTACCCGCCACAATGTCGGCATTCGCCTGGGCAATGCCGACATCGCTGAACTGAACCGTCGCCGGGTCGTAGGTAATGGCGCCAGCGGCGGTAATCCCGGTTGCCATCAGACCGGCGATGTTGGCATCCAGCGGGGCAATCTTGGACAGGGTCGCACTGGCGGCGGTGGACAGGGGGGCTAACGCGGCAATAAAAGCTTCTACCGTGGCGCTGGTCGTATGGTTGGGATTGGCGAGAAAGGCCGTCATTGCAGTCTGCAAGGCCGCAGCGGCGGTGGTTTGGGCTTGCAGCTCGGCATGGGCGGCATCGGCGCGCGATTTCGCGGTTTGGGCTGCTGCCAAGGCGGTTTGGGCTTTGGCGGAATAGGTCTCGATGGCGGTGCCGTAACGGACGGCGTCGCTCTCGGCCAGCAGATCGTAGGACGTGGCCGCCGACACATCCGCCTGATGGGCGATCTCGATGCGGGCCAGGGTTTCGGTGGCAACCGTCTGGGCATCGGCTGCGGCCTTGACGATCTGAGCGTAAAGATTGGTGACCGCAGTGGTCTTCTGTGACGGGCTCAGGCTGTCATAGATGGCCCGGAACGCGGTCAGTTGAGTCTGTGCATCGCTGGCCGCCTGCATCGCCGTTCGCGGCTGGGACGCAATGGATGTGGTGGTGGTGGACCATGCCGTCTGGGCATCGGCATAGGCCTGATCGGCCAATGCCATTTCGTCCGCCATGGACACTTGCGTATCGCCGTTGCTGACGGCGGTGAACAGCAATTGGGCGTTGCTTTGGGCGGTGGCGGCAAAGCCGTTCACCAGCGCCTGCTGCTTTTGCAGCCAAGCCAAATCGGCTGACACCCGGTCGGCAATGGTTTTCAGGCTATCGGCGGTGGCCAGATGGCCCTGCGCGGTCTGCGCTGCCGTGAAGGCTGCATCCAAGGAACCCTGAGCCGTGGTGGTCTTAGTGTAATCGGTGGCGATGATGCCGGCCAGACGGGTGGCTTCATTGGCGGCGGCGACGGCTTCGGTGGACAGCTTGAGCGCTTCGCCGACAGTCAACGCGGTCAAGGCGGCAGCGGCTTTGGTTTCGGCGATCTTCAGCCAGCCCTCGGCGGAACTGGCGGTGGCTGCAGTCCCCAATGTCGCCGTGGCCTCGGTATTGGCGGCGGTGATCTGGGTCTTGGCCTGGGTCGCCTGCTCATAGGCCAGTTTAATGGCGGCGAACGCTTCCGGATCGGCGGAACTGGCTTGGCTTTGGCCGCTGATCTTGCTGTTCCACAACGCCTCGATGGCGGTGAACTTGCCGTCGGTGGCGCTTAGCGCGGCGAAGCTTTCGGCAATGGAGGCCTGCTTGTCGGCGGCATCGGCGGGGGCGGCGGCGCTGCCGGCGCTGGTATCCACCAAGGTGCGGGCGTCGCTGGCGGCCCGGAATGCGTCGTAATCGGCCTTGGCCCAGGCTACCGCCTCCACAGCCGCTTTGACCTTGTTGGAGGCCAAGGCAACCGCGGTGTCCACCTGGGTCTGCAGGGTGGCAAGGCCTTGTACTGTCTGCGCCAATTCCTGGGCGGTCTGGGTGGCGATAGCGGCCTGGGCAGCGGCGGCGTTGGCGGCGTCGGTGGCTAGGATGGCGGCTGCTTTGGCAGTGGCCACGTCGCCGGCGCTGTGGGACGCGGTTGCGGCATTGGATGCAGCGGTGGACTGGGTGGCCGCCTCGGTGACGGCGTTGTTGAGTTGGGTCGTCTTGGCCGTGACGTCAACGGCACCCAGGGAAGCTTGCGCCGTAGTTAACGAGCTGTTGGCGGTGGCTAATTGGGCGTTGGCGGCGTTTAGCGCATTGGTGGCGGCCAGGACCTTGGCGGTGATGATGGAATTGCCCAAGGCGTTGGCGTCAGCGGCAAAGCTGAACGTGGTCACCGCGCTGGAACGGGACGCCGTCATGGCGGCAAGCGCGGCATTGGCGGTGCCGTTCGTGCTGTTGATGCGGGCCGTGAGGTCCAGCACCACATCCTTGGCTTCGCCCGCATCGACAAGGCCGTTAAGCGCATCGGCGGAAATGGTGCCAGCGGTCTTGGCTGCATTGGCGGCGGCAGACGACAGGATCGCCTTCGCTGCGGCGATATCTGCCGCTGCCTGGGCGGCGGCGGCGTCCACGGCATTGGCCGCATCCACCGCAGCCTGGAAGGTCTCGGCCTTGACCACCGCCTGCTCGGCCTGATTCACATAGGTCTGGGCCAGGTCTTTCTGCAGGCTGATTTCCGCCTGGACGGTGACCGCCTTGGCGTAATCGGCCTGGGCCTTCTGAATTCCTTGGGTCACCAGATCGCGGGACGCTTGCTCGGCCAAGGCGAAGGTGCCTTCGGCCAACACATTGGACTCAGCCAGGGTCTTGGCGGCGGTAGCCTGAGACAACGCCGCATTGGCCTCGGTCAGGCGAGTATTAAGGTCGGCCAATGCTGAAGCGGCTTGATCGCGTTCCGACGTGGCCGTGCTTAGGCTGAAATGGGTGGAATCCGTCACCGCCGCCAAGGCCGCTTGACCATGGGATGCGGCCAAGGCGGCATCGCTCTTGGCAATGCCCAAATCCTCGGCCAGCAAATTCAGGGCATTGGTCATGGACAGATCGGCCTGCAACTCGGCCGAGGTTGCTGCCAGCGCTTCCGTATACGCTGCTGTGGCGGCTGCTGCCGCTGCCGCCGATGCGGCGGCTTGGGCCGTAGCGTAAGCGGCGGCGGCAGTGGCTGCGTCATTTGCGGCGGCGGTGACCAGGGCGGCGGCGGTCGCCGCGGCGGAATCGGCGGCGGTGCTGGCGGTCAATGCGGCGTCGGCGGTGTTGAACGCCGTGGTTTCCGCCGCAAGCCATGCCGCCACGTTCTGGGCGTACAGGGCAGGGCCGCTGCTGGTATCGGCGGCGTCCCATCCGGCTGCGCGAAGTGCGGCTTCCAGGTCCTGCAACGCGGTGACGACGGCGGTGTCCAGATTGGCGGCGATGGTGCTGCCGGCAAAATTGCTCACCAGTCCTTGGTAGGCGGTCAGCTTCGCCTGAACGTCGGCGGTGACGCCGTAGGTGCCTGCAGCGCCAATCAAATCCTTGTGGTCGGTCACATAGTCGGCGATGGCCTTGGCCAGGGCCACGCGGGTTTCGCCCAGCGCCTCATGCCGGACATCATAGACGGCCTTGGCAACGGCGGCCTGGATCAGCGGGTCTCGGGCGTTGGCGCGCGCCGTGGTTTCGGCGTCTGCGGCGTCTGCGGCGGCGATGCGCTTGACATCCAAATCGCCGTTGGCGGTGCTTGCCGCTGTGGCGGTGCTGACCTTGGCCGTGATGGCCGTGGCGTCGCGCCACGTCAACGCCGACGAACCCATGTCGGTCAGGGCGGTTTTCAGCGCCAGCGCATTGTTGGCCGCCACTCTGGCGGCGGTCACCATGTCGGTGACGGCATTCAGCGCCGCCGTGGCCGCGCCATGTCCCAGCGCTGCCGCCTGGGCCAATTCATACAAGGTGGCGATGCCGGGGGTATTGGCGTCATCGGTGACCGCGATGGCGTTATACGCAGCCGCAGCCGATTGCTGCGCCCCATCCAACCCGGTGGCGTTCAGCGCGTTGAAATAGTTCAGGGCGTTCGTAGCCGCCTGGAGCGCCGCCTGTTCATGCACCAAAATCTTGGCGCCAATGGCATTGACGGCGCTTACCGCGGCCTGTTCCACCCGTTGGCGTTCAAGTTCCGCAGCATCAAGGTTCTGAGTGGCATTTTCGGCGGCGATGTCCTTGGCAGCGGTTTCCGCTTCGGCGGTCTTCGTCACCAAATCAGTGATGCGTTTTTGTGCCCCTTTGAGGCCCTCTTCTGCGTTCTTTTGGGCCTTATCTTTCTCGTCAGTGGCCTTCTTCTGCTCCACGGCCTTTTCGATGGCCTTCTCCATTTCCTTTTGCATCGCCTTCTGGCCGGGTGTCTCAGCCGGAGGTGCAAAGGGATTCCTCGTCCCGGAATCGTTGTTCCCGTTCGAGTTGGAATTGGGGGGGGCAAATCCGCCGGCATTGGGATTGGCGCTGATGACAGCGTTGAATTGCTGCAACTGGTTCGGCGACATCTGGACGCTGAACAACATGCCGCTGGCGCCGATATTGGCGGCAAGGCCGGGGACGTTGATGGTCAACGATTGGCCCGAGGGTGTGGTGACGATCAGTTCGCCGGCAACGCCGCCCTGTTCGGCCAGCAGGACGATGGTCTGGGTATTGCCGGCGCCGGCGGTGCCACGGATACCCACGGTCATCACCGGGGTCTTGATGGTCATGGCGTCGGGATGTGATTTGGGGATTTGGCCCGAGACGAACGAGAAGGCTCCCTTCAGCACGGCGATGTTGCCGCTGCCGGTATGGGCGGTGGGGTCGTAGACCAATTCGTCCAACACCATGCGGCCGGAACCGCCCAGCGAGAAGGTGGTGCCGTCGGCGAAGGTGATACCGACCGAGCCGCCCTTGTCGGTGTCCAGCACGTCGTCCTTGAAGACGGCATCGCCCTTGTGCAGTTCGGTCTTGGTGCCGTCGGCGTGCTTGACCATCACCTTGCCGTTGAGCACGCCCACCTTGCCGATGGCGGCCAGCGTCGCTGCTCCGCCTGAGGCCTGGGCGTATTGGCCCGGCGCCAGCGGACCGGCCAGCTTTGCCGCCAGCGCAGCCTCGATGGACGCGCCGGTTGAGGTCACCAGATCGGGCGGCGTGCTGTCGGCGAAGAAGCCTTGAACCAGGATGCGGGTGCCATCGGCGCCCACCAGGACCAGATCGGGACCCGAGCGTTCGAATTCGGCATTCAGCAGGAAGTCGCCGCCGGGAATGACGATCTTTCCTGCGTCGCCTGACTGCAGAACGGCGGCAAATGCCGACTGTTCGTGCCCCGAAACCTTGCCCTCGCCACCCTTGGCCATTGCTGCATCCTGACGCTTCAACGGAATCCCTTGTCTTTCGTATACCAGATAAGCACATTTGAAGCGTTCAAAATGCTCGGGATTTATCGATAATTATGCCTAGGGTGAACACTGTAGGGCGCTTAAAAACGGCTGTTTTTCTGGCTTTTTGCGTTTGCTGCAGTGCACGCGCGGCTGAGCTTCCAGCCATGATCGAGGTGCCGTCATCGCCCCCCATTTCCATGAGCCGGTCCGAGGTCACATTCGACCAGTGGCAGGCCTGTGTGGTTGAGGGCGCCTGCAAGGGCGCGCAGGATGATCACGCCTGGGGCAGGGGCAGTCGGCCAGTCATCAACGTGTCGTGGGCCGACGCCCGCAATTACGCCGCCTGGCTGTCAACCAAGACCCGCCAGCGCTGCCGCTTGCCCAGCGAGGCGGAGTGGGAGCATGCGGCGGCGGGCGGCGCGACCACCGCTTATTGGTGGGGCGAGGGGCATGGCACCGGCATGGCCAATTGCCGCGACTGCAACGCCGATCCCATCTACGGCAGCCGTCCCGTGGGCTCGTTTCCCGCCAATCCCTATGGTTTGGTGGACATGAACGGCAATGTCTGGGAATGGACCGACGATTGCTGGACGGCGGGTGCCTGCGGCCAGCGGGTGATCAAGGGCGGATCGTGGTATTATTACTCGGCCAACGCCACCGTGCGGGCACGGGCGCGCAACGACGCCCAGCAAGGCAGCTACAATATCGGCATCCGGGTGGTGTGCGCGCGGTGATGGGGGCGCCGGGGACTTAACCCAAAGAAAAAGGGGCGGTCCTGAGAACCGCCCCTTGGTCTTGAATGCGAACCAGCTAGTTGCTGCGCGCCACAAATTTTTCCAGCCAGTGAATATCGTAATCGCCGTTCACGAAATCCTGGTCCTGGGTCAGGCGGTTGTGCAGCGGCAGGGTGGTCTTGACCCCGTCGATGACGTATTCGCCCAGGGCACGGCGCAGACGCATCAGCGCTTCGGCCCGGGTGTTGCCCGTCACGATCAGCTTGGCAATCATGCTGTCGTAATGGGGCGGGATGCGATAGCCGGCATACATGCCCGAATCCACCCGCACGCCCAGACCGCCGGGAGTGTGGTAATTGGTGATGCGGCCCGGCGACGGGATGAAGGTCTGCGAGTCCTCGGCATTGACGCGGCATTCGAAGGCATGGCCCTGGAACTTCACGTCCTTCTGCTCGTAACCCAGCGGAGCGCCGGCGGCGATGCGGATCTGCTCGCGCACCAGATCGATGCCGGTGATGGCTTCGGTGATGGGATGCTCAACCTGCAGGCGGGTGTTCATCTCGATAAAGAAGAACTCGCCGTTTTCGAACAGGAATTCGATGGTTCCGGCATTGCGATAGCCCAGCTTCTTGATCGCCGCGCTGGCGATGTTGCCGATGCTTTCGCGCTGCGCAGCGGTCAGCGCGGGCGAGGGGGCCTCTTCCAGCACCTTCTGGTGGCGGCGCTGCAAGCTGCAGTCACGCTCGCCCAGATGGACCACGTTGCCGTAATTGTCGGCCAGGATCTGCATCTCGATGTGCCGGGGATGGCCGAGATACTTTTCCATGTAGCAATCGGCATTGCCGAAAGCGGACTTGGCTTCGTTACGGGCGAGGTTGAAGGATTCGCGCAGCTCGTCGGCGTTGCGCGCTACCTTCATGCCCTTGCCGCCGCCGCCGGCGGTGGCCTTGATGAGCACCGGGTAACCGATCTGCTCGGCGCATTCCAGCGCCGCTTCCTCGGTGTCCAGCGCGCCTTCAGAGCCGGGAACGCACGGAATGCCGGCCGACTTCACTGCCAACTTGGCGGTGATCTTGTCGCCCATCATGCGGATGTGGTCGGGGCTCGGACCGATGAAGGTGAACCCGTGCTCTTCCACCATGGAGGCGAAATCGGCGTTCTCGGACAGGAAGCCATAACCGGGATGGATGGCGTCCGCCCCGGTGATGGTCGCTGCCGACAGGATCGCGGCCTTATTCAGGTACGAATCCTTGGCCGAGGGCGGGCCGATGCACACCGCTTCGTCGGCAAGACGCACATGCATGGCGTCGTTGTCGGCGGTGGAGTGCACGGCGACCGTGCGGATGCCCATCTCGCGGCAGGCGCGATGGATACGCAGTGCAATTTCGCCGAGATTGGCGATCAGGACCTACTCGAACATTCTAGTCCTATTCGATGATGGCGAGCGGCTCGCCGTACTCGACCGGCTGGCCGTCAGTGACGAACAGGCGAGTGAGCTTGCCGCCGCGCGGGGCACGGATCGGATTGAAGGTCTTCATGGCCTCGATCAGCATCAAGGTCTGGCCTTCCGTCACGGTCTGGCCGACCTCGACGAACTTGGCCGCGCCCGGCTCGGGCGACATGTACGACACGCCGACCATGGGCGAGGTGACCGCGCCCGGATGGTTGGAGAAGTCGTCATGAGCCGCAGGCTGCGCCACCGGCGCCGCGATCATCGCCGGAGCGGCGTGCGGGACGGCGTGATGCATGGCCATGGGCGCGCCCTGGCGGGCGACGCGGATGCGGATCGAACCGGTATCGTATTCGATCTCGGTCAGATTGGTTTCATCGAGCAGGTGCGCGAGCGAGCGCACGAGTTCGGAATCGATTGATTTGGTAGCCATGTGCCTCTTCAGCTTCCCCTGATCAGACGGGCCAGCGCATCAAGCGCCAGGATGTAACCGTGGCTTCCGAAGCCGCAGATCATCCCCTTGGCCGCCTTGGACACGAAGGAGTGGTGGCGGAATTCGTCCCGCTGGTGGATATTCGACAGGTGTACCTCGACACACGCAACCTCGGCGGCCAGAAGCGCGTCGAGGATGGCAACCGAAGTGTGGGTATAGGCACCGGCATTCAAGACAATACCGGCGACCCGTCCCCGAGCCCCCTGAATCCAATCCACAAGGTCGCCCTCATGGTTGGACTGGCGAAACTCCACATCCAGCCCGTTCGCGGCCCCGTGCCCATGGCACAAGGTCTCGATATCGGCCAGCGTCTCCGTGCCGTACACCTCAGGCTGGCGCTTGCCCAGCATGTTGAGGTTCGGGCCGTTGACGATGAGGATAATGGGGTTCGTCATGGATGACCTTATACGCACGCGCTAGGGCAAGCGCAACGGGAACCTGCGACCCACGAAATATTGTTTCCCTATGGCTGGCGGGCGGCTTGCCAATTGCATCCATCTAAATGCCGCCCCATACTGCGGCCCTTCCGTTTCATTAATTCCGGTCCGGTTCTGCCCATGAAAGTGGTCATCAATGGCGAGGAGCGCGCGTTCAGCGCTTCCATGAGCGTCGAGGCTTTGCTCAAAGAGTTAGGCATCGACCCGCGCAAAGTCGCGGTCGAGCGCAATCTGGAGATTGTTCCCAAATCCACCTATGACCAGGTCACGGTGGTGTCGGGTGATCGGCTGGAAGTGGTGCATTTCATCGGCGGCGGGTGTGGAGAGGCAAGCATGGACGAGGATTTCTTCGAGGTCGCGGGCACCAAGTTCCGCTCGCGCCTGTTGGTGGGCACCGGCAAGTACAAGGATTTCGAGGAGACCGCCAAGGCCATCGAGGCCTCGGGCGCCGAGATCGTCACCGTGGCCGTGCGCCGGGTCAATCTGACCGATCCCAGACAGCCCATGCTGGTGGATTACGTCAGCCCCAAGAAATACACGTTCCTGCCCAACACCGCCGGCTGCTACACCGCCGATGACGCCGTGCGCACCCTAAGGCTCGCGCGCGAGGCCGGCGGTTGGGATCTGGTCAAGCTGGAGGTGCTGGGCGACCAGAAGACCCTGTATCCCAACATGCCGGAAACCCTGAAGGCCGCCGAGGCGCTGATCAAGGACGGCTTCAAGGTGATGGTTTATTGCTCGGACGATCCCATCCAGGCCAAGACCCTGGAGCAAATGGGCTGCGTCGCCATCATGCCCTTGGGCTCGCTGATCGGTTCGGGCCTGGGCATCGTCAATCCCATCAATGTGCGCCTGATCAAGGAAAGCGTCGCTGTCCCCGTGCTGGTGGATGCCGGCGTGGGCACCGCGTCCGACGCGGCTGTCGCCATGGAATTGGGGTGCGACGGCGTGCTGATGAACACCGCCATCGCCGCCGCCCGCGATCCCATCAAGATGGCCAGGGCCATGCGCCTTGCCATCGAGGCCGGGCGTTTGGCCTATCAGGCTGGCCGCATGCCCAAGAAACTGTATGCCGATCCCAGCTCGCCCCTGGCCGGTTTGATCTAAGACCTAAGGAGGGGCGGGGGATTTTCTCCGCCCCTCCTATGGTGCCGAAGGTCATGGCGCCCGCACTATACGTGGGGCCTTCGTGGCGAAAAAACGGCCCGAAAGCGGGCGGTTACCGCAGGCTAAGTCATTGAAATAGCATGATAATGCCTCGGGCTTCAAAAAAATATCAGGGAACATGGATATTTTTCTCTTTTCATCGTCCGAAAACGGCGTATATAGCGGCTTCAGACGAGACGTACCGCGCACGTGCCTCTGGCCCTTCGGGGTTTAAGCAACGACGTCCAAGGCGTCTTCTGGGTGCAAGCGGGGTGTAAAGCCCCCGGTGCTTAGAGGAATGAGCTTATGAACGTATTTGCCAGGCACTTGCTGTCACTGGAACCCAATCCCCTCTTCGTTGAGGGGTTCCGCACGCTGCAGGCCTATACCCTGCTGTGGAGCGACGTCCGAAGTACCTCCCTGCGGATCTGACAGCTTCCCGAATTGCTGTCATTTGACTTTGTCCTTCGGCCCTTGGGCTTGAGGCAGATTACCTGTCATTTCGCCTGGGCCATGCCCAAGCCGCTTGGAGGACCATTCGCATGACCGCGAAGATCGCTCGTTTCCTGGATGAAGTTCGCCCCGTCACCCCCTGCGTCGTTGTCGACCTGGACATCGTCCGCGAAAACTATCAGGGCCTGCGCCGCTGGCTGCCCTTGGCCCAGGTGTATTACGCGGTGAAGGCCAATCCGGCCCCGGAAATCGTGCGTATGCTGGTGGGCGAGGGCTCTTCCTTTGACTGCGCCTCGCGCGGCGAAATCGACCTGTGCCTGAACAACGGCGCCCGCGCCGACAAGCTGTCCTTCGGCAACACCATTAAGAAGAAGTCGGACATCGCCTACGCCTATGAAAAGGGCGTTCGCCTGTATGCCTTCGACTCCCTGGCCGAGCTGGAGAAGCTGGCCGATGTCGCTCCCGGTTCCAAGGTGTTCTGCCGCATCTTGATGACCTGCGAGGGCGCCGAATGGCCGCTGTCGCGCAAGTTCGGCTGCGAGATCGACATGGCCAAGGATCTGCTGGTCAAGGCCCGCGAGTTGGGCATGGACCCCTATGGCGTGTCGTTCCACGTGGGCAGCCAGCAGACCGATCTGCGCCAGTGGGACATCGCCGTGGGCAAGGCCGCCATGCTGTTCACCGCCCTGGACGAAGCCGGCATCGAGCTGAAGATGATGAATTTGGGCGGCGGCTTCCCGGCCCAGTACCGCACCGACGTTCCTGCCGTCGAGCTGTATGCCGATGCCATGATGACCGCCATGACCAACCATTTCGGCAACGCCCTGCCGGCCATGATCATCGAGCCGGGCCGGTCCCTGGTGGGTGACGCCGGCATCCTGGAAACCGAAGTGGTGCTGATTTCCCAGAAGGGTTACGACGACGACACCCGCTGGGTCTATCTGGACGTGGGCAAGTTCGGCGGTCTGGCCGAGACCATGGACGAAGCCATCAAGTACCGCATCCAGACCCCCCATGACGGCGGCAGCACCGCTCCGGTGATCTTGGCCGGCCCGACTTGCGACTCCGCCGACATCCTGTATGAGAAGGCCGGCTACGAAATGCCGGTGAACCTCCAGGTCGGCGACAAGGTGCGCATCCTGTCCACCGGCGCCTACACCACGTCCTATTCGGCGGTGAACTTCAACGGCTTCGCGCCTTTGAAGGCCTATTTCATCTAGGCTGTTGGATTTCCATCAAAAAGGGCGCGGCGAAAGTCGCGCCTTTTTTGCGTCTGGGGCGGCAATTCCTGCCGGGCAGGGCAGGGGAATTTGCCGCTCTCGGCACTCCCTGCCGGTCAGATGTCAGTGTAAGTTATTGAAATATAATGCTTTGCCATTTGGCACGCGGCCTGCAAGTCGTTCGACGGGATAATTTCTGTTCGTCGGCCGAAGGAGGCTCGCGATGTTGTGGGGCGCATTAAATAACGCCAGTACGGCGATGATGGCCATGAGCACGGATCTGGGCTCTATCAGCCAGAACGTGGCCAACGTCAATACGACCGGCTACAAGCGCACCGAGACTATGTTCAAGACCATGATGTCTGAACATAAGACCTCGCCGAACACCTATACCAGCGGGCTGAATATTTTCGGCGTGCAGGCGGTCCAGCGGAACCATATCGACGCGCAGGGCGTCATTCAGGCCTCGAGCACCTGGAGCGACCTTGCCATCAACGGCAGGGGCTTCTTCATGGTGGCGCCGCCGACCGACGCAGCCGCCCCCTTGACGGTGGATACCGAGGACCCGGACGCGGTCCTTTATACCCGTGACGGTTCGTGGATGCGCACCATGGGACCCGACACCGACGCCAATCTGGCGCGCAGCTATTTCACCACCGGTGCGGGCAATTATCTGCTGGGGTGGATGGCCGACGATACCGGCACCATCGATACCAGCGGCACTTTAGAACCGGTTTACACCCTGGCGCCGAGGCCCATTCCCAATAACGGCACTGCGGCGGTGGATAATGCCTCCACTTTGACGCCGTCCACCCAGACCATGCCGGGGCGCGAGAGCACTTCGGCATCCATCCTGGGCAATTTGCCCCGTAGTTCCTCCCTGGGCGGCACCCTGAGCACGGTCGACGTCTTGGATGGGTTGGGGGCTACGCAGACCGTCAGTTTGAGCTGGCAACGCACCGCCGCCGATACCTGGACGGTCACCCCCAGCAATCCCTATGCGACGGCATGGTCGGTGCCGTCCTGGACGGTCACCGTGGACGATACCGGCGCAGTGACCTCGCCGGTGGGCGCACAGCCGGTGGACATCACCTGGGATGCCACCCACGGTGCGGGCTTGGTCTCGACCACCATCAACCCGTCATCGGCTCCGGTCAGCCGGGGCGAGTTGCAGAAGATCCCCGTGCAGGTGTTCGACAGCGACTTCACCGAGCACACGGTAACCCTGGGCTTCGAGCGTATCGGCACCAATAGCTGGTACATGTTCACCGATCCGGGCACGGGCGGAACGGGGTCGGCGCCGGTTGCCTTGACGTTCGACGACAATGGGCAGTTGACGGTTCCCGCCAGCGGTCTGGTGGATATCGACGCCACCTGGACCACGACCGGCCCGCCGGCGACCACCAGCACGGTTGCGCTCAACGTGGACCTCACCAAGCTGTCCCAATTTGAGGGGTCGTCGCTTTATCTTGGTCACGTGAACACGGACGGTTACGCCACGGGCAATCTGATGGCGACCACGTTCACCGAGACCGGCGAGCTTCAGGGCTATTACACCAACGGCCATTCGCGCACGCTGTTCAAGGTGCCGGTGGCCAATTTCGTCGCTGAAAACGCCCTTGCCCCCATCTCGGGCAATCTGTTCCGCCGCACCAAGGAAGCGGGCGACGTGTTGGTGACCGCCATCGAGGACGCACCGGGCGAGGGCCGTTTCGCCACCTCGTCGCTGGAAAGCTCGACCACGGATATCGAGGACGAGTTCACCCGCATGATCATGACCCAGAAGGCCTATTCCACCAACGCCCAGGTGTTCAAGACCGCCGACGAGATGACGTCAACGGCACGTGATCTGAAGCGGTAACGGCCCAGAACTGAAAAAGGGGACCCGATCGCTCGGGTCCCCTTTTTGTATTTCAGCCGAAAGCCGGTCAGTTGCCCAGCTTGCCGCCCTTGCGGGTGATGTCGAACAGCTGGCGGAAGACTTGGCCTTCGATGGCACCGGACAGCACGCGCGACGAATTGCCGTTGCCGTCGGCGACGACGAAGGTGGGGGTCGAGGCGATGTCCAGGGCGTGGGCCAGCTCGATGTTCTTCTTGATCTGCTTGTCGATCTCGGGCGCCATCATTTCCTTCTTCACCTGCTCCACATTGGCGCCGGCTTCGCCCGCGAGGCGGAAGATGGTCTTGTCGTCAAGCTTGCCGCGGTACTTCATGAAGGCGCGGTGCACCTCTTCGTACTTGCCCTGCTTCTTGGCGGCCAGGGCGACACGGGCGGCGGTGGCGGAATCCTCGGACAGGATCGGCATTTCCTTGAACACCACGCGGGTCTTGCCGTCGGCCTTCATGGCTTCGACCATGGGGTCCAGCACCACCTTGCAATAGGGGCAGTTGTAGTCGAAGAACTCGACCAGAACCACGTCGCCCTTGGCGTTGCCCATGACCGGGTCGTCTTTGGCATTGAACAGTTCGTCCTTGCGCGACTCGATGGCCTTCTTGGCATCGGCCTCGGCCTGAACCCGCATCTTCTCGCGCAGGGCTTCCACGGCTTCACCGATGACCTCGGGGTGCTCCATCAAGTATTCGCGTACGATCTTGCGGACGCCATCGGCCTGTTTGGCGGAAAAGGGCTGATCTTCCTGGGCGTGCGCGGGCATGGCCAGGGTCAAGCCGAGAAGAAGCGCGGCGGCAGCGCCGAAGGTCTTGCGAATCATGGGTAATTTAACTCCAGCACGGAAGGCACGGGCATATTGGCCGATAGGCATCGGCGGGGCAAGGGCTCAACGCCGCTTCTTCTCCTCGACCTTGACCTGACTGGCGCGTTCCTTGATGTCCTGAATGCGCAGCCAGATGGGGCCGGAATGGGGCAGCAGCCGTTCGGCCTTGCCGGCATGGTAGATGGCATCGGTGGCTTTGCCCTGCAGCAAGGCCTGCTCGGCCATGGCATAGGCAGCCATGCCTTCGTCGCCCGAACGGCCGCTGGCGATGGCCAGCAGGTGCCAGGCGGTGTGGTTTTCGGGCTCGCTGCGCAGCGCCTGGGTCAGGTGCTTTTTGGCGTCATTCAGCACCGTCTCGTCTTCCTGCTCCACCTGGGCCTGGGCCAGTTCGATGTGCAGCAGGGCGTTGTCGGGCAACAGGTCCGAGGCTTTGCGGTACGGCGCGATGGATTCGGTGCCGCGGCCATTCTCGAACAGCATCTGCCCCTTCAACTCATGGAAATAGGGGTCGTCGGGCCGTTCGGCGATCAGCCCGTCGATGAGCGGCAGCGCCGTGGCGAGGTCCGGCTTGCGATAGGCGGCGATGGCGCGGGCGTAGCGGGAATCCAGGCTGTTATCCGTTTCCTTATATCGCTGGAACGTGCGCACCGGCGATTCCAGGAAGGCGAACAGCTTGGCCCGCATGCGCTTGTGCATCTCAATGTATTCGGGGCGGGAGGGGGTACTGGTCCATTTGGAATGGGCCACATGCTCACGCACGTTGGAGACGCGGTCCCGCGTCAGCGGATGGGTGCGCACATAGGGGTCCTGGCGGGCCGCCACCAGCAGTTCCTGGTCACCGAGAATTTCGAAGAACTCCAGGAAACCCTTGGTCGATTGCCCTGTGGCCTCCAGGAACGACATGCCGGCTTGATCGGCAGAGCCTTCCTGGGTGCGCGAGAACGCCATCAGATTGCGCATGGCCATTTCCTGGCTGCCCATCATCACTCCGGCGCCGACATCGCCACGGCCCGAGGCTGCGCCCAGGGCGGCACCCAGCAGCATGCCCATGATGGCTTCGGTGGAGGCGGCGCTGACCGCGTCGTTCAGCCGCACCAGATGGCCGCCGGAAATGTGACCGGTTTCGTGGGCGATGACGCCGATCAGCTGGTTGGCGGTCTCGGACCGGATCAGCAAACCGGTGTGGAAGAACATGTTCTGGCCGTTGGCAACGAAGGCGTTCAGCGACGGATCGACCAGAAGATGAATGCGAACCGCCTCGGGGTCCAATCCGGCAGCCTGGAATAGTGGCGTCGAATAGGCCCGGATGGTATTTTCCACCTCGGCGTCGCGAATGAAGCTGCGCCGTTGGGTTTGTTGGGCAAAGGCGGCCGAGTTCGGCGCCAGCAGTGCCAGCACCAAGGTTGCCAGAAGGAACAAGCGTGTGAGCAAGAGCCTATCTCCGTCGGTCGGTCGTTCCAAAGCTTTCAGCGCCGCCGTAACTGCTGTCGCCTTAGTGGCGCTGGCTGGCTGCACCGAAAGCAAGCCGGTTGGCACCATCGGCTACGTCAAGGGCTTCGGCGGCATGGTTGCCGCGGATGAACCCCGCGCCGTCCTGGCCGCCCGTGACATTCTTCAGGCCGGCGGCACCGCCGCCGACGCCGCCGTCGCGCTGTATTTCACGATGGCGGTGACCCAGCCGTCAACTGCCAGTCTGGGCGGAGGCGGCGTTTGTGTCGTCTATGATAAGGAAAAGAAGCGCACTGAGGTCGTTGAATTCCTTGCGCCGCCGTCCCAGCTCTCCGGTTCCGTGCGCAATCCCAGCGCCGTGCCCGCCAATGTCCGTGGGTTTTACGCCCTGCATGCCAAGTATGGCAAGTTCCGCTGGGAGCAATTGTTGGCCGATCCCGAGCGGCTGGCCCGCATGGGCACCCCGGTGTCGCGTGCCTTTGCCACGGATATCGCCCGTGCCGCCCAATTGCTGGCCAATGACCCTGCCGCCCGTCAGATTTTCCTTCCCAATGGCCGCCCGTTGACCGAGGGCCAGACCTTCGAGCAGCGCGACCTTGCCGCCATGCTGGGCCGCCTGCGCCGTTCTCCCGGCGATCTGTATCAGGGCGCCATGTCGCGTGAAATGATCGATGCGGTGAAGCGCGCCGATGGTTCGCTGACCGCCGAGGATTTGCGTGACATCAAGCCCGGCATGCGTGAGGGTTTGACCGTCAAGCTGGGCGACGACACGGCCTATTTCGCCCCGCCGCCATCGGTGGCCGGCGGAATCGCCGCGCAAATGACGGCGGCCCTGGCGGACCGTTGGGGCAAGGCCGATGCGGATGAAAAGCCCCATCTGCTGGCCGAGGCCGCGGCCAAGGCCTTCGCCGACCGCGCCCGCTGGATGCAGCCCCATGGCTGGCCCAACGAGAACGCCAACGGCATGGCCGGGCGTGAGCGGGCCAATGCCCTGCTGGCCACTTATAACCCCGAGAAACACTCGGCGGCCCCCGATGCGGTCAAGTCCACCGACGCCATTCCGGCGGCGGGCTTCGTCGTCTTGGATTCCTTCGGTGACGCGGTGGCCTGCAACGTCACCACCTATGGCCTGTTCGGCAATGGCCGCATGGCGCCCGGCACCGGCATCTTCCTGGCCGCCGTGCCCGGCCTGTCCAGCGGCCCGCCGGCGGTTGGCCCGGTGCTGGTGGTCAACACCCATTCGCAAGAGGTCCATTTCGCCGCCGCCGCCACCGGTGGCGTGACCGGCCCGACGGCGTTGGTGCAGACCCTGCTGGCCAGCGTCGTCGATCACAAGGATCTGGAGGCAGCGGTTGCGGCCCCGCGCGTGCACCATTCCGGCACGCCCGACGTCGCCTTCGTGGAATCGGGCGAGCGCGCCTTCGATCCTGCCCCGCTGACCAAGCGTGGTCACGAGGTCAAGGCGGTGCCCATGCCCAGCCGGGTCAACGCCTTTACCTGTGCCTCGGGCGACGCCAGCTTCCAGAAATGCCGTGTGGTCACCGACCCGCGCGGCAACGGCCTGGGTGTGGTCGTCGGCAAGGATTGAGGCATGTTCAAAGTCGCCGCCCGGGGCGCCATCGCCCCGTTCATGGTTATGGACGTCATGCGCGCCGCCAATGAACGGGCGGCGGCGGGTGGCGATGTCATCCATCTGGAGGTGGGCCAGCCCTCGGGGCAGGCGCCCGCGCGGGTGCTGGCGGCGGCCAAGGCGGCAGTGGACAGCCATCCGCTGGGCTATACCGAGGCCCTGGGGCTGGAGCCCCTGCGTGAGCGTATCGCCAAGCATTACCGCCACGCCTATGGGGTGAGCGTGGCGCCCGAGGCCATCGCGGTGACCACCGGCTCGTCGGGCGCCTTCCTGCTGGCCTTCCTGTCCGCCTTCGACGCGGGCGACCGGGTGGCGGTAGCGGCGCCGGGCTATCCGGCCTATCGCAACATTCTGGAAGCCCTGGGCATCGAGTGCGTGGCGGTTCCGGTCGGTGCGGACTCGCGCTGGCAGCTTAACGTGGAGGTATTGTCCAAGGTGGCGGGCAAGCTGGACGGCGTGGTGGTCGCCAGCCCGTCCAACCCCACTGGCTCCATGCTGTCGGGCCATGAGGTGGCGCAACTGGCCACGTGGTGCGAGTTGAACGGCATCCGTCTGATTTCGGACGAGATCTACCACGGCATTACCTATGGCGCGTCCGCAGGCACGGCAGTGGGCTCGGGCAAGCACGCCATCATCGTCAACAGCTTCTCTAAATACTACGCCATGACCGGCTGGCGTCTGGGCTGGATGGTGCTGCCGCCCGATCTGGTGCGCGCGGTGGAATGCCTGCAACAAAACCTGTTCATCTCGCCGCCCACCCTGTCGCAAATGGCGGCCATGGCGGTGTTCGACTGTCTGGATGAGCTGGACGCCCGCGTCGCCGTGTACAAACGCAACCGCGACATCCTGCTGGAAGAACTGCCCAAGGCCGGCTTCACCCGGCTGGCCCCGTCGGACGGTGCGTTCTATTTGTACGCTGACGTGGCCGACCTCACCAATGACAGCGCCGAATTCTGCCGCCGCATGCTGGCTGAGACCGGCATCGCCTGCACGCCGGGCATGGATTTCGACCCCTATCAGGGCCACCACACGCTACGCTTCTCGTTTGCCGGGGCGTCTGCGGACATGGTCGAGGCAGCCAAGCGGCTGAAGGGCTGGCGGTAGACGCAATCGTCTCTGTGCGGCGACACCGTTCACCAGTTCTCTGCCACTGCCCGGGGCCGGGGCGGGAGCCCCGCAAGGGTCACTCCACCGTCTTTCCCTCAATGCTGCCCAGCCGCAAAATCCCCGAGAATGTCTCGGCGGGGATGGGGCGCGAGTAGTAGAAACCCTGGATTTGCTCGCATTTCAGGGCTTTGAGCACGGCCAATTGGGCGTCGTTCTCCACACCCTCGGCGACAATCTGAAGATTGAGGGAATGGCCCATGGCGATGATGGCGCCGACGATCTCTGCCGAGGCGGGATTGACGTCGATGTCCATCACGAAGGAGCGGTCGATCTTCAGCTTATCCAGCGGGAACTTCTTCAAATAACTCAGTGATGAATAGCCGGTGCCGAAATCGTCCACCGCCAGATGGACGCCCACATTGTGCAGCTCCATCAGGGTTTGGATGGCGCTTTCGGCGTTGTGCATGACCGCGCTCTCGGTCAATTCCAGTTCCAGCAAGGTGGGGTCGATGCCGTGGCTGCTCATGGCCTCAACCACGCGTTCCACCAGATCAGGCTGGCGGAATTGGTGGGCGGACAGGTTGACGGCGATCTGCACCGCAGGCAGGCCTTGGGCTTGCCACGCTTTGATCTGGCCGCAGACATGATCCAGCACCCAATTGCCGATGGGCACGATCAGGCCGGTTTCTTCGGCCATGGGGATGAATTCCACCGGCGAAATCATGCCCAGCTCGCGGTGCTTCCAGCGGATCAGCGCTTCGGCCCCCACAACTCGGCCCGAAGCCGTTTCGATCTTGGGCTGGTAGAACACCATGAATTCGTCGCGCGACAGCGCCTTGCGCAGCTCGGTCTCCAGCTTCAGCCGTTCCACCGAATTGGCATGCATTTCGGGGGTGTAGAACTGGTAGCGGTTGTCGGCCAGTTCCTTGGATCGGCTCATGGCCATTTCGGCCTTGAGCACCAGATCGTCGGGATCGGTGCCGTCCACCGGGAAGACACTGATGCCGACCCTGGAGGTGACGAACAGCTCGTGGCCGTCGATCTCGAACGAAGTGTTGAAGCTTTCCAGCAGCCGCGAGATTACCATGTGGGCGTCGTGATCCTGGGCCAGATCGGTCAGCAGGCAGCAGAAGGTGTCGCCGCGTAGACGGGCAACGGAATCATGGCCGCGCAACGACCCAGCCAGACGCTCGGCCACGGCGCGCAGCAGATGATCGCCGGTCTGGTGGCCCAGGGTTTCGTTGATCTGCTTGAAGCGGTCCAGCCCGATCATCACCAGGGCGACCTTGCGCGCGGCGCGCGGTGCGCGTTCCAGGGCTTGGTTCAGGCGGTCCATGAACAGGTGGCGGTTGGGCAGGCGGGTGACGGCGTCGAAATAGGTCAGGGTGCGGATGGTCTCTTCCGCCCGCTTATGTTTGGAGATATCCGAGAACACGCCCACATAGCGGGTCACTTGGCCCGAAGGATCGGTGATGGCCTTGATGGTCAGCCATTCGGGATAGGCCTCGCCGTCCTTGCGGCGGTTCCAAATCTCGCCTTCCCATTCGCCCTTTTCACGGATGTGGCCCCACATGGCGGTGTAGAAATCGGCACCTTGCAGGCCGGATTTCAGCAGGCCGGCGTTTTGCCCCAAAACCTCCTCGCGCGCATAGCCGGAAATGCGGCAAAAGCCATGATTGACCCACAGCATGATGCCGCGCCGGTCGGTGACCATGACGCCTTCCATGGTGCATTCCAGCACCTTTTCCGCCACGTCCAGCCGCGCCAGGGCCCGTTTGCGCGCCGAGATATCGTGCAGCACCACCACGAAGCGGCGTTCGCCGTCGCGCTCTAACTGGGCGACGGACAATTCCACCGGCACCACGCCGCCATCCTTGCGCCGGCCCAGCACTTCGCGTCCGGTGGAGATCAGCCCGGCGTTGCCGTCAGCGGCAAAGGCTTTCCAGCGCTCGCGCAATTGACGCCCATAGGGTTCGGCCAGCAGACCGTCCACCGGTTCATCCAGCGCATCGTCTTGGGTGTAGCCGAACAGGCTCATAGCCTTGGGGTTGAGGTCGCGGATACGGCCGTAATCGTCGGCGATCACCAGGGCATCGGGCAGCGAGCCCATGATGGTGTCCAGGCAGGCCTCGGCGGCGCGTTGCAGTTCGCGGGCACGCCCTGTCGCTTCCGCCTGGGCGGCGGTGGATAGCCGGTTGAGGAAAACGTAGAGGGCCAAGCCGGTGCCGAGCAGCCAGCCGCCCAGGGTGAGCGGACCGGGAATATCCCCGATCAACAGACCTTGCTGGGCCGCTCCGGCAATGGCTCCGCCGCCGACCGCCAGATAGAAGGCGGTGGCTAGACGGGGCGCCCAGGCAAGCACCCTCAACGGGCTCGCCGGCAGGCTGTCATCGGAGGTTCCCGGAACTGCAGGCACGCGAGGCTCCTACCATTTGGCCGGTTCAGTTCATGGGTGCCACCATACCCCTATCGGATATAGGGCCACAAGCGGTCAGAGAGTGTAGGAATGTTTTGTCATAGGGGAGAAAAGCATACTCACACAGCCTGAAGACTTAGGGGTATCGTCCTCTTGGACTAGGCGTTCCTATGATCCTGGTATTTCTTACCAAAGACAGCCGCGCTATCTTTTCCCAAGGGCGCATGTTTAGGAGATAACATGCAACGGCCAATCGCCTTGTTCACTGATTTCGGCATGGCCGGCCCCTATCTGGGGCAGGTCAAAGCGGTGCTGCACACAAAGGCGCCGGGCGTTGCGGTTATCGATCTCATGGCCGATGCGCCCGCTTTCGATCCGCGCGCCTCGGCCTATCTGCTGGCCGCGCTGATGCCCGAGATGCCGGAAGACGTGGTCATTCTGGGCGTGGTCGATCCCGGGGTCGGCGGCGAGCGGCAGCCCATGGTCGCCGAAATCCATGGGCGGCTGGTGGTGGGGCCCGATAATGGCCTGTTCGAGATCGCCTTGCGCCGTGCCCGCCAAGCACGATCTTGGCGGATCGTCTGGCGGCCGGACCGGTTGTCGGCGACCTTTCATGGACGCGATCTGTTCGCTCCGGTGGCAGCCCGGCTTGCCCAAGGCATGACGCCCGGGGCGGCGGGGTGCGACGCCATGGACAATCCCCGGCAGCTGGATTGGCCGGACCAATTGGGCGAGGTCATTTACTTGGATCATTACGGCAACGCCATGACCGGGTTGCACACCGAAGCGGTCCCCGTAGAAGCGGTGTTGCAGGTGAATGGCCGCGAATTGCGTCACGCCCGGACTTATGAAGAGGTGCCGGCGGGCACTCCATTCTGGTACGGCAATTCCATTGGTTTGGTGGAATTGGCCGTTAGTCGGGGACGGGCTGATACCACATTGGGGCTTACCGTCGGTGCCGTCATTGGGTGGGACGGCTAAAAAAGGTCTCGCGCATACATCAAAATACCGATGCGGCTCGGTGGGGAAAGGAATAGTCTTAAACCAACCATGAATGGGAGCGGGGACGAATGGGTTATAAGGTGAAGTTCTGGGGCGTGCGTGGAAGCATCGCCTGTCCTTCGCCGGATCACATGGTCTATGGCGGCAACACCAGCTGTGTGGAAGTCACCGTCGGCGATCATGTCTTCATCCTTGATGCCGGCACCGGCGTGCGGGCGCTTGGCCGCGATCTGCTCAAGCGTGGGGTGAGTTCAGCCACCTTGATGCTGACCCATACCCATTGGGACCACATTAACGGCTTCCCGTTCTTCGCGCCCGCTTTCACGCCCGATTTCACTTTGCGCATCATGGCTGGCCATCTGCTGGGCAAGCCCGGCGGCATCCGCGCGGTGCTGGCCAACCAAATGGAAAATCCCACTTTCCCGGTGCCACTTTCGGCCATGTGCGGCGTCTTGTCCTTCGATGATTTCGCCGCGGGTGAGACGTTGGAGCCGGCTCCCGGCGTGGTGGTCCGCACCGGCGCCTTGCGGCACCCCAACGGCGCCACCGGCTACCGGATCGAGTATAAGGGCGCGTCGGTTTGCTATGTCACCGACACCGAGCACCTGCCAGGTCAGCCCGACGAAAATGTGCTGACCCTGATCGCCGGTGCCGATCTTGTGATTTATGACAGCACCTACACGGACGCAGAATTCCCCGCAAAAGTTGGCTGGGGGCACTCCACGTGGCAGGAAGGCGTCAGGTTGTGCCAAGCCGCCGGCGTCAAGCGTCTGGTTATCTTCCACCACGACCCCGACCATGACGATTCCTTCATGGAAAGCCTGGAAGACGAAGCGCGTGTCATGTGGGACGCCACTTTGGTGGCGCGTGACGGCATGGAATTGACCATGGGGTGAGGCGCTCGCGCCCGCCGCCTGAGGGGCAACCCAATCAGTGCGGATAGACGTGGATCGAGACGCGGCGGTTCAGCGATTGATTCACCGGAAGGGGGGTGCCGTCTTCGCGGTGGTTGGGCGCGCGCGGGGCGTAGGGGCCGAAGGACGACATCAGCATGCGTTCCTCGGGTAGACCATAGCTGCCCAGGATGCGCATGGCGGCCAGAGCGCGGGCGGCGGCCAGATCGAAATTGCTGGGGAATTGCGCTGTCTTCACCGGGATGTCGTCGGTGTGGCCCTGAACCTCGATGCGATAGGTGGCGAAGCGTTCGTTGTTGAGGGTGTCGCTGATGCCCTTGATGACGGACATGATCTCGGGGCGCACCTCGGCGGAGCCCGGCTTGAACATGGCATTGGCGTCCAAATTCAGCACCACGCCGCGCTCGTCCGTGCCCACATCCACCGCATCGTCGCCGCCTTTGGTGGCGCTGATCACCTGGGCCAGTTCCTTGCGCACGGTCTCGATGGGGCGCGCGCTGTTGCGGTTACCCACATCCTGGGCCATGCCCGACTGCACCTTCTCGTATAGATTGGCGTCCACCTTGGAGATGGCAGCCAGCATGACGAAGAACGCCATCAGCAAGGTGATCATGTCGGCGTAGGAGAGCAGCCAGTCCTCCAGCGGCTCTTCGTTCTTGGTGTGGAAGCGGTCGCGGCGGCTCATTTACGTGCCGCCCGGTCGATGTCGAAGTGAATGGCCGGGTCCAGGTACGAGTTCATGGCGTCCTGGATGAAGCGCGGGCTTTTACGCTCGGCCAGCAGCGCCAAACCTTCGGCCACCAGCAGACCGCGGAAGCGGATGATGGATTCGCGTTGGTGCGCCTTGTTGGCGGCGGGCATCAGCATCAGGCGGGCGAACAGCATGCCGTAAAGGGTGCCGAGCAGACCAACCGCCATGCCAGGGCCCAGCTTGGACGGATCGGTGCCCATGTTGTCGAGCATAATGACCAAGCCCACCAGGGTTGCCAGCATGCCAAAGGCCGGCGCGTTGGAGGCCATGAATTTCAGGATTTCACACGGCACGGTGCGGCGCTGGAAGGCGGTTTCCACCTGATTCTCCAGCAACTGGCGCACTTCCGGGCCGGAATAGCCGCTGATCACCAGATTGACGCCGAAGGCGAGGAATTGGTCCTGCCTCTTGATGTTCTTGGTGTCGGCTTCCAAAGCGGGCAGGCCGGTCTTTTGGATCATATAGCCCCAGCGGATGACGCGGGCGACTTCGTTGGTCAACATGCCGCGCGCCATGCGGGGCGAGAAAAAGATGGCGCGGATTTGCCCTAACGCCTGCATCACATAGCGGGCCTCGAAGGCAACGAACGTCGCGGCCAGGGTGCCGCCGACCACCATCACAAAGCCAGTCAGGTGGAGGAACACAAAATAATTGGTCGTCGATTCGACGATGGCCCCGACGAACAGCAGCAGGCACAACGCGAACCCGAAGATTGTAGGTAACGACATGGACCAACTTCCCCAACACGGCCACGCCCAAACGGCCCTGTGTGCATTTTGGGCTAAAGCGGCCATCGGAGCAATACGTTCAGGATATTTTGATTACGCAAGCGCTTGCACCCGTCCTTGGTTGTCGTAGACTTCCGCCCGCGAAATCCCAAGAGGAAATGGCGATGATGTTTTCCGCGCCCAGCGTGGTCCATGGCGCGCTGATCGGCACCATTGTACTGGTGGCGGCCATGGCTTTCGTTGGCCGGTCGCCCGCTGCGCCGCGCGGTTTGACGCTATTCGCCGTCGCCTTTGCCCTGCATGTGGCCCGCTATCTGCTGCTGTTGGCGATGCCGGTGTTGGGTGGCCCCCTGGCGCTGGTCTTGGCGGAGGCCGCCCATGCCGGTTCCGGCGCGGTCATGCTGGCTGCCACCGCCATGGAGTTGCGCCGTCCGCCGCCTCGCCGCACTTTGTTCGCGCTGTGGGTCGGTATGGTTGCGGCGCTGGCCGTCGGCGTGCCGCTGTTTGGCGACATGGCCACGGCTCCCGTCAGCCTGTTCGTCGGTGCGGTGATGATGGCGGCGGCGGCGGCGTTCTGGCTGCGCGCCCGCAAGGCGCCAGGGGCGGGCTATCGTGCCGTGGCGGTCTTGCTGGCGCTGTGGGGCCTGCACAAATGGGACGCACCCTGGCTGATGCAGGTGGAATGGCTGCGCCCCTACGGCTTCATGGTGTCGGAGCTACTGGCTATCGGGTTGGGAGTGGCGCTGCTGCTGGCCTCGGACCGTGAGCGCCGCTATGCCGAAATGGAGGCGCGCCGCCGTTCCGAGGGCCTGTTGCGCCTGCAGGGCGAGGCCATGGAGGCCACTGCCAACGCCATCTTCATTACCGACCGCGCCGGTCGCATCGAATGGAGCAACGCCGCCTTCACCCGCCTGTCCGGCTGGACTGGAGAAGAAGCGCGCAAGCGCGGCGCCCGCCGGCTGCTCATGGGCGGCGACCGCGACCGCCGTTTCCAGGAGGCCCTGGAGCAGGGCCGTGTCTGGCGCGGTGAACTGAGCCTGCGCCGCAAGGACGGTACGCTTTATATCGTCGATCAGACGGTGACGCCCATCGCCGACGACAAGGGAGGAACCGGCCATTACGTGGTGGTGCAGGAAGACGTCACCGAACGGCGCCAAGCCGAGGAACGCATCCGTTTCCTGTCCAATCACGATGCCCTGACCGCCTTGCCCAATCGCTTGTTGTTCCGCGAGCATTTGCAGCGTGCCATCGCGCGGGCCAAGGCGGAGCGCAGCGGTTTGGCCGTGCTGTTCCTCGATCTCGATGATTTCAGCCATTACAACGACGTGCTTGGCCATGACGGCGGCGACCGTCTGCTGCTGCAATTGGTGGAGCGGTTGATGGCGTCGGCGCGGGGCGTGGAAACCCTTGGCCGGGTCGGCGGCGACGAATTCGCCGTGGTGCTGACCGGCGGTGGCGAAGCGGCGGCTGAAATGGCGCAGACCCTATTGGCAGCCGTGGTGCGGCCCTTCGATCTGGACGGCCACGAAGTTCAATTGGGCGCCAGCGTCGGTATTGCCTTGTATCCCGTGGATGGCGGCGATGCCGAGACGCTGATGAAAAATGCCGACGTGGCCATGTACCGCGCCATCCACGAAATCGCCAACGGCTACCGCTTCTTCGCCCCGGCCATGGATGCCGAGTTGGCCGCTCGACGGCGTTTGGAAGGCGATTTGCGCCGTGCCGCCATTCGTGGGGAATTGGTGCTGCACTACCAGCCCATCGTCCGCATTGTCGATCGCCGCATCATCGGCTTCGAAGCGCTGGTGCGTTGGAACCATCCGGAAGACGGTCTGATCCCGCCCAGCGAGTTCATCCCCCTGGCCGAGGAAAACGGCCTGATCGCCCCCATCGGCGAATGGGTGCTGACCGAGGCCTGCCGCCAAGCCGGCGAGTGGATCAAGGCCGGCCTGTCGCCGGTTCCCATCGCCGTCAATCTGTCGGCGGTGCAGATGAAGCGTCAGGGTTTGCCCATGCTGGTGCGCCGTATCCTCACCGAGGCCGGCTTGCCGCCGGGCCGGCTGGAGCTGGAACTGACCGAAACCGCCATGATGGACGACCCCGAAGCCGCTGGCCGCGTACTGAGCGACATCGAGGCCATGGGCATGGGGCTGGCGGTGGACGATTTCGGCACCGGCTATTCGTCGCTGGGCCGGCTCAAGCGCTTCCCGGTGTGCAAGCTGAAGATCGACCGTAGCTTCGTTGCCGACGTGGCCGACAACGCCAGCGACCGCGCCATTGCACGGGCCATCATTTCGCTGGCCCATGCGCTGGAGCTGTCCGTGGTGGCCGAAGGCGTCGAAACCGAAGCCCAATTCGCCATCCTGGCCGCCGAGGGCTGCGACTCGGTCCAGGGCTTCCTGTTCAGCCCGGGTGTTCCGGCTGAACAGGCGGCGGAGTTGTTGACGCGGGGCGGGTTCTAAGCGTCCTCCGGCTCCGGCGTTGTCACCGGAGGCTTCTTCAAATCGAATTCCACCTCGACGATGTCGCCATCAATGGTCTTGACCTGCACGAAGCCCAGATGCTCGACGAATTTGAGCATGCGCAGATTGTCCCGCAGCACTTGGCCGACGATGGCGTCGGTGCCGCGCGAACGGCAGTACTCAATCATCTTTGCCAGCAGGCGTTTGCCCAAGCCGGTGCCCTTGAGGTCCGAACGCACCAGCACGGCGAATTCGGCCTTTTCGTTGTCCGGGTCGGTGATTGTGCGGCAGACGCCCAGGGTTTCTTTCACGCCATCGGGATGGATGTACTCGCCGATGAACGCCATTTCGCGGTCGTAATCGATCTGGGTCAACCGCGCCATTTCCGTATGGGGCAGTTCGTGCACCAAGCCGAAGAAGCGGAAGCGGATGTCCTCGGCGGTCATTTTCGACACTAGGACGTGGTGGTTGGGCTCGTCCTCGGGGCGGATGGGGCGCAGCATGACCTTGCGCCCGGTGCCGTCCTTCATGGTGAAGATTTCTTCCAATTCCGCCGGATAGGGGCGGATGGCAAGGCGGTCCAGATCGTTGCTTTTGGCCGGGGCGATCTTGATAGTGGCGTCCAGGGCGATCACGCCTTCGGAATCGCACCGCAGCGGGTTGATGTCCAACTCGACGATCTCGGGGAAGTCGATGATCATCTGCGACACCTGGATCAAGGTGGCGTGCAGGGCATCCAGATTGGCCGGGGGACGGCCACGGTAACCGCGCAGCAGGGCGGCCACGCGGGTGCGCTGGACCAGTTCGGCGGCCAGATTCAGGTTCAGCGGCGGCAGGGCCACGGCGCGGTCACCGATGATCTCCACCGCCACGCCGCCCTGGCCGAACAGGATGACCGGGCCGAAGATGCGGTCGGTGGCGACGCCGACGATCAGTTCCTGGGTGCCGGGACGGCGCACGGCCATCTTTTGGACGGTGAAGCCTTCGATACGGGCGTCGGGGTAGGTTTCCGCCACTCGCGCCAGCATGGCGTTGGCGGCTTTTTCCACCTCGAACGGGCTTTCCAAATTCAGGATCACGCCGCCCACGTCGGATTTATGGACGATGTCGGGCGACAGGATTTTCAGCGCCACCGGGCCGTTGAGGCTTTTGGCGATGCGGCTGGCTTCCGCCGGGTGCCGCGCCATGCGGGTTTCGATGGTGGGGATGCCATAGGCGTCCAGCACCGCCTTAGCCTCGGTCTCGGTCAGGATGGTATCGCCGCGCGCCAGCACTTCGGCGATGATGTCACGCACGAAGACGGTGTCCGGGATGATGTCCGACGCCGCCGAGGCGGGGACTTCCATCAGCATTTCCTGGTTGCGCTTGTATTCCAGCAAATGCAGGAAGCCTTGCACGGCGGCGTAGGGGGTCTCGAAGGTGGGCACCGCCGCGTCGGCGAACAGGCGCCGCGCATGGGCAACCTTCTCGCTGCCGACCCAGCAGGTCATGATGTTGGCGCGGGTACGCTCCTTGAACACCTTGATGACCGCGTCGGCCACTTCATCGGGGTCGGAGATGGCGGTGGGGGCATACATCACCAGCAGGCCATCGATGGCCTTGCTGTCCAGCAGGATGCCCATGGCCTTGGCGTAACGTTCGCCGGTGGCATCGCCCACGATGTCGATGGGATTGCCGCGCGACCAATTGGGCGGCAACACTTGGTTCAGCTTCTCGAGGATTTCCTCGGGAATTTCCGCCAGCATGCCGCCGCCATCGGACAGGTCGTCGGCGGCAACCACGCCGATGCCGCCGCCATTGGTCAGGATGGCAAGGCGTTTTCCCTTGACCGGACGGGACCGCGCCAAGGTTTCCACCGCGCCGAACAATTCGTCGATGTCCTTCACCCGCAGCATGCCGGCGCGGCGGATGGCGGCGTCGAACACCAGATCAGACCCGGCCAAATTGCCGGTATGGGAGCTGGCGGCCAGGGCGCCCTCAGCCGAGCGCCCCGCCTTGATGACCAGGACCGGTTTGTTGCGGGCGGCAGCGCGGGCGGCGGACATGAAGTTGCGCCGCTCTTCCAGGGTTTCCAGATAGATCAGGATGGCCCGCGTATAGGGGTCAGAACCCAGATAATCGAGAATGTCACCGATGCTGATATCGGCGCTGTCACCGGTATGGATGAAGTGCGAGAAGCCGATGCCCTTGGTGCAGGCCCAATCCAGCACGGCGGTGCACAAGGCGCCCGATTGCGACACGAAGGCGATCTTGCCCTTCAGCGCGTCCTCGGGGGCGAAGCTGGCGTTCAGGCCGATGCCGGGCACCAGGATGCCCATGGAATTGGGGCCAAGGATGCGCAGGCCGAATGGCTTGGCTTCGGCGCGGGTCAATTCCAGCAGAGTCTTTCCGCTTTCGTCGCGCAGTTGGCCCAGCGCCGGGGTCATGACGCAGGCGGCCTTGGTGCCCCGTTCGCCCAGTGCGCGGATGATGCCGGGCACGGTGGCTGCGGGGGTGCAGATCACGGCAAGGTCGGGAACGATGGGCAGGCTGGCCACGTCGGGATATGCCAGCACGCCCGCCACGGATTCGTGGTCGGCGGTTACCGGAATGATCGGGCCGGCGAAATTCGCCTGCAACAGATTCTTCATCACCACCCAGCCAGGAGCCTTGGCCTGGGTGGTGGCGCCGATCACGGCCACGGATTGCGGGCGGAAGAGAGCCTTTAGGTTGCGTACGCTCATTGGTCCCCAGCTATACCATGGTCTAGTTTGAGCCACAGTACCCCCAGACCATTGTGCGCTGCAACACGCCCAAAGGGCATGGCGGACATGAACCTTCGACCAAAGGCCCCACCCAAATGGGTAGGTCTGGGTGGGCGTCGACCTCTCAACCCCTTGAGTTTCCGCCGATTTCTTGTTCTGATCCGGCCAATGGACAGTCTGTGCCAGCTTTCACCTTTGAGGTATAGCATGACCAATCGGTGAAGGATTCTGGACAGACGTTGTATCTCCATAGGGATGGTCCGTATATTCCGCACCGCAACAAACGAGTCCCGCCTGACCCGGACAAGGAGACGAGAATGGTCGAGATGATGGAAAACCGGACGTGGGATGAGATCTCGGTTGGTGATAGCGCCACCCTGACTCGGACCTGCCGGATGGAGGATGTGGAGCTGTTCGGTGTCGCCACCGGCGACCACAACCCCACTCACTACTTGGCCGAGCAGGCGCAGCAGCTGGCCCATCATCGCAAGGTCCTTGCCCATTCCATGTGGGGTGGCTCGCTGGTGTCGGCCTTGCTGGGCAACGAATTGCCCGGTCCGGGAACCATCTATAAGAGCCAGGATTTCGACTTCATTCAGGCTGTCGAGGTGGGGGACACCCTGACGTTGACCGTCACCGTGGTCGAGAAGAACGCCCCCAATCTGCTGAGCTTCAACTGCGTGGCAGTCAATCAGAAGGCCGAGACGGTCTTCCAGGGCCATGCCAGCGTCTACGCCCCCACCGTCAAGGTGATGCAGCCCAAGATGGAGCTGCATGAGGTCTCGCTGCGCCGGCGCCATCACGTGTTTGAAGACATCATCGAGCGCTGCGCCCCGCTGGCGCCCATCTCCGTGGCGGTGTGCCATCCCTGCGACCCGGTGTCGCTGGAAGGCCCCATGGATGCGTATATGCTTGGCCTGATCACCCCCATCCTGGTCGGCCCCGAGGCCAAGATCCGCTCGCTGGCGGCGGAGCTGAACTTCGACATGACCGGCGTTCGTATCATCGATACCCAGCACAGCCATGAATCGGCGGAAAAGGCCGTGGCCCTGTGCCGCTCCGGCGAGGCCGAGGCGTTGATGAAGGGCAGCCTGCACACCGACGAAATGATGCATGAAGTGGCGCGCCGCGACATCGGTCTGCGCACGGGCCGCCGCATCAGCCATGTCTTCGTCATGGACGTGCCGACCTATCCCAAGACCCTGTTGATCTCGGACGCCGCCATCAACATCTACCCGACCTTGGAAGACAAGGTGGACATCTGCCAGAACGCCATCGATCTGGCCCATTGCCTGGACGTGCCCAAGCCCAAGGTGGCCATCCTGTCGGCGGTGGAGACGGTCTATCCCAAGATCAACTCCACCATCGAAGCTGCCGCCCTGTGCAAGATGGCCGATCGCGGCCAGATCACCGGCGGCGAGCTGGACGGCCCACTGGCCTTCGATAACGCCATTTCCATGGAAGCGGCGAAGATCAAGAAGATCGTCTCACCCGTGGCCGGTCAGGCCGACATCTTGCTGGTGCCCGATCTGGAAGCCGGCAACATGCTGGCCAAGCAACTGAGCTATTTGGCCGAGGCCGATGCCGCCGGTATCGTGCTGGGCGCCCGTGTTCCCATCGTGCTGACCAGCCGCGCCGATTCCGCCAAGGCCCGTCTGGCGTCCTGTGCCGTCGCCGTGCTGTTCGCCCATGCGCGCCGCATCAAAGCCGCCAAGGTGGCTGCCGAATAAGAAGAAAGGATTTTCTTATGCGTGACGGTATTCTCGTCATCAACGCTGGCTCTTCGTCCATCAAGTTCTCGCTGTATCTGTCCAATGGCGACGGTAAGCCCATGCTGTCCTCCAAGGGCCAAGTGGAGGGCATCGACGTCGCCCCCCATTTCATCGCCCAAGGCCCCGATGGCACCGTGCTGTCCGAACAGCGTTGGCCCGGTGACAGCGATCTGCATCACGAAGACCTGCTCAAGCACCTGATCGACTGGGTCGAGGACAATCTGGATGGCGCCGAGTTGCGCGCCGCCGGACACCGGGTCGTCCATGGCGGCCCGAAATACTCCACCCCGGTGCTGGTGAATGACGCTCTGCTGGACGAGCTGGAAAGCTTCGTGCCGTTGGCGCCGTTGCACCAGCCGCACAATCTGGCGCCCATCAAGGCGCTGGCCAAGGTGCATCCCGGTCTGATGCAGGTGGCGTGCTTCGATACCGCCTTCCACCGCAGCAACCCCGCCGTGGCGCAGACGTTTGCCCTGCCGCGTGCGCTGACCGAGGAAGGCGTGCGCCGTTACGGCTTCCACGGCCTGTCCTATGAGTTCATCGCGCGGCGCCTGCGCGAGATCGCGCCGGAGCAGGCCGCCGGTAAGGTGGTGGTGTGCCATCTGGGCTCCGGTGCCTCCATGTGCGCCATCAAGGACGGCCAGTCCGTGGCTTCGACCATGGGCTTCACCGCGCTCGACGGTCTGCCCATGGGCACCCGCACCGGCACCATGGATGCCGGCGTGGTGCTGTATCTGCTGCAGCAGAAGGGCATGACCCCCAAGGAGATCGAGACGCTGCTGTACAAGCGTTCCGGCTTGTTGGGCGTGTCGGGCATCTCCAACGACATGCGGGTGCTGCTGGAAAGCACCGATCCCCATGCCGCCGAAGCGGTGGAATTGTTCGTCTATCGCATCGGCCGTGAGCTGGGCTCGTTGTCGGCGGCCATGGGTGGTCTGGATGCCTTGGTGTTCACCGCCGGCATCGGCGAGCGTTCAGTCCCGGTGCGCGAGAAGGTGTGTCAGGCGGCGGCGTGGCTGGGTGTCGATTTGGACAGTGCCGCCAACGCCAAGCATGGCCCGATCATCACCACCGCCGGAAGCAAGGTTCCGGTCTTCGTCATTCCCACAGATGAAGAGATGATGATCGCCAAGCATACCCGTAGCGTCTTGGGCAAGCTGGCCCAGGCCGCCGAATAGGTCTGCACTGGGCTGAAAGTCTTAGGAGCCCTCGGCCAATGGCCGGGGGCTCCTTTTCATTTCCATCGCGCAATCCCACATGCACCTATACCAAGGCGCATTCAATATATCCGTCTGGTGGAAAAGGACGAAAGCAGGCACAGTGTTGGCTGTGGCCCGGTTGCGAGAGGGAAGGGTAAGCCATGCGTAAACTGCGGATGACCATCGGCTCGGTCACCATTGAGGCAGAGCTGTTCGACACTCCTACCGCCGACGCGCTCTACGCTGCCGCCCCGTTTGAATCGCGCGCGACCACTTGGGGCGAGGAAGTCTATTTCACCGCTCCGGTACGGACTGAACGGGAAGCCGACGCCCGCGAGGTGGTGGAGCCGGGTGAACTGGCCTACCGCGTCGAAGGTGAAGCGGTGGTCATCGGTTTCGGTCCCACCCCCAATTCCCAAGCGGACGAAATCCGCCTCGCCATGCCGGCCAATGTGTGGGCACGCACCAGTGATGATGTGCGCCAATTGGCTAAGGTCGAGGCCGGCCAGTTGATCCGCGTCGAACCCATCCTTCCAGACATGTGAGGCCGCAATGCGCCGCGTCGTCGTCCTCGGTGCCGGGAAGATCGGCGTTACCGTGGCTGCCATGCTGACTGTCACCGTGGTGGGCAAGCGGGGCGGGTTGTTGACCCAGGAAAGCTGGGCCCAGAAAATCTATGGCGACAGCTTCGAGGGGGGCCGTTCCGCCATTCAGAAAACCACTGCCGCCGGTATCTGCGCCATGATTGATCTGCACGGCCAAGGGCTGTTGCCGGCCAAGGGCTTCGTCCGCCAGGAACAGGCCCGGCTGGAGGATGTGCTGAACAACCGCTTCGGCGCGGTGTATGGCGATTAGCAATGTCCCAAAAGCGCCCCTTGCCGTCACCTGCGCCGCAGGTGTAGCGTCCGCACCCCAATGGATGGGAATGCCTGATGAAGCTCACACGCCTTGCCCTTGTCGTTCTTGCCCCGCTGGTTCTGGCCGGTTGCGGGGTGCCTGACCTTGTCGCCCATGGGGTCAAGTCCTACGAAAAGAGCCAGGAGCGCGGCCAGCCTCAGCCGGCAATCGCCCAGCCCGTGCAGCCGGCGCCCACCTATCAGCCCGCCCGCTATGAGCCTGAACCGCAATCGGAGCCGGTCACCGGCGTGCCGGCGCGGGAAACCGTGGTGGCTGAGCCGCTGCGTTAGGACGCTGTCCTGCGCACCATGGCAAGGATTGCAGCGCAATAGGGTAGCAATCGACCAACGGCTGCCGGGGTGAAAGCGCGTTTGGTTACCGCGTTGAAGAAGACGAAGCCGATGAAATAGCCGTCCTCGCTGACCGGCATCGTCAGGCTGGAGTGATAGCCCGCCGCGCGGAGCTCTGTCGTATGGACGCTGCTGTCGCGGCCATAGCTGAATAGATCATCGACGATGCGCGGCGCGTCACCGGTGGCAAGAATGGCCAAAGACGGCACTTCTTCCAAATCGATCTCATAATCCTTCAACGGGTCATGCCCGATGGAGGCGGCTGCCAAGGAGCGTAGGCAGTTGCGCTGGTGGTCGTAAAGGGCGACCGAAAGCCGTTCTACGCTGCCACATTCCGGCAGCCGGCGGATTTCTCCCAGCAGATCGGAAAGGCGCCGGTCACTTGCTTGCCCGCTGGTGATAATGCCCATGGCCGGACGTCTCCCTTCGGTCTGAGCCATATTGTAGGGAGGGTGTATGCCGTGGGGCAGTCTTCTGAAGTATAGTTTCTGTGCGTAAGTTCTTGTTGCAATGCGAATAATAATTGAGGTTGTCGAACTATACATTCGTCATAATTGAGATTACCTGCGCCTCATCCCCATATATTGCTATAAGTATTTCATAAGGTGTCCAATGAAACGTATGTGTCTTTCTAAACTTGGTCGAGCTATAAAAGTCATTGACAAAATAAGTGATTTGGCAATGAAATTAGCAATAATTCAAATAATATCACGGGATAATAATGGGCGTGAATTTGTGCCAATTCCTGTTTTTTCAATTACAACTACAGTTATTTCGCTTTGGCTCCCATTGTACTTTGTGAATTCATTGTATTTTGGATTCGAGTTTCGTGGGGTAATTAGTGTATTCGGCAATATTTTTCCGGTGATCCGGCGCCTTTCTGAGGCAAGTCGCAATGGTGATGCGCTGCTTTTTTGCGGTCTCTGGGCATCTTTACCCCCCTCTATAATGCTCTCATTTAGAATTAGTATGAGGGCTCCAAAGATAATAATGGCAATGGTTGAGAGTGGGGTTGACCCATTTAACATCGCTGTATCGATGATAATTGGAATGTTTGGGTTTGCAACGTGTATGTACGTTATTTTCTTTGCTGGCAATGTTGTTGATATACTATTTGGCAGTGACGGCGGAGTGATGAGAATCATAGGTATGGCGTTCATGTATTCTGCTTCATCGCTTTGGATTGACAGTTGTTTGACGATTTATTTCATGTTGTTCTACCTTTTTAAGCGGCGTGTCAGGGCTAACAAGGAGTAAAGTACTGCTCTCTTGAGGGGGGACGCATCGGCACAATGCACAGTGAGCCACGGCTGGAACGGCGCCCCTTCGTGGGGGGAATCTTCGGTGAGATGGCTGCCATCGACGGCGGGCTGCGCATGGCTACCGCTGTAGCGGTGGAACGGACCGTGGTCACCCGAGTGCCAAGGAAATGTTCGATCGCAAGCTGGGCGAGGCGGACAAGTTCATCCGTCTCAGCTTTTTTACTCGCAGCATCTTAAAGCCGCCGCCGTCCCTCGGTGCCGATAACGTCTGAGAATTCGACCCCGTTCAATTCCTCGTCAATGATCAGGTCGTGGCGCTTGTCCGGGGTCTGCTCGGCCACGTTGGCAAGGTCGCCCAGCACGCCGTCCAGGCGGTCGAGGATGTCCAGCACGTCGTCTGCGGTGGCATTGTCGGACATGCGTCCGGCGAAGCGGCGCATATTCCACGAGAAGACCGACATCTGTTTGACGTGGTCGCGGAAGCTGCGGGGGCGGCGCAGGAAGAGTTTGGGCGAATTGCGGATGTTCTTGATGAACAGTTCCATCAGCGCCTTGATGAAACGGTCGGTGCCTGCAAGCTTTTCCAGGAATATGGGCTGCGGCACGCGGGCGACCACGCAATCTTCGGCGGCAACGGCGCTGGCGCTACGGTGGCCGCCGTCGAGGACGGCCATTTCACCGAAAATCTCGCCGCTGACGATGTCGCCCACCTCGATGCGGTGGCCTTCATGGTGCTGGAACAGGGTGACCCGGCCCTGCTGCAGGATGTAGGCGGCATCCCCGGCATCGCCCTGGGAGAAAATGCGTTCGCCGGCGGCGAAGCTTACACGCTCCAGCTTGGCCGATCCGCCGCCGTTCATCGTCTCGTCGATGCTCATATGCTCTGCCCAAAACCCCGATCCCCAACGACAGTAGGGGAAAAGCCCGATTGGGTTCAAATCCAAATCGCATCAGGGGCCCGTGTCGAAGACGATCCCTTGGGCCAGCGGCAAATCATGGCCGTAATTGATGGTGTTGGTGGCGCGGCGCATATAGGCCTTCCACGAATCCGAGCCGGCCTCGCGGCCACCTCCGGTTTCCTTTTCGCCACCGAAGGCACCGCCGATTTCGGCGCCCGAGGGGCCGATATTGACGTTGGTGATGCCGCAATCGGAACCGGCAGCCGACAGGAAGCGTTCCGCCTCGCGCAGATCGTTGGTGAAGATGGACGACGCCAGTCCTTGCGGCACTTCATTGTTCATGGCGATGGCGTGGTCGAAATCCTCGTACCCCATGACGTACAGGATGGGGGCAAAGGTTTCCTGGCGGACCATGGCGGTCTGGTCGGGCATCAGCATGAGGGCGGGGCGCACATACCACGCGTCGCGCCAATTCTTGATATCCACCCGTTCGCCGCCGAAACGAATGCCGCCATCGGCCTCGGCTTGGGCCAGTGCCGCTTGCATGGCGACGAAAGCGCTGCCGTCGATCAGCGGCCCCACCAAGGTTCCTGGTGCCAACGGATCGCCGATGGTGGCGTTGGTCATGGCCTGCTTCAGGCGCTCCACCAAGGCATCGCGGACGGAGTTGTGCACGATCAACCGGCGTAAGGTGGTGCAGCGCTGACCGGCGGTGCCTATGGCGGAAAACAGCACGGCGCGCAGGGTCAATTCGGGATCGGCGGAGGGGGCGACAATGGCGGCGTTGTTGCCACCCAGCTCCAGCAGCGCGCGGCCCAGCCGGGCGGCGATGCGTGGCGCCAACGCCTTGCCCATGGCGCTCGAACCTGTGGCCGACACCAGTGGTACTTGGGGGTGCTCAGTCAGGGCCTCGGCGGTCTTGTGGCCGCCGATCACCACCTCCAGCAATCCACCGGGCGCGCCGCCCAGGCGCTCGGCGGCGCGGGCCAGCAGGGATTTGACCGCCAGGGCCGAAAGTGGAGTCTTCTCCGATGGCTTCCACACCACCGTATCGCCGCACACCAAGGCCAGAACGGCGTTCCACGCCCATACAGCCACGGGGAAGTTGAACGCGCTGATGACGCCCACCACCCCCAGCGGCAGCCAAGTTTCCATGATGCGATGGTTGGGACGTTCCGAGGCCATGGTCAGGCCGTGCAATTGGCGCGACAGGCCGACGGCGAAGTCGCAGATGTCGATCATCTCTTGGACTTCGCCCAGGCCCTCTTGCAGAATCTTGCCGGTCTCGATGGTGACCAGACGGCCAAGGTCTTTCTTGTGGCCGCGCAATTCCTCGGCGAACAGGCGGATCAGTTCGCCTCGGCGCGGCGGCGGAACCAGCCGCCAGGACAGGAAGGCGGCATGGGCGCGGGCCACCGCCGAAGCGGTTTCCGCATTGTCCATGGAGTGCACGCGCCCTAAGCCGGAGCCGTCGATTGGGCTGCGCACCGCCAGATCGCCGCTCAACTCCGATACCATGATGCCCATACGGGCCAGCAGGGGGACGACATCCATGGCCGTGTCTCTATAGTGGGGCCTCTATGGTGGGGCCAATCTCTTTGGTATGATGATGGGCGCACCGGGCGTGCAATGAAAGGGCTGCTGAATGGCGGATTGGGGGGCTCTGGCCGAACGCTTGGAGGCGGCCACGGGCGGTGATGCCGGATTGGACGGCATGCTGGCCCAAAGCCTAAGCCTGCCGGAAATCGCCTACACCGGTTCGGTGGAAGCGGCCCGTGATTTGGTGGAGGCGGCACTGCCCGGCTGGCACCTGCATGTGGGCTTCGACGTCAGCGGATTATTCCCCTACGCCGCCATCACCCAGGGTGACACCCATGTGGAAGCGTCTGCGCCCACCGTGCCGTTGGCCATACTGCGCGCGGCCCTAAAGCTGTCCGACCATTTCCAAAGCGGTTAACGCCGCCTGATGGCGCACCGAATCCCGGTCACCGGAGAAAATCTGCTGGCGGGCCATGGTGGTTCCGCCAACTGACGCGACGGCGAAATGCACCAACCCCACCGGCTTGTCCGCATTGCCGCCGCCGGGGCCGGCAATGCCGGTGATGGCGATTGCGCGTTGGGCGCGGGAATGGGCCAGGGCACCTTCGGCCATGGCGCGCGCCACTTCCTCGCTGACCGCGCCATGGGTTTGGATCAGCGCCATGGGCACGCCCAGCATTTCCGCCTTGGCCTCGTTGGAATAGGTGACGAAGCCGCGCTCCAGCACGGTGGAGGAACCGGCGATGGCGGTCAGCGCCGCCGAGACCATGCCGCCGGTGCAGGATTCGGCGGTAACCAGCATGATGCCCTGGGCTTGGCAGGCGGCCAGCACGCGGGCGGCGGCTTTGGTCAAATCGTTGGTCACGGCAGGCTCCACCACAGGGTGATCAGGGCCATCAGCAGCGCGCCGTAAGCTGCCGCCAGCATATCGTCGAGCATGACGCCCAACCCGCCTTCCACATGGCGGTCGGCCCAGCTTGCCGGCCACGGCTTCCAGATGTCGAGCACGCGGAAGATCAGGAAGCCCACGGCGTAGAGCAACGGATCGTTGGGGGCTGCGGCCAGCACCAGCCATTGCCCGGCCACTTCGTCGATGACCACCTCGGACGGGTCGGCCACTCCGGTGCGGCGCACATAGATGGCCGAGGCCCACCAGCCGACCAGGAAGCACAGGCCCGAGGCTGCCACCAGCGCCCAGCTGCCGCCCAACCGGTACAGCGCCCACGCGAAGGGCAGGGCGGCAGCCGAGCCCCAGGTTCCCGGCGCCTTGGGCAGCAGGCCGCAGCCGAACCAGGTGGAGGCAAGGAAGGCGGGGTGCCACGGGGCAATGCCGTCGCGGCGGCGGGCGATGATCAACGGGAACCTCATGATACGAAAACGCGTGGGCTGGAGCCTACCATCTGCGTGCCGCCATGCAACCATCCGAGGACATCTCCTGCGGCAGGCGCGGTCCCACATATCAGATGGCGAGGATGACGGTAAACGGAGGAGCCTCCGATGTCGGCCAGCAACTCGTCGTGGATCAAGCACCACCACCATGGGCGTGCGTGGCTACCCCTGGTGATGGCCGGGCTGTTGGGCTGGAACTTGACGGTCCCGGTGGCCTGGGCTGAGTCGCAGGCCTGCGTGCACAAGTCTCAATCGGCCCGTTTGCGCTGCATGGCCCAAAGCACCCGGGCCATCGAGAACGCATTGGCGGGGACGGGCCTTCGGGTGGATATGCTGATCCGCCGGGGCGGCGAGGGCGGTCCTTTCGTTGCCGCCGGGCCGCCGGTGCATCGTGACGTCCAGCGCTGGAACCGGCTGAACCGTGCCCTCAAGGTTCTGCCCTTGGCGGCACCGCTGGACAATTATGCGGTGTCCTCGGGTTTTGGCCTACGTCGGGACCCCATCAACCGCCGCCGCGCCATGCATGCGGGCATCGACCTGCTGGCCCCCATGCGCTCGCCAGTGGTGGCGACCGCGCCGGGGCGGGTGGTGTTCGCCGGACGCAAGGGGGGCTATGGCCGCATGGTCGAAATCGACCATGGCTTGGGCGTGCACACCCGCTACGGCCATCTATCCGCCATCCACGTTCATACGGGCCAGTCTCTGGCCGTGGGCCAGCGCGTCGGCTTGCTGGGCAGTACGGGACGGTCCACCGGCCCCCATCTGCACTATGAGGTCATGGTGGACGGCAAACCCCGTAATCCGCAGCCCTTCCTTAAGGCCGGTATTCGTCTGAACGGGCCGGGTTAATACTTTTAGGGGAGTTGGCAGGCCGTATGGGCTGTGTGCATTCTCCCAAAATATTCTGCAACCTTGAGGGTGTGCCCGTGATTGTTTTTGCGCGCGTCTTTACCCGTTTCAGCCTTGCCGCGCGCCTCTTGGGCGGGGGGGGGGTGACTGCGGGCGTGTTGTGGCTGGGCATGGAATTCTATTACTTCGCTCCGTTGGGAAATATTGCGGAGATTGGCGGGAAAATTCGTGCCCAGATGGCATTGGAGCCGATTGAGCTCCCGCCGTTGCTGGTGGAACTAAGCGCGGCAGTCCTGCTTATATTGGTTGTTTCGGTGTGGCGCATGTGCCAAATGGCCGCCGAGGTTACTGCCTCCCGCGCTGCGTGTGCACGGGAGGCGGCCGAGAGGTTGCGTTTGCTGCAAATCAATGAGGTCCTTAGAAGTGTAGCTATGTTTCCGGCCCAGAACCCGCATCCCGTGCTGCGCATTGCCAGCGATGGCACGGTGCGCCACGCTAACCCTGCCAGCGAAGAATTGCTGGCCGAATGGGGCTGCGGCATTGGCCGCCAAATCCCGCCCGATTGGCGCCGTGTCGTCGCCGAAGTGCTATCCAGCGGCAAGCGCTTGCAGGACGAGGTGGCGGTGGGCGACAAAATCCTGTCGTTGACCATGGTGCCGCTGGCCGGCCCGGATTACGTCAACATCTATGCCGCCGACGTCACCGCCCGCGTGGCCGCCGAACGCTTGTTGTTCTCAGCCAATGAAGGCCTGGAACGCCGGGTCGCCGAACGCACCCGCGCCTTGATGGAAGCCAAGGAACAGGCGGAAATCGCCAGCCGCTCCAAATCCGAATTTTTGGCTTCGGTCAGCCATGAACTGCGCACGCCGCTCAACGCCATCATCGGCTTTTCCGAAGTCATGGCCGCCGGCCTGTTCGGCCCGCTGGGCAATGCCCGCTATACGGAATATGCCGGCGACATCATCTCGTCGGGGCGCCATCTGCTGGCGGTCATCAACGACATCCTGGATGTGGCGAAGATCGAAGCCGGCCAGATGACCCTGAGCCTGGAAGCGGTGCGGCTGGACGAGGTCGTCGAGGCCACCGGCAGGCTGGTGCAAGGCCGTGCGGAACTGGGCGGGGTGCGGTTGGTGCGGCGGGTGGAACCGGGCCTGCCGCCCATCTTGGCCGACCGCCGCCGGCTAATGCAGATCCTGGCTAATCTGCTGTCCAACGCGGTGAAATTCACGGCAGAGGGTGGCTCGGTCATCACTGAAGCCTTCACCGATGAAGGCCTGCTGGTGCTCAGCGTCATCGACACCGGTATCGGCATGGATGACGAACAGATGGTGCTGGCGTTGGAGCCGTTCCGTCAGGTGGACGGCACGTTATCGCGGCGCTATGACGGCACCGGGTTGGGCCTGCCCCTGGCGCGCTCGTTTGCCGAGTTGCATGGCGGCACGCTGTCGGTGTCCAGCCATCCGGGCAAGGGCACCACCGTCACTATCCGTCTGCCGCTGGAATATGAAGGCGCCGCCGCGCGGGCTGCGGTTGGGTGATCAGCGGTAGCGCTGTTCCGTCCACGGATCGCCTTCGTCGTGATAGCCGCGCATTTCCCAATAGCCCGGCGCGTCCTTGTCCATGAAGGTGATGGCGCGCAGCCATTTGGCGCTTTTCCAGAAATACAGCTTGGGGATCACCACCCGTACCGGGCCGCCATGTTCACGCGTCAGCGGCTCGCCCTGCCATGAATGGGCCAGCAGCACGTCGTCATCGGCGAAGCGGTCCAAGGGCACGTTGGTGGTGTAGCCGTCATAGGAGCGGAACATCAGGAACGCGGCCTCGCTGCGTGGCCGCACCTGCGCCAGCAGATGGCGGGCTGAGACGCCCTTCCAGGAATTGTCGTAGCGCGACCATGTGGTGACGCAGTGGATGTCGGTGGTCAGTTCGGTCTGGGGTTGGGCCAGGAAGTCGGCCCATGACCATTTCAGCGGGTTTTCCACCGTACCGCCCACGGTCAGCGACCAATCGGCGGGGGCGAGGTTGGGGGTGATGCCCAAATCCAGTACCGGCCAGTCGGCGGTTTCGCGCTGACCCGGCGGCAATCGACGTTTTGCACTGGGCGCACCGGTCAGGGCACGGCCTTCGCGCGCCCACTTTTCCTTGGTCTCGACCAGCTTGTCCTTGATCCTGCCCATGAGAGGAACGTTGTCGTCGTCGGCCATGGGACCTCCTGGAAGCTCAGCCCTTGTCGCGCATCACCCGGGATTTTTCCCGTTCCCAGTCGCGCTTTTTATCGGCTTCGCGCTTGTCGTGGTTCTTCTTGCCCTTGGCCAGCCCCAACAGAACCTTGGCCATGCCCCGGTCGGTAAAGTGGATGTCCAGCGGCACCAGGGTCATGCCGTCCTTGGCCACCGCGCTTGCCAGCTTGCGCATCTCGCGCTTGTGCAGCAACAGCTTACGCGGACGACGGGTATCGGACGGGAACGGCATTTTCGACTGGTATTCGGGGATATAGGCATTGAACAGCCAGACTTCATCCCCGCGCGGCCCGGCATAGGCTTCGCTGATGTTGCCCTTGCCCGCGCGCAACGCCTTGACCTCGGTCCCGACCAGCATGATGCCGGCCTCAACCGTATCAATGATCGAGAACTCGTGGCGGGCCTTGCGGTTTTGTGCGGCGATACGGTCGGGAAGGGACATGGCGTAAGGCTACCGTGGAAAGCAAATGCGAGGAACCCCAAGGATTCCCCGCATCGCGTGAAGTGACAATATCTAATCTAGATCAGGCCGACCGTCTTCATGGCAGCCTCGACCTTGGCCTTGGCGCCCTCGGTCAATCCCACCAGCGGTAGGCGAACGTCGGGCAGGCACTTGCCCAGCAGGCTGGCGGCGTATTTGGCCGGCACCGGGTTGGGTTCGATGAACATGACGTCGTGCAGGGCCATCAGCTTGTCGCGCAGGGCGAAGCAGGTTTCCAGATCGCCCTTTTCCCAGGCATTGTGCATTTGGGCACACAGCCTGGGGGCAACGTTCGAGGTCACCGAGATGCAGCCCACGCCGCCCTGGGCCAGGAAGGCGGTGGCGGTGGCGTCCTCGCCCGACAGCTGACAGAACTTTTCGCCCACGGCCACGCGCATTTGCAGCGGGCGGGCCAGATCGGCGGTGGCGTCCTTGACCCCCACGATGTTGGGCAGCTTGGCCAGACGGGTGAAGGTCTCGACGGTGATGTTCACCACCGAACGGCCCGGGATGTTGTAGACGATGATCGGAATGTCCACCGCCTTGGCGATGGCTTCGTAATGGCGGAACAGGCCTTCCTGGGTCGGCTTGTTGTAATAGGGCGCCACCACCAGGGCGGCATCGGCGCCGGCGTCCTTGGCGTGACGGGTCAGGAAGATGGCCTCTTCCGTCGAATTGGAGCCGGTGCCGGCAATGACCGGAACCTTGCCCTTGGCGACTTCCAGGCACAGCTCGATGACGCGCTTGTGTTCCTCATGGGACAGGGTCGGGGATTCGCCGGTGGTGCCGCAGGGGACCACGGCATGGGTGCCCTCGGCGATCTGCCAGGCGACGAACTCCTGGAACGCTTTCTCATCCACCTTGCCATCGCGGAAGGGGGTGATGAGCGCGGTGATCGATCCCTTGAACATGGCAGGCTTCCCAAAAGGAGGTGGCATACGGAAACCGGGGACATTACAGCCAACCGCAAACCGGCACAAGGGTTGGGGCGCCGCCGGCTGGGCTGCGCGCGTTAAGTCAAAATTTACTTGGGCCTCTACCCCCTATTCGCGGACCGTGCGGCTTGCATGGGCTCGACCGCCTTCCCTACAATGCGGCCAGCTTTTTCCTTTCTCGTGTTTGAGGGGCCCAGTGAAGGTCTCACCAGCTGCTTTGCTCGTTGCCGCCGGCCTGATGGCCGGTTTGTCCCAATCCGCTCACGCCCAGAACGTGCCGACCGCCGAGCATAAGCTTCACCAGCAAGTGTTCGCCGCCGTGCATCGCGACCGCTATGGCGAGGCCGAACAGCTTGCCATGCAGTCCAAGAACCGCCTGCTGGCCAAGCTGGTGCGGTGGATGACCTATACCAACCCGCGTTCGGGCACCAGTTTCGAGGAAATCACCTCGTTCATGGACAGCTCGCCCGATTGGCCGCTCATGAGCCAGTTGCAGCGCCGCGCCGAGGAGGCCGTCACCGCAGCCACGCCCAATGACCGGGTGCTGGCGTGGTTCGCCGAGCATGATCCGGTGACGGTGGATGGCGGCATGGCCTATGCCCGCGCCCTGCTGGCCGTCGGACAGCAGGAAAAGGCGGTGCGCCTGATCCGCAATACCTGGGGCGATGGCGGTTTCGGCGTCATGCAGGAACGCCAGTTCCTCACCCTGTTCAGCGAATATCTGCGTGCCGAGGACCATTGGCGGCGTCTCGACCGCCTGTTGTGGGACAAGCAGGACGGCCCGGCTGGCCGTATGCTGCTGAAGGTCTCAAGCGGCTACCGTGCCGTGGCCCAGGCCCGGCTGGCGTTGCAGGACGGCAAGTCCAACCCCGAGCCGCTGTTGGCCCAGATTCCCAAGGAATTGCGCGACGATCCCGGCCTGATTTATGACCGTGTGCGTTGGCGCCGGCAGAAGGATCAGGACGAGGACGCCATCGACCTGCTGTCCCATCCTGCCCGCAACAAGGTACGTCCCGATCTGTGGTGGCAGGAACGTGCCATCCTGGCCCGCCGCGCCTTGCAGAAGGGCCTGATCTCGCGTGCCTATCAGGTGGCCGCCGATCATTCGCTGGACGTCAAGACCAACCAATACGCCGATGCGGAATTCCTGGCCGGCTGGGTGGCGCTACGCTTCCTTGATGACCGCGACACCGCCATGACCCATTTTCAGCGCATGTGGGACAACGTCACCACGCCGCTATCCAAGTCTCGGGCGGCCTATTGGGCGGGCCGCACTGCCGAGGCGCAGAAGGAACCGGTGGCCGCCCGCGAATGGTACACCAAGGGGGCGCGTTACCTCACCGCCTTCTACGGTCAGATGTCGTCGTCGCGTCTGGAAGAGCACCATTGGCCGCTGCCACCCGATCCTCAGCCCACAGCCGAGGATATCAAGCGCTTCGACAGCCGCGAATTGACCCGTGTCATCCGTATCCTGCTGGAGATGGGCGAGACCGAGAATTTGCGCGCTTTCTTCATCCGTCTCAACGACGTGACCCAATCCCCGGGCGAACGCGCCCTGGTGGGCAAGCTCGCCATGGAAGGTGGCCGCAGCGATCTGGCGGTCACCATTGCCCGGCGCGCCGACCGCGACAGCGTGTTCCTGGTGGGGGCCGGCTGGCCAGTGCCGCTGCTTGCGGCAGAGGAAGGCCCGGAAAAGGCGCTGGTGCTGGCGCTGATCCGTCAAGAAAGCGGATTCATCAGCGATGTGCAATCGCCGGTGGGCGCGCGTGGCTTGATGCAGTTGATGCCGGCGACGGCCCAACAATTGGCCAAGGCGTTGAAGGTGAAGTTCAGCCCGCAAAAGCTGGATGATCCAGATTTCAACGTCCGCCTGGGATCTGCCTATGTCAGTGATTTGCTGGGTGATTTCGAGGGTTCATACATCTTGACCCTGGTGGGCTACAATGCCGGCCCGGCCCGCGCCCGGCGTTGGATCAAGGAATACGGCGACCCCCGCGACCCCAATGTGGACGTCATCGACTGGATCGAGATGATTCCGTTCACAGAGACCCGCAACTACGTCCAGCGGGTGATGGAAAGCGTCTCCATCTATCGCCGCAAGTTGGGTAAGGTCACCGGCACCTCGTTCGAACAGGACCTCAAGCGCTGGGCACGGCGCCCGCCTGCGGAGACTGCGGTGCAATGAGCGGGCGGCGGAATTTGATCGCGGGTTGAAATCGCCCAAGAACTGAAGGTATCCTCCCCCCTTCAACAAGGGGGGAGCAATGATCCGTAGAGTGTTGGCACTTGTGCTGGTGGTCGCCCTCGGCGGGTGCGTGCGCACGCGAACCGTGGAGTTCCAGGTCGCCGCGCCGGAGGTCCAGAGCAACGCCTCGTGGACCCAGTCGGTGGATGTCAGCGTTGTTGTCGCCGACCTCAGATCCGACCAGCTCAAGCTGGGCAAAAGTTATGTCCGTGGCGTTGGCGGTGGAACGGGCGAGTATAGCGTCCAGACCAGCAAGAATATGGATGCGGCGATCAAGCAGGGCATCGAGGCCGAGTTTCGCTCGCGCGGCGTGTCCCGCTTCGAAGGTCCCGCCAAACTCTTGGTGAACGTCTCCAAGGCCGAGGGTACCACGTGGGTGGCCCCCTGGAACGTCGACGTGGATGCCGACGCCAACCTGGCCGCCAAGGTCATCGGTGCGGATGGCGCAGTGCTGTATGAGCGCACTTTCCGTCGCAGGGAGCCGGGCAAGGGCGAGGTGTGGACCATGGACACGGTGGAGCAGGGGGCCTATCATCTGCAAAGGGTGATGGCGTCGGTGATCCGCGACATGGTCGACGACGAACGACTGGTCTTGGCTCTCGTGAAGGCGAGCCGCCGTTGAGCGCGGAAATTTTCTAGGAATGGGACCCGGAGGGCGCTATTTTTGGCGCCCTCGTTGTTTCATTCGTGACAAAGGTCCTGGTCCCATGCCGGAATATCGTTCCCGTACCTCCACCCATGGCCGCAACATGGCCGGCGCTCGCGGTCTGTGGCGCGCCACGGGCATGACGGATGCGGATTTCGGCAAGCCGATCATCGCCATCGCCAATTCCTTCACTCAGTTCGTGCCCGGTCACGTGCATCTGAAGGATTTGGGCCAGATGGTCGCCCGCGAGATCGAGAAGGCGGGCGGCGTCGCCAAGGAATTCAACACCATCGCCATCGATGACGGCATCGCCATGGGTCATTCCGGCATGCTGTACTCGCTGCCGTCGCGTGAGATCATCGCCGATTCGGTGGAGTACATGGTCAACGGCCACACCGCCGACGCGTTGGTGTGCATCTCCAACTGCGACAAGATCACCCCCGGCATGCTGATGGCGAGCCTGCGCCTCAACATCCCGACCATCTTCGTCTCGGGTGGCCCCATGGAGGCCGGCAAGGTCGTCTTCAACGGCGAAACCCATTCGGTCGATCTGATCGATGCCATGATCAAGGGTGCCGACAAGAACGTGTCGGACGAGGAAGCCGCCGAGTACGAGCGCTCTAGCTGCCCCACCTGCGGTTCGTGCTCGGGCATGTTCACCGCCAATTCCATGAACTGCCTGACCGAGGCCCTGGGTCTGTCCTTGCCCGGCAACGGCACCGCCCTGGCGACCCATTCCGACCGCAAGGAGCTGTTCCTGGAGGCCGGGCGCCGTATCGTCGACATCACCAAGCGCTATTACGAGCAGGGCGACACCAGCGTGTTGCCGCGCTCCGTCGCCAGCCTGAAGGCGTTCGAGAACGCCATCTCCCTGGACATCGCCATGGGCGGCTCCACCAACACGGTGCTGCATCTGCTGGCCGCCGCGCAGGAAGCCGGCGTCGAGTTCACCATGGCCGACATCGACCGCCTGAGCCGCCGGGTGCCCTGCCTGTGCAAGGTGGCGCCCAATATCGCCGATGTGCATATCGAAGACGTGCATCGTGCCGGCGGCATCATCTCCATCCTGGGCCAGTTGGACAAAGCCGGCCTGCTGCATGCGGATTGCCCCACCGTGCATGCGCCCACCCTGGGCGCGGCGCTGGATGCTTGGGACATCAGCCGCACTGAAGACCCCAAGGTGCATCAATTCTACAAGGCCGCCCCCGGCGGCGTGCGCACCACCGAGGCGTTCAGCCAGTCCAAGCGCTGGACCGCGCTGGATACCGACCGCGAGGCGGGGATCATCCGTTCGGCGGAACATGCGTTTTCCAAGGATGGCGGCTTGGCCGTGCTGTACGGCAACATCGCTTTGGACGGCTGCATCGTGAAGACCGCCGGCGTCGATGATAAAAATCTGACCTTCAAAGGCCCGGCAGTGATCTGCGAAAGCCAGGAAGAGGCGGTTGCCAAGATCCTGAGCGGCGAGGTCAAGGCCGGCGACGTGGTTCTGGTCCGCTACGAAGGCCCCAAGGGCGGCCCAGGCATGCAGGAAATGCTTTATCCCACCAGCTATCTGAAGAGCATGGGCCTGGGCAAGCAATGCGCGCTGATCACCGATGGCCGCTTCTCCGGCGGCACTTCGGGCCTGTCCATCGGCCACGCCTCGCCGGAAGCGGCGGAAGGCGGCGCCATCGGTCTGGTGGAGGCGGGGGACACCATCGTCATCGACATTCCCAACCGCATCATCAAGGTGGATATTTCGGACGAAGAACTGGCGAAGCGCCGTGCTACCATGGAGGCCAAGGGCGCCAAGGCGTGGAAGCCGGTGGACCGTGACCGCCCCGTCAGTCAGGCGCTGCGGGCTTACGCCGCCATGACCACCAGTGCGGCCCGTGGCGCGGTGCGCGACGTGTCGCAGTTGGATCGCTAAGCGTTAGGGCAGGATGATGGCGATCATCAGTTGGAGTGAGATGATGAGCGTTGGCGTCCCGGTCCTGGACGCCGACCATAAGACCCTGATCGGGCTTATCAACAATCTGCACCGCTCGGTAGGCGACGACGAGGAATACGCCACTTTGGGCAGCGTGCTCAAAGCCCTCGAAGACTACGCCAGCCACCATTTCGCCCGCGAAGAACGGGTGATGGAAACCTGCCGCTATCCCTCGGTGTCCACCCATGGCCGCATGCACAGTCGGCTGGCCGCCCAGGTGACGGCCCTGAAAGTCAGCTATGACGAGGACCGTACCACCGTGCGGGCCAAGGAATGTCTCGATTTCCTGAATAAATGGCTGATCGAGCACATTTGCTCCACCGACATGGATTACCGCTCATGGGTGGTGGGCCATGCCGATGCGGCGGCGGCAGCCGAATCCGTCACCTTGACCGGCCCGCGCCCCGATGCCGTCAGTCTGGATTGGAAAAGCCTGCGGGTGCTGGTGGTCGATGACAACCAGAACTTCTGCCACGTCATGCGCACCATCCTGGAAGGCGTCGGCGTCAGCGACATCCGCACCGCCGCCGACGTGGCCGGCGCCAAGCTGGCGCTGCACGGCACCGCATTGGACATGGTGGTGTCCGACTGGCATGTGGGGGCGGATAGCGGCCTTGATTTGGTCGCCTGGATCCGGCGCCAGCCGCAACTGGAAAACCTGCCGGTGCTCATGCTGTCAGGCCACGAACGCGTCGCCAATCGCGACGTGGCCCTGAACGCGGGCGCCGATGAGTTCATGGAAAAACCCATCTCCGCCCGCGGTCTATTGATTTGTCTGGCGAAGCTTATGCGCAAGCGGCGCGAGCAGGGCTAGGTCCCCTTACTTCTCCACGCCCGCTTACTTCTCCACAAACGCCTTTTCGATCACATAGTGACCCGGCCCGGCATTGCTGCCCTGATCGAATCCTTCCGTGTCCAGATGGGCGATCAAATCGGTCATCATTTGCGGGTTGCCGCAGATCATGACGCGGTCGTCTTCGCGGCTCAAAGCAGGCACGCCCAAATCCGTGAATAGCTTGCCCGACTTCACCAGATCGGTGATGCGGCCCTGGTTCGCATAGGGTTCGCGGGTGACTGTCGGGTAATAGACCAGCTTGTGGCGGGCTTCCTCGCCGAAGAATTCGTTCTGGGGCAGGTGGTCGCGGATGAAGTCGCCATAGACCAGATCTGCCACGTGGCGCACGCCATGGACCAGCACGACGCGGTCGTAGCGTTCGTAAACCGCAGGGTCCTTGATGATGGACAGGAACGGCGCCAAGCCGGTGCCGGTGGCCAGCATGTAAAGCCGGCGGCCGGGCAGTAGATTGTCCAGGATCAGGGTGCCGGTGGTCTTCTTGTTGACCAGAATTTTGTCGCCCGGCTTGACGTGCTGCAGGCGAGAGGTCAGGGGGCCGTTGGGCACCTTGATGGACAGGAACTCAAGATGTTCCTCGTACGACGCGCTGACCATGGAATAGGCGCGCATCAGCGGGCGGCCATCCACCATCAGGCCGATCATGGCGAACTGGCCGCTGTCGAAGCGGAAGCCGGGGTCGCGGGACAGCTTCAGGGTGAACAAAGAGTCGGTCCAATGATGAACGTCAAGGACCGTCTTCTCGAGAATGTTGGATGACATGCTCATGGGCTCGATTCGCTGATGCAGATACGCGCCCCACCGAGGCGCTAGCAATGTTTTACATATTCTAAATCGCAATAACAAGCCATATTTTGTAGAACTGGAATAAAGCACACATAAAATATGTTTTATAGCCCTATGCCAGTTCGACCCAAATGGGGGTGTGGTCCGAGGCCTTTTCCTGAGCGCGCGGTCCCTTGTCGATGTCGCAGGCAACTAAACGGTCGGCAGCCTGGGGTGACAGCAGCACATGGTCGATACGTAAACCGTTGTCGCGTTGCCACGCGCCGGCCTGATAGTCCCAGAAGGTATAGCGCCCGGCTTCTGGATGTAGGGAGCGGAACGCCTCGATCAACCCCAGGTGACACAATTCACGGAACAATGCCCGGCTTTCCGGTCGGCACAGGGCGTCCATGGCCCAATTGGCCGGGTCGTAGACGTCGTCATCGGTGGGGCAGACATTGTAATCGCCAGCCAGCACCACCGGCTGCCCGCTGGCAAGCAACGCCTTGGCGTGGGTGATCAGACGCCGCATCCAGCGCAGCTTGTAATCGTACTTGTCGCCCGGCGTCGGATTGCCGTTGGGCAGATAGATGGAGGCAATTCGGAAGCCGGCCACGGTGGCCTCGATATATCGCGCCTGCTCGTCAGGTTGCGTATCAAGGTTGGCCGCTTCCGGCAGCCCCCGCACCACGTTGGTGATGGGGTGCTTCGCCAGAATGGCGACGCCGTTATAGCTTTTCTGGCCGTGCACGGCGGCGCGATAACCTGCGGCTTCCAACTCGAACAACGGAAAGCCGTCGTCCTGGCATTTGATCTCTTGCAGCAGCACCACGTCTGGGCTGGCCTGTTTCAGCCAATCCAGTACGTTGGGCAGGCGGGCTTTGACGGAGTTGACGTTCCAGGAAGCAATGCGGACCATGGGGCCTCAGGCGGTGAGGGGAATGATGAGGATGGTTATAGCGGTAAGCCGGCTCTGCGTCATGGTTGCCCTGTCGGCGCTGGCGGCACCGGCTGATGCCGTCACCTGTCCGTCGCCGGGAAAGGAAATCGCGCAGCCAACCGTGCGCCTTGCGACGGAACTGCCGGTGCCCACTTACGCCAACAATCTAAACCGCAAGCAATTGGCGGCCATCGGTCACGGCAACACCTTGGATTCTCACCATGCCGGGCTGACCCAGACACGGACCGCGTTTTCCGTCAGGCCCAGCCTGAACTTCTTCCGGCTGTCGGACGGCAAGATTTGTGCTCAGGTGACGGAGGTCGAGGCCAGTTGGCGGGCCACTCAGTTGCATGTGGATATCGCCAGGGAATACCGCGTCGGAACCTGCCCCTATCGTGAGGTCTGGGAGCATGAGAGCCAGCACGTGCAGATTGCCAAGGACCAATTCGCCATTGCCGAACAGAAATTGCGCAGCCGTCTGGCCGTTCAAGCCGGCGCCATGCGGCCTTTCATCATCTCCGGCACGCCGGAGCAAGCGGCCCGCGAGGTGGCTGCGCGCATGATGGCGGCCATGCAGCCGGTGCTGGATGCGTACCGGGTGGATTCGGAACGGGCCAACGCGGCCATCGATACCCAGGAAAACTATCGTCGGGTGACGGCGCGCTGTGCAGACTGGTGAACGGGGGCGCTTGACCCCCGCCCAAATCTTAGACCGAGAAGCTGCTGCCGCAGCCGCAGGTCGAACTGGCGTTGGGATTGCGGAACTGGAACGAGGCACCCATGAGGTCCTCGACAAAATCCACTTCCGTGCCGGCCAACACGCCCAGCGAGGTCTCGTCCACCACCAGCTTGGTGCCGTGTTGCTCGCTGACAACGTCGTCGGCGTTCACGGTGTCGTCCAGGGTGATGCCGTACTGAAAGCCCGAGCAGCCGCCACCCGAAACGGTAAGGCGCAGCATCAGATTGGGCCGGCCTTCCATCTGGATAAGGGTCTGGACGCGCGCGGCGGCGCTGGCGGTCAGGGCGACGCCAGTGGCGGGGGTCTCGGTGACAATTGCCGTTTCGGCCATGGAATCTCCAATCTTCAGGAAGCGTGGCGCGGCGGAATTGTTTGAAGGATACCAAACTTTCCCCGTCCTGGGGAAGACCGGTCAACCTTGTTGCCGTTTGTACGGGGTGCGCGGTTGCGTTCACGGCACGTGGCGGTTAGTGTCCAAGCCATGACCGCACCTGTGCTTTCCCGCTCCGCAATCCTTGCGTCCTATGCCTGCCGGGCCGAGGATTCGCGCGGACGTCTGTACCCGGAACCGGAAAGCCAGACGCGCACGCCGTTCCAGCGCGACCGCGACCGCATCATCCATTCCGCCGCTTTCCGCCGCCTGCAATATAAGACCCAGGTGTTCGTCTACCACGAAGGCGACAATTTCCGCACGCGGCTGACCCATTCGCTGGAAGTGTCGCAGATCGCCCGCTCCGTTGCCCGCGTGCTGTGCCTGGACGAAGATATGGCCGAGGCGCTGGCCCTGGCCCACGATCTGGGCCACACCCCGTTCGGCCATGCCGGCGAGGATGGGTTGCAGGCGGTGCTGACCAATTTCGGCGGTTTCGACCACAACGCCCAATCCTTGCGCGTGGTCACCAAGCTGGAACGCCGCTATATGGAGTTCGACGGCCTCAACCTGACCTGGGAAACCCTGGAAGGGCTGGTCAAGCATAACGGCCCGCTGGTTGGCCCGCTGGCGGTCAAGAAAAACCACGCGCTGCCCGGCGCCATCATCGAATACGTGGCCCGCCATGATCTGGAGCTGGACACCTTCGCCAGCGCCGAGGCTCAGGTGGCAGCCATGTCCGACGACGTGGCCTATAACAACCACGACATCGATGACGGCCTGCGCGCCGGCCTGTTCACCATCAAGGATCTGGAAGACGTTCCCCTGGTCGGCCCGGTGCTTCACGCCGTCGCCAAGGAACATCCCGGCGTCGAACTGAGCCTGCAAATCCACGAGACCGTGCGCCGCATGATCGGCATGATGATCCTGGACATGATCGGCGAGACCCAGCGCCGTATCGCCGATCTCAAACCGAAAAGCGCCGACGACGTGCGCCGTCTGGGCCAGCCGTTGGTGTCGTTCTCGGATGAGATGGTTGCCAATGACCGCGCGTTGAAGAAGTTCCTGTTCCCTAACATGTACCGCCACTTCATGGTCAACCGCATGACCTCCAAGGCGCGGCGCGTGGTCAAGGATTTGTTCACCCTGCTGCACGCCGAGCCCGAATGCCTGCCGCCTGAATGGTATGGGCAATCCGATGGCGCCGGCACCGCCAAGACCGCCCGTGTGGTGGCCGATTACATTGCTGGAATGACCGACCGATTCGCCTTGGACGAGCATCGCCGGCTGTTCGACATGCAGGAAAAGCCTTAAATTCACCCTTGGCCGTCGTCACCTTTTTGCCCTATGCCGGCGCAAAGCGGGGTGACGGTTGAGATGGACATGGCGGGGCGCCGGTGGCACGATCCGGGCCGCTCCGGCGGACACTGAGAAGAGTTTAAATGAACCTGTTCAAGTACTTTAAGGAAGAGATCGCCGCCTCCCTCGCTCGTCTGGTCGAGGCCGGCAAGCTGCCCGCCGGGCTGGACACCTCCAAGGTGACCGCCGAGCCGCCGCGCGAGGAAAGCCATGGCGACGTGGCCACCAACGCCGCCATGGTGCTGTCCAAGGCCGCCGGCCAGAAGCCGCGCGACATTGCCGACGCCCTGGCCGAGGAATTGCGCAAGCATCCGGCGGTGACCGCCGTTGAAGTGGCCGGCCCCGGCTTCATCAATATCCGTCTGGCCGAATCCTTCTGGTCCGCCCGTCTGGCCGAAATCCTGGTTGCCGGCACCGCCTATGGCGATGGCGAGTACAAGGACCACAAGGTCAACGTGGAATATGTCTCGGCCAACCCCACCGGCCCCATGCATATCGGCCACGCCCGTGGCGCCGTTACCGGCGACGCGCTGGCCTCGCTGTTGGCTAAGGCCGGCTTCGACGTGACCCGCGAGTACTACATCAACGACGCCGGCGCCCAGGTTGACGTGTTGGCCCGTTCAGTCCATCTGCGCTACCGGGAAGCCCTGGGCGAAGACATCGGCGAAATCCCCGAGGGTCTGTATCCAGGCGATTACCTGAAGCCCGCCGGTGAGGCGCTGGCCCGCGAGCATGGCGCCAAGTTCAAGGATGCCGTCGAGGACGAATGGCTGCCCGCCTTCCGTCAGTACTCGGTTGACGCCATGATGGTGATGATCCGCGAGGATTTGGCGGCGTTGGGCGTCAAGCACGACGTGTTCACCTCTGAACGCGGTCTGGTCGAGGCCGGCAAGGTAGATGCGGCGCTGAAGTTCCTGGAAGACCGCGATCAGGTCTATACCGGCGTGCTGGAGCCGCCCAAGGGCAAGACCCCCGACGATTGGGAGCCTCGCCCGCAGGTGCTGTTCCGCGCCACCGCCTTCGGCGACGACGTGGACCGTCCGCTGAAGAAGTCGGACGGCTCGTTCACCTATTTCGCCTCGGACATCGCCTATCACCAGGACAAATTCCTGCGCGGCTACCCCGACATGATCGACGTCTGGGGCGCCGACCATGGCGGCTATGTCAAGCGCATGCAGGCGGCGGTCAAGGCCATCAGCGAGGGCGGCGGCGCCCTGGACGTCAAGCTGTGTCAGATGGTCAACCTTATGAAGGGCGGCCAGCCGTTCAAGATGAGCAAGCGGGCCGGCACCTTCGTCACCCTGCGTGATTTGGTCGAGGCGGTGGGTAAGAACGTCGTCCGCTTCATCATGCTGACCCGCAAGAACGACGCGCAATTGGACTTTGACCTGGACAAGGTGCTGGAGCAGTCGCGCGACAACCCCGTGTTTTATGTCCAGTATGCCCATGCCCGTTGCCACTCGGTGCTGCGCCATGCGGCCGAGATGTGGCCCGAGGTCGATATCAGTGCTGCCGGTCTGGCCAATGGTCCGTTGAGCCGCTTGACCGATCCGGCCGAGTTGAGTTTGATCAAGACGTTGGCGGGCTGGCCCCGCTTGGTGGAAAGCGCCGCCGAAGCCCATGAGCCCCATCGCGTCGCCTTCTATCTGAACGACGTGGCGGCAGGCTTCCATGGGCTGTGGAATAAGGGCAAGGACGAAGCGCGGTTGCGCTTCCTGCTCGAGGATGATCGCGAGCTGTCGGTGGCCCGGTTGGGCTTGCTCCGTGCAGTGGCTTTGGTGATCTCCTCGGGGCTCTTCATTTTCGGCGTCGAGCCGGTGGAGGAGATGCGCTGATATGGCGATGAGTCCCCGCGACGATTACGATCGCGACATTCTCGACATTATTCCCGAGCGGTTCGACGCGGATGCCGATTCCCATCAGGCCCGCGCCGGCCATCGGCTGCGGTCCTATCTGACCCTGGGTGTCGCGGTGCTCGCGGTCGGCGGCATCGTCGCCACGGGATTGCATTTCATGGGCGGCAAGCGGGCAGGGGGACCGGGCATTCCGGTCATCAAGGCCGACGACCGGCCCATCAAAATCCGCCCCGACGACCGGGGCGGCATGCAGGTGCCCAACCAGGACAAGCTGGTTTACGAGCGCATGGAGCAGGGCGAGGGCGACGCCAAGGTGGAACGGCTGCTGCCGCCGCCCGAACTGCCTCAGGTGCCGGCCAAGATGGCTGACGCTGCCGCCAAGCCGTCTGCCGCTACCGAAGTTCTGCGCCCCGCTGCGCCGGTCAAGCCCGAGCCGGTGAGGCCGGTTCCAGTGCCTCCTGCTGCTGCGCCTCCTGCTCCCGTCGCCGTAGCACCGGCGCCGTTACCCCAGCAAGCCCCGGCCAGCACCTATGCGCCGGTGCAAAGCCGCACCGCTCAGCCCGTGCCGCCGCCGGCTGTGCCCCAAACGGTGGTGCCGCGTGCCCAGGTGGCCGTGGCTCCGCCGGCCCCGGCCCCCGTCGCGCCGCCGCCGCCGCCGGTTACCGCTCCGGCCAAGGTGCCTGCCGGTGGCGATTGGCTGATCCAATTGGGCGCCTTGCGCTCGGCCCCCGATGCCGACAAGGAATGGGGCCGCATCCAGCACACCAATCACGATCTGCTGGGCAGCCTGAAGCCCGACGTGGTGCGGGTCGAATTGGGCGAGAAGGGCACGTTCTGGCGCCTGCGCGCCGGCCCGCTCTCGGAACAGGCGGCGAAACAATTGTGTACCGAGCTGAAATCCCGTAACCAGGGGTGCATCATTGCCCGCAAGTAATTCCGTGCCCGCCGCCGGCATTTTCGGTTGCGCCGGCCTGACCCTGTCCGACCAGGAACGCCGTTTCTTTCAAACGGTTAACCCGCTTGGCTTCATCCTGTTTGCCCGCAATGTGGACAGCCCCGATCAGGTTCGTGCCCTGGTCAACGAGCTGCGCGCCAGCGTGGGCCGGGCCGACGCGCCGGTGCTGATCGATCAGGAAGGTGGCCGGGTCCAGCGCCTCAAGCCGCCGTATTGGCGCAAGGCGCCTCCGGGCGAGCCTTTCGCCGCCTTGGCCGGGCGCGATCTGGCCCTGGCTAAGGAAGCGTTGCGTTTGAACTTCCGCCTGATCGGGCGCGAATTGGCTGATCTTGGTATCGACGTGGATTGCGCGCCGGTGCTGGACGTGCCGGTGCCCGGCGCCCATGACGTCATCGGCGACCGCGCCTACGGCCTGACCCCCGCCATGGTGGCCGAGCTTGGCCGCGTGGTGTGCGACGGCTTGTTGGACGAGGGCGTGCTGCCGGTCATCAAGCATATCCCCGGCCACGGCCGTTCCATGGTGGACAGCCATCTCGACTTGCCGGTGGTGGAAGCCACGCGGGCCGAGCTGGAAGCCCAAGATTTTCCGCCGTTCAAGGCCCTTGCCGACGCCCCCTGGGCCATGACCGCCCATGTGGTCTACAAGGCCATCGACCCCCATGCTCCGGCCACCACATCGGCTAAGATCATCGGCGAAATCATTCGTGGAATCATCGGGTTCCAGGGAGTTCTTATCTCGGACGATTTGTCCATGAAGGCCTTGGGTGGCCGTTTCGAAGACCGCACCACCGCCTCCCTGGAGGCCGGTTGTGACGTGGTTCTGCACTGCAACGGCCAGATGGATGAGATGACCGCCATCGCCGCCGCCCTGCGTCCGCTGACCGAAGTGGCGCAGGAACGCATCAAGGTGGCTGCCAGCCGCAAACGCCAACCTCAGACGCTGGACGTAGCCGCGGTGACTGCCCGCGTCCATGAGCTGCTGGCATGATGGACGTCGTCAGCCTTGTGCAGCAGGTTTCGGTGGTGGCTTTACCGCTCGTTTTCGCCATCACCCTGCATGAGGCCGCTCACGGTTTCGTCGCCTATGCCCTGGGTGACGACACTGCTAAGCGCATGGGCCGCGTCACCCTCAATCCGATACGCCATATCGACCCGTTCGGAACCATTATCCTGCCCGCCATGCTGATGATCATGGGCGGCTTCCTGTTCGGCTGGGCCAAGCCGGTGCCGGTGAATTTCTCCAAGCTCAAGCCGTCGCGCATGGGCATGGTGCTGGTCGCCATCGCCGGGCCGGGCATGAATATCGTGCTGGCCGTGGTCGCCATCGTGCTGATCAGTTATGTGGGGTTGCTGCCCGACAGCGCGGTGGATTGGGCGCGGCTCAATCTGGCAAATGCCATTTATCTCAATCTGTTACTGGCCGTCTTTAACATGCTGCCTATTCCGCCGCTGGATGGCGGCAGGGTGGCTGTGGGTCTGCTGCCGCGCCCGTTGGGCCTGCGTCTCGCCCGCATGGAAAACACCGGCGTGCTGGTGCTGCTGGGGGCCTTAGTGCTGCTGCCCATGCTGGGGCGCGCGCTGAATTTGCCGCTGGACCCGTTCGACACCGTCATCCAGCCGGCGGTCAATTGGCTGCTGGAGCTGCTGGTGTCCGTCTTCGGCGGCCAGTGATGCAAGGTGACGTGTTCGAGGAAGACGAGGAAGGCCAGGGCCGCGACGAGGGCGAGCGGCTGATGCTCGATCTGGAAGGGTTCGAGGGGCCGCTGGACATTCTGCTGGCCCTGGCGCGCGACCAAAAGGTCGACCTCGCCAAGATTTCCATCCTCAAGCTGGCCGACCAATATCTGGTTTTCGTCCAGCGGGTGCGCCAACGCCACCTCGACCTTGCCGCCGAATATCTGGTCATGGCGGCGTGGCTGGCCTATCTCAAATCCCGCCTGTTGTTGCCTGAGCCGGAACCCGATCCGGATGGCATGCCGACGGCGGCGGAAATGGCCGACGTGCTGGCTTTCCGCCTGCGCCGACTAGAGGCCATGCAGCGCACCGGCACCACCTTGATCACCCGCCCGCAATTGGGCCGTGAGTTTTTCGCGCGCGGCGAGCCCGACGACGTGCCGGTGGTGACCCGGTCCATCTTCGACGTCCAACTCTTCGACCTGCTCAAGGCCTATGCCGATCACATCGTCCGCACTTCGGTGCGCACGCTGACCATCGAGGCGCCCGATCTGTATACGGTCGAGGACGCGCTGAAGCGGCTGGAAAACCTGCTGGGCCGCATGCCCGATTGGTCGGTGCTGTCGGCCTATCTGCCGCAATTCGAGGGCGATCCATTGAAGATGAAGTCGGCGGTGGCCTCCACCTTCATCGCAGCACTGGAATTGGCGAAACAGGGCCGCCTGCAACTGCGCCAGGATGGCGGTGCCTATAGCCCCATCTATGTGAAATCCGGTCCAGTGGTGGGAGAGGGCGCATGAGCGTCGAATTGGAGCATCTGCGCCTGATCGAGGCCATGCTGTTCGCCAGCGCCGAGCCCCTGGACGAACGTGCTTTGGCCGAACGCCTGCCCGCCAACATGGATGTTGCCGCAGTGTTGGGCGAGTTGCAGCAGCATTATGCCCTGCGCGGGGTCAATCTCATGCGGCGCGGCGGCAAATGGGCCTTCCGCACCGCGCCCGATCTGGCCGGCCAATTGGTCATCGAACAGACCCAGACCCGCCGCCTCAGCCGTGCCGCCATCGAGGTGCTGGCCATCATCGCCTATAACCAGCCCATCACGCGGGCCGAGATCGAAGAGGTTCGTGGTGTCGCCCTGTCCAAGGGCACTCTGGATCTGTTGTTCGAAGCCGGCTGGATCCGCCCCAGGGGCCGCCGCCGCACTCCGGGCCGTCCGCTGCAATGGGCGACGTCCGAGGCGTTCCTTGACCATTTCGGTCTGGAAAGTCTGGAGGACTTGCCCAACCTCAAGGAATTGAAGGCCGCCGGCCTGCTAGATACTCGTCCGGCCGCCGATGCCTATGGCAATCGCGCCGTCGAAGGCGACTCGCCGGTGGATACTCTGGAAGACGATGAGGAACCGCCGTTGGAGCTTCTCGACGACGACATGCTGCTGGGCTTAGGCGAATAGGTGTTGTTGTACCTGGGCGGTTGCGGTGCCTTCGCTCTTCTGCGATTATCCGCCCCCAACCTTTTAAGTACGTTTGGGCAGGGAGTAGCTCCATGGGTAGCTTCAGCATATGGCACTGGCTGATCGTTCTGGTCATTGTGCTGCTGCTGTTCGGCGCGGGCAAGATCCCCAATTTGATGGGTGACATGGCCAAGGGCGTGAAAGCCTTCAAGAAGGGCCTTTCCGACGAGGACAGCGATACCGCCAGCGCAGCCAAATCGTCGCAGCAGATCGATTCCCAGGACACCGTCAAGCCGGTGGACAAGGAATCCGTCAAGCATTGATCCCGCGCGCGGCGTGTGATGCGCCGCCGCTGGAGGAGATTTCGCCTTCATGTTCGATATCGGCTGGGATGAGATGGCTTTGGTGGCCGTGGTGGCGTTGATCGTCATTGGCCCCAAGGATCTTCCCGTCGTTCTGCGCCAAGTGGGCCGTTGGACCCGCAAGGCGCGGGAGATGGCGGGTGAGTTCCAACGCGGCGTCGATGATATGGTGCGCGAGACCGAACTGGCCGATCTGAAGAAGCAGGTGGAGAAGGCGACCGATCCCAACGCCTTGCGGCGTGAGATCGAGAACACCATCGACCCCACCGGTGACATCGCCAAAAGCCTGGAGCCGCCGGTGATGCCCGACGACCAAGCGCAGGCCAAGCCCGAGCAGGAATTGCCGGTTACCGCGCCGTTCGAGGCCCCGCGCAAGCCGCCCGAGCCTTGAGGATACTCCAGTGACCCCCCACGCCACCGATAAGACGATGCCGCTGCTCGAGCATTTGGTCGAGTTGCGCACACGTTTGCTGTGGTCGGTCGTGGCCTTCGTCATCGCCTTCGCCGGCTGCTTCTATTTCGCCGCCGACATCTACGCCTTCCTGCTGGAGCCTTACTCCAAGGTCGCCCTGGAAAAAGGCGGCATGCGCCGGCTGATCTACACTGCCCCGACCGAGGCCTTTTTCACCTATGTGAAAGTGTCGGCCTTCGCCGCCGCCTTGGTCTGCTTCCCGGTTTGGGCCGGGCAGTTATGGGCCTTTGTGGCGCCGGGCCTGTACAAACACGAAAAGCGGGCGTTCGCACCCTTCCTGTTCGCCACCCCGGTGCTGTTCACCATGGGGGCGTCGCTGGTCTATTTCCTCGTCCTGCCCATGGTCTACACCTACCTGTTGGGCTTCGAGAATTTGCTGCCGGCCCCCGGCGAGCTGCCCATCCAACTGGAAGCCAAGGTCAGCGAATCCCTGGCGTTGGTCATGACGCTGGTTTTCGCCTTCGGTTTGGCCTTCCAGATGCCGGTGCTGCTGACCTTGCTGGCCCGCGTCGGTCTGGTCACCGCGCAAGGTTTGGCCGAAAAGCGCCGCTATGCCATCGTCGGCGTCTTTATCTTCGCCGCCGTGGTGACGCCGCCCGACGTAGTCAGTCAGCTCTCTCTCGCCATCCCCATGGTGCTGCTGTACGAAATCTCCATCATCTCTGCTCGCCTAGTCGAGAAGAAGAAGGCCGAAGAGGCCGGCGGAGATGAGGCCGACGACGTGCCGGACGAGACCGACTTCAACGGCTGAGGCCCCTCCGGGGGTCTCGACAACCCAATCCCCCCGGCTTATAAGCCTTGCCATCCCGCTCTTCGGAAGGCCGTCATGCACGATCTCAAGTGGATTCGCGAAAACCCTGCCACGTTTGATGCCGGGCTTGCCCGCCGTGGCCTTGAGCCTCGCTCCGCCGAGATCATCGCGCTGGACGGCGAGCGCCGCATTGTCCAGACCCGCGTTCAGGAATTGCAGGCCCGCCGCAACGAGGCGTCCAAGCAGATCGGCATGCTGAAGAAGCAGGGCCAGGATGCTTCGGGCATCATGGACGAGGTCGCCAAGCTCAAGGACGAAATCCCGGCGCTGGAAGCCCAGGACAAGGATATGGGCGAGCGTCTGGACAACATCCTGGCCGCCATCCCCAATCTGCCCGCCGCCGACGTCCCCGACGGTCCCGACGAGGACCATAACGTCGAACTGCGCAAATGGGGCACGCCCAAGGACTTCGCCTTCCAACCCAAGGAGCATGACGCCCTGGGCGAGGCGTTGGGCCTGATGGATTTCGATGGTGCCGCCAAACTGTCCGGCGCCCGCTTCGTGGTGCTGAAGGGCAAGCTGGCCCGGCTGGAGCGTGCCTTGGGCCAGTTCATGCTGGATACCCAGACCGAAGAGCACGGCTATACCGAAATCAATCCGCCGACCATGGTCAAGGATGCCGCCCTGTACGGCACCGGCCAGTTGCCCAAATTCGGCGACGATCTGTTCAAGACCAACACCGGCCATTGGCTGATCCCCACCGCCGAGGTGCCGCTGACCAATCTGGTGGCCGATTCCATCGTTGATGAAGCTGGGCTGCCCCTGCGCATGACCGCGTTGACGCCATGCTTCCGTTCGGAAGCCGGGGCGGCGGGCAAGGATACCCGCGGCATGATCCGCCAGCATCAGTTCTGGAAGGTGGAGATGGTCTCCATCGCCCATCCCGACCACTCCGATGCCGAGCATGAGCGCATGACCGGTTGTGCCGAGACCATCCTGCAGCGCCTGGGCTTGCCCTACCGGGTCATCGTGCTGTGCACCGGCGATATGGGCTTTGGCTCGCGCAAGACCTATGACATCGAAGTGTGGCTGCCCGGCCAGAGCCGTTACCGCGAAATCTCGTCGTGCTCCAATTGCGGGGATTTCCAGGCCCGGCGCATGAAGACCCGCTTCAAATCGGACAAGGGCACCCGCTTCGTCCACACCCTCAACGGCTCCGGCCTTGCCGTGGGCCGCACCTTGGTGGCGGTGCTGGAGAACTACCAGCAGGAAGACGGCTCCATCGTGGTGCCCGAGGTGCTGAAGCCGTATATGGGCGGGACGGACATTATCCGCTGATGCACTCGCCCATTATCGATCTGGCCCAAGCGCGCATCCTCGTCTCCAACGACGATGGTATCCATGCCCCCGGCATCAAGGTACTGGAGAAGATCGCGCGCGCCATTTCCAAGGATGTGTGGACGGTGGCCCCGGAGACCGAGCAATCGGCCGCCGGCCATTCCCTGACCATCCGCCGGCCCTTGCGGGTGCGGCAGGTGTCGCGGCGGCGTTACTCCGTGGACGGCACGCCCACGGATGCGGTGCTGCTGGGCATCAACCACATCCTCAAGGACAAGAAGCCGACGCTGGTGCTGTCCGGCGTGAACCGCGGCGCCAATCTGGGCGAGGACGTGACCTATTCGGGCACGGTGGCGGCGGCCATGGAGGCCACCATCCTGGGCATTCCGTCCATTGCCTTTTCGCAATATTACGCGTCCGACGCGGTGAAATGGGCCACCGCCGAGCACTGGGCGCCCGAGATCATCCGCAAGGTCACCCGCGTGGGCTGGGGCCGCAACGTGCTGATGAACGTGAATTTTCCCGACGTGGCTGCCGATAAGGTCACCGGCATCGAGATCACCCGTCAGGGCAAGCGCAAGATCGGCGATGAATTGACCGAGCGTTTCGATCCGCGCGGCGAATCCTATATTTGGATTGGAGCCCAGCGGGCCGAGGAACGTTCCACCGCCGGCACCGACATCGAAGCGGTGTTGCGTGGGGCCATCTCGGTCACGCCGCTCTGCGTGGATTTGACCGATCAGGGCACCATGCGCGCGCTCAATACCATTTTCGCCGAAGGGTAGGGGGCATGGCCGCCGCCGAGGCCCGCATCATCCGCCTGTTGATGGAGTTGCGCCGCAACGGCGTCACCGATACCCCGACTCTGGCCGCCATCGAGCGCACCCCGCGCGAATTGTTCGTGGCTCATCCCTTCCTGGATCAGGCCTACGAGAACACCGCGCTGCCCATCGCCTGCGGCCAGACCGTCAGTCAGCCTTTGGTTGTCGGCTTGATGACCCAGGCGCTGGAAGTCACCGACCGCATGAAGGTGCTGGAGATCGGCACCGGCTCGGGCTATCAGTCGGTGGTGCTGGCCCAATTGTGCCGCCGCCTCTACACCATCGAACGCCACAAGCCGCTGCTGAAGCAGGCGGAAGAGCGCTTCAAGCATTTGCGCATCCACAACATCACCGCCAAGGCGGGTGACGGCTCGCGCGGTTGGCCTGAGCAGGCGCCGTTTGAACGCATCATGGTCACCGCCGCCGCCCACGACATCCCGCCCAAGCTGGTGGACCAGTTGAAGGTGGGCGGCATCATGGTGCTGCCTTTGGGCGATGCCCATGCGCTGGAGCAGGATTTGCTCAAAGTGACTAAGACCGAAGACGGCCTGCATATCGACCATCTGGGGCCTGTGCGCTTCGTGCCCCTGGTCGAGGGCATGCCCGAGGACTGAACCATTGCCGCGCCGGGGTGCCCGCTTGTATAGTGCGCCCCATGAGTGTGCTCCTACCCCATGTGGTGCAACGGCTGGCGATGGTCGCGCTGGCGAGTGTGGCTTTGGCGGCCTGCGAGCCCAATTGGCAGGGCGGTGGCGCGCGGGTGACCCGTGGGCCCACGGCTCAGGCTGGGTGCGGCGGCACGGTGAGCACCTATTCCGGCGATACCGTCTATTCCATCGCGCGGCGCTGCAATGTCTCGGTGCGCGAACTGATCGAGGCCAACGGGCTTCAGGCGCCCTACCTCATCAATCCGGGCATGATCCTGCGGGTGCCGGGCGGCAGCGGTGAATATGTGGTGCAGCGCGGCGACACTCTGCTGGTGGTGGCGCGGCGGCTGAAGGTGGACTTCCAGGCCCTGGCCCGCACCAACGGCAAGAGCGACCCCTATGTTATCAGGGTGGGCGAGAAGCTGCGCGTTCCTGGGTCCTATGCGGGGCAGACCCAAATGGCCCAGGTGCAATCCACCACCTCCGGCCCGTTGATCATCGCCTCGCCCAACATGCCGGGCGGGGCCAAGCCGCCATCCAAGGCGCCGACCACCACCATCAGCAAGCTGCCGCCGGCGCCCGAGCCGCAAGTGGCACATTCCGCGCCTCCGCCGGCCCCCGAGCCCGAGGCCCGCCATGCCGCGTTCCAGCCCCAGGCCAGCTTACCGCCACCCCCGCCGCCGCCATTGGCCGGCAAGGGCTTCATTTGGCCGTGCAAGGGCGAGGTCATCAACGAATTCGGCCCCATGGCCAAGGGCCAGCACAGCGACGGCGTCAACATCGCCGCCCCGCGCGGAACTCCGGTGAAAGCGGCGGAAAACGGCGTGATCGCCTATGTGGGCAACGAATTGAAGGGCTTCGGCAATCTGCTGCTGGTCAAGCATGCCGATGGCTGGATCACCGCCTATGCCCATAATGACCAATTGCTGGTCAAGAAGGGTGATGCCGTGCGCAAGGGCCAGCAGATCGCCACGGTCGGCGCCAGCGGCAACGTGACCTCGCCGCAACTGCACTTCGAAATCCGCAAGGGCACCGAGGCGGTCAACCCGGTGGATTACATCAAGGGTGATGCCATCAGCAGCATTAGAGTGACCGACGACGACGCGTGAGGCAAAGATGGATTTCGCAGGCTTGTCGCCGGACCTGCCGGCGTTCCTGGGCCAACTGGCCGCCAATAACGAACGCGTCTGGTTCGCTGATCACAAGGCCGAGTACGAGGCCTCGGTCCAATGGCCGTTGCGTCATCTGGTGACGGCCTTGGCGCCGGCCATGCTGTTGATTGATCCCGGCTTCGACACCAATCCCAAGGGCGCCGCCGTCTCGCGTATCCATCGTGACACCCGCTTTTCCCGCGACAAATCGCCCTACAAGATCAATCAGTGGATCTGCTTCAAGCGGGCGGGTGAAGGCTGGCAGGGCCGACCGGCCTTTTTCCTGGAGATCGGCCCCAGTGGCTATCGCTACGGCATGGGCTATTACGCCGCCTCGCCGGCCACCATGAAAACCATCCGTCAGCGCATCCTTGCCCTGCACGAACCCTTCGCCGCCGCCATGATTGAAGCCGTCAAGGCCGGCTTCCAAGTGGAAGGCGAAGCCTATAGCCGCCCCAATCTGCCTGCTGGCCTGCCGGAAATCGTGCAGGATTGGGTGCGCCGCAAATCCGCCTATGCGGTGCGCAACCGCCCGCTGGAACCCGCCCTGTTCGGCCCTGGGCTGGTGGAAAAATTAGCGGCGCAATGGCGGGGCATCGCGCCGCTTTACCGGTATCTGGACGCCCTCTGATCACGTGGTGCGGAAGAAGCTCAGGAACGCGTGGGTGGTCTCATTAGGGGCTTCCTCGGCCAGATAATGGCCACAGGGAATGGTGCCGCCGCGCACATCCACCGCTTTGTCGCGCCAAGTTTGCAACACGTCGTAGGTTTTGCCGACGACGCCCTTGTCGCCCCAAATGGCCATCAGCGGCGCCTGAATGCGCTTGTGGGCGTCTTCAGCATCGTGAACCAAGTCGATGGTGGCGGCAGCCCGGTAATCTTCCATCACCGCATGAACCATCTCGTGGGTATAGCAGCGGCGGTATTCCGCCATGGCCTCGGGCGTGATGGCGCCGGGAGTCTTGTTCTGCTTGGTCAGGTGGGTCTGGAGATAGAATTCCAAATTGTTGCCGATCAGGGTCTCGGGCAGGGGCGAGGGCTGAATGTTGAAGAACCACCAAAAATACTTGGTGGCGAATTCCTTGTCGGCCTTGGCGTACATGGTCGCCGTGGGGGCGATGTCCATCATGGCGACCCGTTCCACCGCTTCGGGATAGTCCAGCGCCATGCGGTGCAGCACGCGCCCGCCGCGATCATGGCCGGCTGCCTGGAATTTCTCGAAGCCCAAGCTGCGCATCACCTCGACTTGATCCTTCGCCATCTGGCGCTTGGAATAGTTCAGGTGCTTTTCGTCGCCTACCGGCTTGCTGGAATCGCCATAGCCACGCAAATCGGGCAGAACCAGGGTGTAATGCTGGGCCAGCGCAGCCGCGATTTTGTGAAAGCACACGGCGGATTGCGGGTGACCATGCATCAACAGCAAAGGCGGGCCGTTACCGCCCACCAGGGTGTTGATGCTTTGGCCGTTGGCCTGGATCACGCGCTGCTTGAAGCCCGGAAACAGCTTGTCGACTGCCGAGGCCGTCGGTGCAGCCTTCGGTTCCTCACACGATGCCGCCCCGGCTGAACGGCCACCGCCCAATGCCAGGGCTGCCAATGCCCCGCCCATGCCGAGCAAACCGCGCCGACCCATGGACAGGGAGCCGTCTTCAATCTGCTGTATGTCTTCACTGCGCTCGATCGTCATCGCAATATGCTTCCGTAGGGTGATTGATACCCATTGGTAGCAAAGCATCCGACTAATGGCGAGCATTGCTCGTGCGATTAGACACAGGGAAGTCTTTTGGGATATGTGGGCTATTCCAATGGCTTGCCCAGGCGTCCGGCCAAATCCTGAATGAACTGCCACGCCACTCGGCCCGAGCGCGAGCCGCGTGTCATGGACCATTCATTGGCCTCGCGGTGCAGGCTTTCCGTGTCCATGCCCAAATTGAAGCGTGCCGCATAGCTTTCGACGATGTCGAAGAAGGTGTCCTGGGCCACGTGGTGGAAGCCCAGCCACAGGCCGAAGCGATCGGACAGCGAAACCTTTTCTTCCACCGCTTCGTGCGGGTTGATGGCGCTGGACCGTTCGTTGTCGATCATGTCGCGCGACAACAGGTGGCGGCGGTTGGAGGTGGCGTAGAACACCACATTGTCGGGCCTGCCCTCGATGCCGCCTTCCAGCACCGCTTTCAGGGATTTATAGGCCTCATCCTGGCCCTCGAAGGACAAATCGTCGCAGAACAACAGGCAACGGCGCTCCGAATTCTTCAATACGCGCAGCAGCCGGGGCAGGGACGGGATGTCCTCGCGGTGGATTTCCACCAAAGTGACGCAGCCGGGGTGTTCGGCGTTCAGCGCCGCATGCACCGCCTTGACCAGCGAACTTTTGCCGGTGCCGCGCGCACCCCATAGCAGGGCGTTGTTGGCGGGCAGGCCGGCGGCAAAGCGCCTTGTGTTGTCCAGCAGCAGGCCGCGCTGGCGCTCGATGCCCTTCAGCAGCTCGATATCCACCCGGTTGACGTCGGTCACCGGCTCCAGACCGTCGGGGTCGGCGTGCCAGACGAAGGCATCGGCGGCGGTCAGATCGGCGCTGGCCAAGGGCGGCGGCGCCAGCCGTTCCAGGGCGTCGGCGATGCGCGAAAGCAGGCGAAGGGCTTCGGGTTCCATGGCAATCCGCTGGCTGTAAGGACCATGCGAGGGTAGGGGGATGAACGTTTCCCTGCAAGTCCGGCGGGGCTCACCGGGAGTTAAGGTTTGCATCGCCCGGATGTGCGGCTATATTCCGCACACTTTCCGAACGCTATCCATACCAAGGAGACCTCCATGCTCGTGTCACCCGCTTTCGCTCAGGCCGCCGGATCAGCCGGTGGCATTGCCGGGGGGATCGAGAGTTTCCTGCCGCTCGTCCTGATCTTCGTGGTGTTCTACTTCCTGATGATCCGCCCTCAGCAGAAGAAGATGAAGGCCCATAAGGAAATGATGGGCCAGCTGCGCCGCGGCGACCGCGTCCTGACCTCGGGCGGCATCATCGGCACCATCAACAAGGTGGTGGACGAGAAGGAAGTTGTCGTGGAGATCGCCGAGGGCGTGCGCGTGCGCGTGCTGCGTGGCACCATCCAGGACATCATTTCCAAGACCGAGCCGGTTGCCGGCGAAGTTGAAAAGCCGGCCGACAAGTAAGTCGGTCATTCGATTACCCTGACGACGGGACGGACATGCTCCATTTCCCTAAGTGGAAGATCATCCTGGTGGCGCTGGTCAGTTTGGCCGGCTTCATCTGGTCGGCGCCTAACCTGCTGCCGCAAGAAACCGCCGACCGCATGCCCACATGGCTGCAGCCGGTCAGCCTCGGCCTGGACCTGCAAGGCGGTTCCTACCTTCTGCTGGAAGTGGACACCGGCTACGTCGTCAGGGAACATCTGAATTCGCTGGTGGAGTCCATTCGGACGACGCTGCGCAAGGAAAAGGTCAAATACGCCGATCTGGGCTTGCTGGGCCGGGATGCGGTCAAGGTGCGCGTCCTCGACGCCCCCGACCGCGAGCGTATCCGCACCGAACTGCGCCGCTTGGACCCCGAAGCCACCTTCGAGTTGAGCGAAGACGGCATGGCCACCTATCGCTACACCGATCTGGCGCTGAAGACCCGCATCAGTGCCGCGGTGGAGCAATCCATTGAAATCGTCCGCCGCCGCGTGGACGAGATGGGCACCCGCGAGCCCTCCATCCAACGCCAGGGCGCCGACCGCATCGTGGTCCAGTTGCCCGGCGTCAAGGACCCCGACCGCATCAAGGCGCTGCTGGGCAAGACCGCCAAGCTGACCTTCCACATGGTCGATGACAGCACCACGGCGGAAGAGGCCCAGCGCGGTCGTCTGCCGCCCGGTTCCATGCTGATGCCGTCCATGGAAAATGAGCGCGGCATGCCCGGCGCCTATGTGGTCAAGAAGCGCGTGGAAGTGGGCGGCGATATGCTGACCGACGCCCAGGCCACCTTCCAAGATGGCCGCCCGGTGGTGTCGTTCAAATTCTCCGCCGCCGGTGGCAAGCGCTTCGGCGATGCCACCAAGGAAAACGTGGGCAAGCAATTGGCCATCGTTTTGGACGACAAGGTTATCTCGGCCCCGCGCGTGAACGAGCCCATTTTGGGCGGTTCAGGCATCATCTCGGGCGGGTTCACGGTGGTTCAGGCCAAGGATCTGTCCTTGCTGCTGCGCGCCGGTGCCCTGCCTGCGCCCCTGAACGTGCTGGAGGAACGCACCGTCGGTCCCGATCTGGGTGCCGATTCCATCCGCGCCGGTGCGGTCGCTTCCGCCTTGGGCCTGATCCTGGTGGTGATCTTCATGGTCATCATTTACGGCACGCTGGGCGCGCTGGCGAATGTGGCCCTGGTGCTCAACATCGTCTTCCTGATGGCGTTGCTGTCCGTCTTGGGGGCCACCCTGACCCTGCCCGGCATCGCCGGCATCGTGCTGACCATGGGTATGGCGGTGGACGCCAATGTGCTGATCTACGAGCGCATGCGTGAAGAAAGCCGTGCCGGTCGCCCGCTGCTATCGGCGGTTCGGGCCGGTTTCGACCGTGCCTTCGCCACCATCTTGGATGCGAACCTGACCCATCTGATCGCGGCGCTGCTGCTGTATGCCTTCGGCACCGGCCCCATTAAGGGCTTCGCCGTCACCTTGGGTATCGGCATCGCGACCTCTCTGTTCACCGCAACCATGATCACCCGTTTGATGGTCGAGATCTGGATTGCTTGGCGCCGCCCCAAGGCGCTTCCGCTGTAAGGACATCCCGCGATGAATTTTTATTCCCGCTGGGTCGCGCAGAAGACCCCGAATTACGACTTCATCCGGCTTCGCTACATTGCCTTTGCGGTGACGGCGGTCCTGGTGTTGGGCTCTGTGGCGTCCATTGCCATCAAGGGGTTCAATTACGGCATCGATTTCGCCGGCGGCATTCTGGTCGAGGTCCATACGGTCGAGAAGGCTGATTTGGGCAAGATGCGCCTGACCGTGGACCATCTGGCCTTGGGTGAGGTCGCGTTGCAGGAATTTGGCACCTCCGGCATGGATGTGATGATCCGCGTCCAGCGTCAAACCGGTGACGAGCGGGCGCAGATGGAAGCGCTAAGCAAGATCAAGACCGCGCTGGGGCCGGGCTATGATTACCGCCGCGTGGAAATCGTCGGCCCCAAGGTGGGCGAGGAATTGAAGCTGGACGGCGCCCTGGCCGTTGCCTTGGCCGTGCTCGCCATCGCCGCCTATGTGTGGTTCCGCTTCGAATGGCAATTCGGCGTCGGTGCATTGGTCGCCATTTTCCATGACGTCATCACCACCTTCGGCCTGTATTCCCTCACCGGGATGGAGTTCAACCTGACGGCGGTGGCGGCAATCCTGACCATCGCCGGTTATTCCATCAATGACACCGTGGTGATGTACGACCGCGTTCGTGAGAATTTGCGCAAGTACAAGAGCATGTCGTTGTACGACCTGCTGAACCTGTCGGTGAACCAGACCCTGGCCCGTACCATCCTGACCGTGGCGACCGTGTTCATCACGGTGGTGTCGCTGCTGACGGTGGGCGGCGAGGTGTTGCGCACCTTCTCCATCGCCATGCTGTGGGGCTTGGCCGTCGGTACTTTCTCGTCGGTCTATGTGGGCATGCCCATCCTGATCTACTTCAACTTGCGTACCGGCAAGGAAAAGGAAGAAGACGAACGCGCCCACCCGGCGGTTTCCTAACGTTCACGCCTTGGAGGGGGGCTGCGGCCCCCCATATGGTTGGCCATGGATGTCACCCCAATCGTCTCAGCCGATAGCCAATTGATCGTTGGCTATGGTGATCTTGGTTTCACCATCTCGGGCGTTCGCCACGAGGGTTCGGTGCTGGTGTTTCCCACCCGGACATTGTCGTGGCCGGTGACCGCCATGGCGGATTTGACCATCGCCAGTCTGGAACCCCTGTTGACCGCGGAAAAGCGCCCCAGCGTGCTGATGCTGGGCTGCGGCAAGGGCATGAGCGTGGTGCCGCGCGAAATCCGCGCAGCCCTTAAAGCCGCCGGCATCGTCATTGAACCCATGGATACTGGCGCCGCCTGCCGGACCTATAACGTGCTGCTGACCGAAGGCCGCGATGTGGCAGCGGCGTTGATCGCGGTTTAGGGATTGCGGGGCTGCTGCCCCGGCCCCGCTCGGAGGCGAGCCTCCGAATCTCCCTTTTATTTATTTCAATAGAATCAAATGGGGACCGGGGCATCGCCCCGGATGGGTTCGGGCAATAGCCCGACAAGTGCGGCGCGTGTATGATCGCTCCCGCGAATTAGGATTGCCGGGAGTATCCAGATGGAGCGTCGTTCCTTCCTCAAGGCCGCCACTGTTGGCGCCGCCGCTACCACTCTGGCCACGCCGGCTTTGGCCGATGGCTTACCCGAAATCCGCTGGCGCATGGCGTCCAGCTTCCCCAAAAGCCTGGATACCTTGTTCGGCGCTGGCGAACTGATCGCGCGCCGGGTTTCTGAGCTGACCGGCGGCAAGTTCCAAATCCGCGTCTTCGCCGGCGGCGAAATCGTCCCTGGCTTGCAGGTGTTTGACGCGGTCCAGGCCGGTACGGTCGAATGCGGCCACTCCGTCAGTTATTACTATGTGGGCAAGGACCCGACCTTCGCCTTCGAGACCCAATTGCCTTTTGGCCTCAATGGCCGCCAGAACAATGCTTGGCTCTATCACGGCGGCGGCATGGAATTGGTGCGGGAGTTCCTTGCCGGATATGGCGTGATCAATTTCCCCGCCGGCAATACCGGCACCCAGATGGGCGGTTGGTTCCGTAAGGAAATCAAGGGGCTAAGCGACCTTCAGGGTCTGAAGATGCGCATCGCCGGCATTGCCGGCCGTGTGCTCCAGCCCTTGGGTGTGGTTCCCCAGCAATTGGCCGGCGGCGATATCTATCCGGCCCTGGAAAAGGGCACCATCGACGCCGCCGAATGGGTAGGCCCCTATGATGACGAGAAGCTCGCCTTCTACCGGGTGGCGAAATACTACTACTACCCCGGCTTCTGGGAGGGCGGCTCCACGGTGTCGGCCTATGTGAACCAGGAGCAATGGGCCAAGCTGCCCAAGGCCTATCAAGTGGCGTTCGAAGTGGCCTGTGCCGAGGCCAATCTGGACATGCAGGCGAAATACGATGTTCAGAACATCCTGGGCCTGAAGAAGCTGATCGCCAATGGCGTCCAGTTGCGGCCCTACCCCAAGGACGTCATGGTCGCGGCGCAAAAGTCGGCCTTCGATCTCTACGACACCATTGCCGCCGAGAATCCCAAATTCCGCAAGCTCTACGAGCCCTGGAACCGCTTCCGCCAGGATGTGCAGCTGTGGTGGAAGGTGGCCGAATTCGGCTATGACCAGTTCGTCCTGACCAACCCGGTCGGGAAGAAGTAGTAAAAAGCCCCGGAGTGATCCGGGGCTTTTTCGTTAGCGGCTTTCAGGTTCCGCCGATGGTGGCGGTGGTTCCTCGTCGTCATAGGTGGGCAGTTCGATGTTCATTTGGATGTTGTTCAAATCCTGCACCTTGGTCCCTTGCTCGCCCACAAGGCCGGGGAAGGTGATGACCAGGACGACCATGATGATCTGGATGCAGACGAAGGGCACGGCGCCCCAATAGATTTCGCCGGTGGTGACGCCCTTGATGCGCTTGTTGGTCACCTTGTCGGTGTAATCGTCCTTGGCGGCGACGCTGCGCAGGTAGAACAGGGCGAAACCGAAGGGCGGGTGCATGAACGAGGTCTGCATGTTCACGCCCAGCAGCACGCCGAACCAGATCAGATCGATGCCCAGTTTCTCGGCCACCGGCCCCAGCAGGGGGACGATGATGAAGGCCAGCTCGAAGAAATCGAGGAAGAAGGCCAGCACGAAGACCAGGATGTTGACGACGATCAGGAAGCCCAATTGACCGCCGGGAAGGCCGGTCAGCAGATGCTCGACCCACAGATCGCCGTTCACCGCGCGGAACACCAAGCCGAAGACGGTGGAGCCGATCAGGATGAACATCACGAAGGATGACAGCTTGGCCGTGGTGTTCATGGCCTGCTTCATCAAATCGATGGTCAATTTGCGCTTGGCCATGGCCAGGATCAGTGCGCCGGTGGCCCCCATGGCGCCGCCCTCGGTGGGGGTGGCGATGCCCATGAAGATGGTGCCCAGCACCAGGAAGATCAGCACTAAGGGCGGCACCAGCGAGAAGATCACCCGCTGGAACAGCTTGACCCCGCGCAGGGTGCGGGCGGTCAGCGGCAGGGCCGGCACAGCCTCGGGCTTGAACACGGCGATGAGCAGGATATAGCCGGCATACAGCGCGGTCAGCACCAAGCCGGGGATCAGCGCGCCTTCGTACATGTCGCCCACCGACCGGCCCAACTGGTCGGCCATGACGATCAGCACCAAGGATGGCGGGATGATCTGGGCCAAGGTGCCCGAGGCGGCGATGACGCCGGTGGCGACGCGGCGGTCATAACCGTAGCGCAGCATGATGGGCAGCGAGATCAGGCCCATGGAAATGACTGAAGCCGCTACCACGCCGGTGGTGGCCGCCAGCAGCGCGCCGACGAAGATCACGGCGAAAGCGAGGCCGCCGCGCACCGGGCCGAACAATTGCCCGATGGTGTCGAGCAGATCCTCGGCCATGCCGCTGCGTTCCAGGATCAGCCCCATGAAGGTGAAGAAGGGGATGGCCAGCAGGGTATCGTTGCGCATGATGCCGAAAATGCGCTCGGGCAGGGCTTGCAGGAGCTGCGGCTGCAAGAGGCCCAATTTGATGCCCAGCAAGCCGAAGATCAGGCCGTTGGCGGCTAGGGCGAAGGCCACCGGATAGCCGAACAGCAGGAAGACCATGAGCGCCAGAAACATCAACGGCGCCATGTTGGCGATAAGGAATTCAGTCATGGCCGCCTCCATGTCCAGCGGAGCGACCGGCCGGGTCGGGGATCAGGCCCATGAGGAAGGCGATGCGCTTGATCGTTTCCGACACGCCTTGCAGCGCCAATAGGGCGAAGCCCAGCGGGATCAGCCCTCGGGCCGGCCAGCGGATCAGGCCGCCGGCATCGCTGGATTGTTCGCCGCTGACCACGGCGCTCATGAAGATGGGCCAGGACAGCCACAGGATCAGGCAAGCCATGGGCAGCAGGAAGAAGACGCCGCCGATGATTTCGATCCAGGTCTGGGTGCGGCGCGAGAAGCGGCCGGCGACCACGTCGATGCGGATATGCTCGTTGTTCAACAGCGTGTAACCCGCGCTCAGCAGAAAGACCGCCGAGTACAGATACCACTGGATTTCCAGCCAAGCATTGGAGCTGTAGTTGAAGGTGTAGCGGATGACTGCGTTGGCGGAGCTGACCACAGCGACCACCAATACCAGCCAATAGACAGTGCGGCCCACCGCCGAGTTGAGACGGTCGATCAGGCCGCTGAGTTTCAGCAGCAGCGTCACTGGAATCCTCCCGTACGGTGTCGTTTTCTCTTCTTATGGGACCACTATGACATAGCCCAAGAGTTCGACAAGTGGGGAGGAACCCATAGGCGACTAGCGCAAGTCGCCCACCTTCTTATTTCCGTCTTGGCTGTCGTCCAGTAAACGCCAACCATTGGGGCCGAAGGCTTCCAGCGGCTGGTAGCGGGATTTGTAGGACATCTTGCGGCTCTCGGAAATCCAATAGCCGAGATACACGTAAGGCAGCCCCTGGCTCACCGCGTCCTCCACCAGCCAAATCACCATATAGGTGCCCAGCGACCGGTTGGCGAGGTCGGGCTCGAAGAAGCTGTAGACCGCCGACAGGCCGTCGGACATGCGGTCGGACAGACAGACGGCGGTCAGGGTGCCGTCCGGGCGGCGGTATTCCACCAAGAAGGTGTCGATGGGGCTGTCTTCCACCATGGACCGGTAGTCGTAAAAGCCCATCAGCGCCATGTCGCCGCCGGAATGGCGTGATTCCTGATAGCGCGAGAACAGCCGGTATTGCTCGGCGGTGGCTCGGGCCGGCACCTTGCGCGCGATCAAATCCTGATTGGCCTTGCGGATGCGGCGCATGGAACGGTCGGGGGTGAATTGCCCGGCGACGATGCGCACGGGGATGCAGGCGTTGCAGCCGGGGCAGGCCGGGGTATAGGCGATGGAATGGCTGCGGCGGAATCCGGCGCGCGACAACGCCTCGTGCAGCACCTCGGCATCGGGACCGTTGAGTTCGGTCACGATCTTACGCTCCAGCCGGCCCGCGATGTAGGGACAGGGCAGGGGCGCCGTGGTGAAAAAGAAATGCGGCCGTTTAAGGGGAATGTGATCCATCGCGTCCCGTTTGGCTCGGCTTCGGGCGGGGCCTGCCCGGCGTCCCCCTGATATGGTGCCCCGCCATCCGTGCCACCACAGGACACGGAGGGGATATGAACGTTCCAACCGGCTTAGGCGGTGCGTCGCCCTGGCGAACAATCGTTCACCACCACTGTGCCGGCCAACCAATCGTGCAGCGTCCGACGGCGGGGGTTGAATAAGGTCACCAGCAGGATCAAGGATCCGGTCACCGCCATGGAGCCGTAAAATGCTACAGTCTGGATCATGGCCTGTAAAAGGGTCGGTCGTCCACCCCAAGCCTCGGAATCCTGGGCGATGCTCATGACTTTAATCCCCATGGCCCGCATGCCCAGGGTGGAGGAGCGCGAACCGGCGATCAGCAGCGTGTGGTAGGCCAGGGGCACCAAAGCGACGGCCAGGGCCTGGAGCGGGAACAGCAATCCGAAAGACAGCACGCCCAGGATAAAACCGGCGAACCATACCGCCACTGCAATCGCCATCACGGCGATCATATCCAGCGCATAGGCGATGATGCGCTTGACGGTGATGCCCTCGTAATATTCAGGATGAGCCCTGGCATCGCCCCATTCGGGCATGGGCGACGGGATGACGACGACCGTGCGGGCATCGGACATGTGGCGGAACTCCTTGGCTGCCGTCTCGGAATTAAGCAACTTTCCGGGATGTTTCCAGCCGCCGGGTCTTAATTCTTCTTTGGGCCAGGGGCAGGGGTTTGCGAGTCCGGCAGGTCCGGCGGCGCGGTCAGGTCACTCTCGCGCAGCAAGATGATGCTGATGCGGCGGTTGCGCGGACCCTTGGGGTTGTCCACCACCAGCGGCTCCACATCGGCGCGACCGACGACCCGGTCGATGCGGTCTTCCTGCACGCCGGAAGCCAGCAGCGCGCGGCGGCTGGCTAAGGCGCGGTCAGCCGACAATTCCCAATTGGTGTAGCCCGACGGATCGCGGAACGGGATTCCGTCCGTATGGCCGGAAATGGCGATCTTGTTGGGCAATTGGTTGACCACCCGGCCAACCAGATCCAGCAGCGAGCGGGTATGGCCGAACATGGCCGAGCTGCCCGACGGGAACATGGCAAGGCCTTCCTGATCGGTGATCTGGATGCGCAGGCCCTCGGGCGTGTTGTCCACCAGGAACGAGCCCTGGAACTGCTTCAGTTCGGGGATGCCCTTCAACGCGCCTTCCATGACGGTCTTGGCCTTGTCGAACTTCGACTGCTCACGCTCGGCCAGGGCCTCCTTGAACTCTTTCTCGCCCATGCCCTCCATGGGCTCGGTGTTCTGCGACGTCAGGTCCTCACCGCCTGGGCCGATGGAGGCCGGCGGCAGATGTTGCACAAGGCTGGGCGAACTGGTGTTGGACTGCAGGGCGCCTTGGCCGATGACTTGGCCGCCCAGCATGCCACCGGCGCCGGACTGGCTTTTCGACGCCATGGATGGGGCAAAATAGTTGGAAATACCGGTCAGCTGTTCCTCGGTAACCGCGTTCAGCAGCCACAGCAGCAGGAAGAAGGCCATCATCGCCGTCACGAAATCGGCATAGGCCACTTTCCAGGCGCCACCATGATGGCCACCGGCCACCTTCTTGTAGCGTTTGATGATGATCTGCTGTTCGGCCATGAGGCGGAAACTCTACCTTAAATCAATCTGGCGGCAGATTGGTGACGGTCTCTTCCAGTTCCTGGAAGCTAGGCCGCAGCTCGTCGGGCAGGATCTTGCGGGCGAACTCGATGGACACCTGCGGCGCATAGCCCTGCATGTGGGCCAGCAGGCCGGACTTGATGGCCAGCAGGTAGTAATGGTCCGAATCGAAGGACATCTGCAGGTTACGCGCGATGGGCGCGAAGAACGCGTACGAGAACAGCACGCCGCAGAAGGTGCCCACCAGCGCCGCGCCGATCAGGTGGCCCAGCACTTCCGGCGGCTCGGTGATGGAGCCCATGGTGTGAATCACGCCCAGCACGGCGGCGACGATGCCCAGCGCCGGCATGGCGTCGGCCATCAAATTCACGGCGTGGGAAATCTCATGATAGACCTTGTGGTGGGATTCCAATTCGCCGTCGATAATGGATTCCAATTCGTGGGCGTTGGACGTGCCCAAGGTCAGCAGGCGCAGATAGTCGCACAGGAAGGTGCGGGTGTGGTGGTCGGCATTGAAATTGGGGAATTTGCCGAAAAGCGGGCTTTCGTCGGGCTTTTCCACATGGCTTTCCAAGGCAAGGTCGCCCTTGGTCTTGGCCAGCTTGAACACCGCATACATCATGGACAGCAGTTCGATGTAGCTGTCACGGTTGTGGTGCGGCCCCTTAAAGACCATCCCAAGGTGTTTGAGAATGCCTAGGACAGTGGATTTTGGGTTACCCAGAAGAACTGATCCGACGGCGGCGCCCAGAATGATAGTGAATTCGAAGGGCTGCCAGAGCACGCCAAGATGGCCGCCACCCGCGGCGTAACTGCCGATGACGCTGACGATGGTGACCACGATGCCGATGATCGCGAACATTCACTTCCCCTGTTGTGGTCCAGACTGGACCAGACTCGTCATCAGATCGTACCGGAGGATGCTATAATTCCTTCTGAATGTCGCGAGTCAACTGCGGTTGCGGTGGAAAAAATTGGGCTTTGGCGACGCACAGGCTGTTTTGCGCATGGTGGCATTTGACCCCGGACACCAATCCTTATTAATCTCTGACGACGTATCCCTTCCGCTTTCAGCCGAGCGTGCCAATGTCACTTGACCTGCGTTCTTTCCGTAAGGCTCTGGGGTGTTTTGCCACGGGTGTGACCGTTGTCACCACCCTGCAGCCCGAAACCAAGGCGCCGTGCGGCGTTACCGTCAGCGCATTCTCTTCGCTTTCGCTTGAACCGCCGTTGGTGCTGTTCTGCATGGGGCTCAAGACCTCAAGCATCGAATCGTTCAAGAACTTTGGCAGCTTCGGCATCAACGTGCTGTCGGAAAGCCAGCGTGACCTGTCCATCCGCTTCGCCGGCCGGTCCGAGGATAAGTGGACTGGTGTGAACTGGGAACCGGGCGTGTCGGGCGTTCCGCTGCTGACCGGCTGTATCGCCAGCCTGGAATGCAAGCTGGTGAACACCGTGGTGGGGGGCGATCATCTGATCCTGATCGGCGAGGTCCAGCACCTGACCCATCAGGAAGGCGGCTCGCCGCTGGTCTATTTCCGTGGCGCCTACATGGATTACGGCCCGCCGCCGCCGGTGGGCAAGGTCTAGGGAACAGGGCGCTTTCGGGCGCCCTTTTTCATTCAACCCCCGTCGCGTTGGAGCCCAATAGGCGGGCCGGCATGCCGGCCTGATTGAGGGCGTCGATCATGGCGCGCAGATGGCTGGTGTCGGTGGCTTCCACCACCACGTCCAGTTCGGCGTATTTCACCGGCACGTCCTGGAACAGGCGCTGGTGATAGATTTCCAGGATATTGCCGCCATTGGCGCCGATCAGGCTGGAGACCTTTGCCAAGGTGCCGGGGGCGTCGGATATCTCGATGCGCAGCCGGGCCAGCCGGCCCGCGCGCACCAGCCCGCGCATGAGGATCGACGCCAGCAGCCGGTTGTCGATATTGCCGCCGGAGATGACCACGCCCACCTTCTTGCCGCGAAACCGCTCCGGTTCGGCCAGCATGGCGGCCAAGGGCGCGGCGCCAGCGCCTTCGACCACCAGCTTCTGGCGCTCCACCAGCAATTCCACCGCGCGTTCGATGCCCGCTTCGTCCACCGACACCACGTCGTCCACCCATTGGTCGATGAGCGGCTTGGTCAGCCCGCCGGGCCGTTTGACCGCGATGCCTTCGGCCAGGGTTTGCACCGACGCTAGCGGGAAATCGTGCAGGGCCGGCTTGCGCACCATGGTGGCATAGGCCACCGCCTGCACCCCGATGATGTGGATGGTGGGCGACAGGGTCTTGGCGGCGATGGCAATGCCCGAGGCCAAGCCGCCGCCGCCCACCGGCACCACCAGGATGTCCAGATCGGGATGGTCGGCCATCATCTCCAGCCCGACCGTGCCTTGGCCGGCGATGATGTGGGCATCGTCATAGGGATGGATGAAGGTCAGGCCGTGCTGTTGGGCCAAAGCGCGGGCGTGGCTTTCCGCTTCCGACAGATTGTCGCCCTCAAGCACCACCTTGGCGCCCAGGGCCTCGGTGCGCTGCACCTTGGTGAACGGGGTCGAGCACGGCATGACGATGGTGGCGGTGATGCCCAGGCGGCGCGCGTGCAGGCCGACGCCCTGGGCGTGGTTGCCGGCGGACATGGCGATGACGCCGCGCCGGCATTCGTCCTCGGTCAACGCCAGCAGGCGGACCAAAGCACCGCGCGCCTTGAACGAGCCCGAGAGCTGCTGGTTCTCAAGCTTCAGTACCACTTGGCCGGCGGACAGGATGTCGGCCAAAGCGGGGGCATTGACCGAAGGTGTCCGCACCACGGACCCGGCGATGGACACAGCAGCCGACTGGATGTCGGCCAGGGTGATGCTCAATATCCCGGCTCCAAACGCAGCACCGCCTTGGTTTCCGTGCGCCGGTCGAGCACCAGCCCCTTATTGTCGCGCCACGCACTGATCATGTCGTCGTAATGGCGGGACAAAGGGTTGCCGGACTGGCCGGTGGCGATGATGAACCGGCTCTTGGATAGATCGGCAAGGTCATAGACCACCCGCAACCCCGCGCCGTGCAGATGGCGGAAGCTCTTTGGGAGATAGGTGCCCCGGTTGACGGTGAAATCGTCGCCATCGGTGGCGATTTGCGAATTTGCCAGCTTGCCGACCAGCGGAATTTGGCTGAGCACCGGATTCTCGAACATCGCCACATGGTCGTTGCCCCATTTCCACGTGGCCATGGATTGGCCGTGCCGGGCACTCAGGGACTCCACGGCCCGTTCCAGCGCCTTGGCGCTTAGCTGCTCGCAGGATTCCGCGTCCGTGGTGTTGACGTCGTCGCACCAGTGGCGGCGGCTGGTCAGGACGTTGGCAAGCACATAGGGGCGCACGGATTGGAAGGATTTAAAGTCGTCACCCAATTCGTCGGCGAAGATGCCGCGCCATAATTCATCCTGCCATGCGGCGAAGATCAGCGGCTCTGCCCGGTCGCGTAAGACGTGGCCATCCCAGGCGGCGATCATGCGGGCGGCTTCGGCGGCGCGGGCCTCCTTGGTTTCGGGCGTGCCCAGCAAATCTTTCAGCTCCATGGCCGCCAGGGACAATTGGTCCAGCTGCATGGCGGCCATGTCGTCCACGGTCAGGCCCTTCTTGGCCTCGATCATCTCGCCGATGCGTTGGGCGCGGAAGCCCTCGGGCCATGCGCTGGCGATGGAGTAGGGATAGCGCTCCGGCGTCACCTTGTTGTTGGCATTGACCAGCTTGCCCGATTTGGGGTTCACCTGAGCGGGCATCTTGTCCGCCGGAATCCAGCCGGTCCAATCGCCTTCGCTGGTCCAGCCCCGCGCCGGTACGCTGCCATCGCCGCTTTTGCGCAACGGCACCCGGCCTGCGGTGGCGAAGGCGATAGTTCCTGTTGTGTCGGCGAAGGCCAGATTCTGAACCGGGCTGTGGAAGTCCTTCAGCGCGGTGGTGAAGCTGCGCCAATCGATGGCGCGGTTGATCTTGTGGAAGGCCTGGGCGGTCAGATCCTCGGCCTCCAGCGCGGTGGCGCGGAAAGCGACCACCTCACCGGTCTTCGCCAGATCCTTGGCGGTCAGATCCGAGATCACCGGACCATGGCGGGTGGCGCGCACCGCCAGGGTCTCGTCGGCGGCGCCCTTGACGTGGATCACCTCGTCGCGGCGGATGAAGCGTTCAACGCCTTGCGGGGTCTGATAGCTATCCGCATCCACCTGCTTTTCCACGAACAGATCGACAGTGTCTGCATGGGTGGTGGTGGTGCCCCAGGCAATGCGGCCGTTATGGCCGATCAGGTGGAACGGCACGCCGGGAATGGTGGCGCCGGTCAAGCTCAGTCCGGGGGCGTCCACCGACATGAGATACCATTGCACCGGCGCCTGGAAGCCCAGATGGGGGTCGTTGGCCAGCAGCGGCTTGCCGCTGGCGGTGCGGCTGCCTGCCACGGCCCAGACGTTGGAGGCTAAATGGGGCTCCGCCGTTTCGGGAATGGCGGCCAGCACGGCATCGGCGGTGGCGGCGGCCAGGGTGATCGGGGCGTCTTCGGGATAGTTGGGCCACAGATCGCCCAAGCGGCGGGGGTCTATGCGCCCGGCCAGCTTGGCCTTCAACACCTCGTCGCGCCAATTATTGGTCAATTGCAGCGACATCAGCCGGCCCCACACCAGGGAATCGGCGGGAGTCCATGGCTCGGGATGGGCGCCCAGGACGACGAATTCGGGCGGCAGGCGGTGGTTGTGGTCGCGCAGCCACGCGTTCACGCCATCGGCATAGGCCTCCAGCGCCTCGCGCGTGGGCTTATCCAGGCGCTCCACATTGGCCTGGGCTAAGCGGTAGATGCCCAGCGTGCGCATGAAGCGGTCATTGGCGAGGCCCTTTTCGCCGATCAGCTCGGACAGCCGCCCGGCACCCACGCGCCGCTGCATCTCCATCTGCCACATGCGGTCCTGGGCGTGAACCCAGCCCATGGAGAAATAGGCGTCATGGGTCGAGCGGGCGGTGACGCGGGGAATTCCCGCATGGTCGCGTGCCACCTGGACCGGCAATTGCAGTCCTTTGATGGGAATGCGCCCTTCGATTCGCGGCAACGAACTCATGAACCAGACGAAACAGACGGCTGAAATCGTCATTACGGCCAGCCCCAGCCCGTTGACGAGCTTGGACCACAGGCTCATTTCACCGCCAAAGAACAGCGTCGGCTCCTCGGGGGGCGCGCGGTCGTCGGCTTCGAGCGAGGGGTCCTGCACGGTAGTCTCCGATGCCGTAAGGGGAGGGGCGGCGGCGGGGCGATGGAATGTGGTAGTCCGAAGGTTCCGCGCGCGCAAGACTCTAAAAGCAAATGACCGCTGCATTTTCCTTAAGTCACGTATGTGCTATAGGAATCGCAGCAACACAACCCTGACGAGGACCCGATGATCGGAAAGCTGAACCACGTGGCCATTGCCGTCCCCGACCTCGAGGCGGCCACCAAACTTTACCGCGACACCCTGGGCGCCAAGGTTTCCGCTCCGTTGGACCAGCCCGCCCATGGCGTCACCGTGGTCTTCGTCGAGCTGCCCAACACCAAGGTCGAATTGCTGTACCCGCTGGGTGAGAAATCCACCATCGCCGGCTTCCTGGAAAAGAACCCGTCGGGCGGTATTCACCATATCTGCTACGAAGTGGCCGACATCTACGCCGCCCGCGACAAGATGAAGGCCAGCGGCGCCCGTGTTCTGGGCGATGGCGAGCCCAAGATCGGTGCCCATGACAAGCCAGTGCTGTTCCTGCATCCCAAGGATTTCTGCGGCACGCTGGTCGAGCTGGAACAGGCCTGAGTCTATAAGGGGGCGATATGAGCTGGTATTGCGACGTCGCCCCCGGCCATCCGTTCCATGGCCCCTATCATGACCATGAGTACGGCGTTCCCATCGCCGACGAACGGGCGCTGTTCGAGCGTTTGACCCTGGAAATCTTCCAGGCTGGCCTGTCCTGGCTGATTGTTCTTAAGAAGCGCGAGGCCCTGGTCGCCGCATTCCATGGCTTCGACGTGGACCGGATTGCCCTGTACGGCGCCGACGACCGCGCCCGGCTGATGGCCGATGCCGGAATCATCCGCAATGGCCGCAAGATCGACGCGGTGATCGAGAACGCCCGCCGGCTTCAGGCCTTGCGCAACACCCATGGCTCGTTCGCGGCCTGGATCGGGCTGCATCAGCCGCGCAGCAAGGACGAATGGGTCAAGCTGTTCAAGCAGACCTTCGTCTTCATGGGCGGCGAGGTGGTGAACGAGTTTTTGATGAGCATCGGCACTCTGCCCGGCGCCCATCGCGAGGATTGCCCGGCCTTCGCCCGCATCCTGCCGCTTCAGCCCGCATGGCTGAAGGATACCAAGCCCTGAAATGCAAAATGGCAAGACCATTGCTGATCTTGCCATCCCTGCGTCTCCCGCGCCTTACGGCCGAGGCCGTCGGCGACTCCTCCCTAAACTTGAGCCGCATCCCTAGGGTGTCTTTTCGATCTTCCCCGGGTCCCGTATTGGGCGTGAGAAGGACTTTACGCAATTTCCTAACGCGCGTCACTAACTTTTTTTTTCAAAATTACGTGAGCGGTGGATAACCTTGAAGATGGGTGCGTCCTCAGGCACGCTTGCAACGAGTATTCCCAGAAGGGACAAGTCCATGCATCGCTATTTTATCGCGGTCCCTGTCGCCGCCCTGTTGGGCTTCGGGCTTCCGGCTTATGGGCAAGAGCCGGTGCGCATCACCATCACCAAGGTGGATTGCTCGCGGCTGGTGCAGCACACGCCCTCTGCCGATGTGGCGTTCAAGCCGGGTGAGGGGGTAAATGGCCGCAAGGTGGCGCCCGCCGACGTTCCGGGCAGTGGCGCCAACGCCATCCCGAACCTGCTGCCTGATGTGCTGGAAATTCCGCTGACCATCAAGCCCATGTCGGGTGCCGCCTACGCCACCCGTGGCCTGGGCGATTCCACCATGAATGTGGGCACCGTGCGCTACGACATCGCCAAGAACAGCTTCACCTTCAACGGCGAGCCCCTGGGCGGGGCCGAACAGCGCGATTTGGCGCAGGCGTGTGCCAAACGAGGCGTGCGCTAACCGCAGGGACAACCGTCGGCGCGCGTCAGTCAAGTTGACGCTGGGCGGCTTGTCATCCCCTCACGCATTGCCTAAAGTCTGATTTTCCACGGGGCGACACTCGCCGCCCCGCGATTTCCATTTCCCGAGGATGTCCATGCGCCGCTCCACCTATTTTCTGCCGACCCTCAAGGAGACCCCGGCTGAGGCGCAGATCGCCTCGCACCGTCTGATGCTGCGGGCCGGCATGATCCGTCAGTCGGCGTCCGGCATTTATACGTGGCTGCCTTTGGGCTGGCGGGTGCTGAAGAAGATCGAGCAGATCGTGCGCGAGGAGCAGGACGCCGCCGGTGCGCAGGAATTGCTGATGCCGACCATCCAATCGGCGGACATCTGGAAGGAAAGCGGGCGCTACGAAGCCTATGGCAAGGAAATGCTGCGGTTCAACGACCGCCATGACCGCGAGATGCTGTATGGCCCGACCAACGAGGAATTGATCACCCAGATCTTCCGCGACAACGCCAAAAGCTATCGCGAGCTGCCCAAGATCCTTTACCACATCCAGTGGAAGTTCCGTGACGAGGTCCGCCCGCGCTTCGGCATCATGCGCGGCCGCGAGTTCCTGATGAAGGACAGCTATTCCTTCGATCTGGATTTCGAAGGCGCCAAGCGGTCCTACGAGAAGATGTTCAATGCGTATTTGAAGACCTTCAAGCGCATGGGCCTGACCGCCGTGCCCATGGCCGCCGATTCCGGCGCCATCGGCGGTAATCTGACCCACGAATTCCACGTGCTGGCCGAGACCGGCGAGTCCGGCGTGTTCTATGACGTGGCCTATGACGAACTGGCCGCCAAGGACGCCATCGATCTTGAGGCGCTGTCCAAGCTGTACGCCGTCACCGACGAAAAGCACGACCCCAACGACCCCAATTGCCCGCCGCCCGAGCGTCTGAAGTCGGCCCGCGGCATTGAGGTTGGCCACATCTTCTATTTCGGCACCAAATATTCCAAGGCCATGGGCGCCGTGGTGGCTGGTCCCGACGGCAATCCCGTGCCGGTGGAAATGGGCTCGTACGGCATCGGCGTGTCGCGTCTGATGGGCGCCATCATCGAAGCCTATCACGACGATAAGGGCATCATGTGGCCGGAAGCGGTGGCTCCGTTCAAGGTTGGCCTGATCAATCTGAAGACCGGCGACGCGGCCTGCGACAAGGTCTGCGAGGACATGTACCGCACCCTGTCCGAACAGGGCGTCGAGGTGCTGTATGACGACCGCGACGACCGTGCAGGCGTGAAGTTCGCCGATATGGATCTGATCGGTCTGCCCTGGCAGCTGGTGGCCGGCCCCAAGGGCGTCGCCAACGGCATCGTCGAGCTGAAGAATCGCCAGACCGGCGACAAGCAGGAACTGTCGGTGGAAGCGGCGCTCGCCCTTCTGACCGCGTAAGGAACCAGCCCCCATGTTCGATGCCTTCGAGAGGATGGTGGCGTTCCGCTACCTGCGCGCCCGCCGTAAGGAGGGCTTTATCTCGGTCATTGCCGGGTTCTCTTTGCTGGGCATCGGCCTGGGGGTGGCCACCCTGATCGTGGTCATGGCGGTGATGAACGGCTTCCGCCAGGAATTGCTGTCACGCATTCTGGGTCTGAACGGCCATATGGGCATTCACGGCGTTGGGCCGGTGCTGACGGATTACGATCCGTTGGCCGAGGCCCTGCGCCGGCTGCCCGGCATCACCCGCGCCATTCCCACGGTTGAGGGCCAGGTGATGGTGACCTCGCCGGCGGCGGCATCGGGCGCCATTGTGCGCGGGGTGCGGCCCGACGATCTGCTGGGCCGCGATATCATCCGCAAGGGTCTTAGCGGTTCGGCGGATGAGTTCAAGTCTGGCGAATCGGTGCTGATCGGCTATCGGCTGGCGGAAAAGCTGGGCGTCACCGTGGGCGACACCATCACGCTGATCTCGCCCAAGGGCAACGCCACAGCGTTTGGCACCATGCCGCGCATGCGCGGCTATACCATTGCCGGCACCTTCAATATCGGCATGTTCGAATACGATTCCGGCTTCGTCTTCATGCCGCTGGACGCCGCGCAGACCTATTTCAAAATGCCCAATGCGGTCAGCCAGATCGAAGTCTTCGTCGATAATCCCGACAAGGTTCCCGAGTTGCGCGGCGAGATCTATCGCCTCGCCAAGGGCAATGTCCGCATCTATGACTGGCAGCAGGCCAACGCCAACTTCTTCAATGCCATTCAGGTGGAACGCAATGTCATGTTCCTGATCCTGACGCTGATCATCGTGGTGGCGGCCTTCAACATCATCTCGTCGCTGATCATGCTGGTGAAGGATAAGGGCAGGGACATCGCCATCCTGCGCACCATGGGGGCCACCCGCGGCACCATCATGCGCATCTTCTTCCTGTCGGGCGCCTCGGTGGGTGTGGTGGGGACATTGTTCGGCACCCTTCTGGGCGTGTCCTTCGCCACCAACATCGAAAATATCCGCCAGATCATCCAAGCCATCATCGGGCGCGAGCTGTTCGCCGCCGAAATCTACTTCCTGACCCAATTGCCCGCCCGCGTGGATACGGGCGAGGTGGTTGCCGTGGTGCTGATGGCCCTGGGCCTGTCTTTCGCCGCCACCATCTACCCGTCCTGGCGCGCGGCCAATCTCGATCCGGTGGAGGCCCTGCGCTATGAATAGCCCCATCACCGGCCTGAAGCTGGACGGGGTCCGGCGCAGCTTCACCCAGGGCAAGGATGTCCTGCATGTGCTGAACGGCGCTGCCCTCGCCATCCGTCCGGGTGAGATCGTCGCCTTGGTCGGCCCGTCGGGCGCCGGCAAATCCACCCTGCTGCACATCGCCGGCTTGCTGGAACGTCCCGATGAGGGCGAGGTCTGGCTGGCGGGCGAGGCGTGCAGCAAGCTGGGCGACGACCGCCGCACCCAATTGCGCCGCTCCCATCTGGGCTTCGTCTACCAGTACCATCACCTGCTGCCGGAATTCTCGGCCATCGAGAACGTCATCCTGCCGCAGATGATCGCCGGCAAGACCCGCGCGGTGGCCCGCGAGCGCGGCCTGAACCTGCTGGAACGCATGGGCCTGAAGGCGCGCGCCGAACACCGTCCCGGCCAATTGTCGGGCGGTGAACAGCAACGCGTCGCCATCTGCCGGGCGCTCGCCAACGACCCCAAGGTCCTGCTGGCCGACGAACCCACCGGCAATCTGGACCCGCACACCGCCGAGGGCGTGTTCAACGAACTCATCGGGCTGGTGCGGTCGTCGGGCGTCGCCGCCCTGATCGCCACCCATAACCCCGATCTGGCCCGCCGCATGGACCGCGTCATCCGCATGCAGGACGGGGCGTTGGTGGAGGGGTAGGGGGCTGCCGCATGTGGTTCAACGACTACCCCATGGTGCTGGAGGTCTCGGCGGCGGAGCGTGACCGCGCCTTGATGTGGCTGATGAAGAACCACTCCACACTTGACTGCAAGGTGCAGGAGTTGAGCGGCGGCGGGGCCGAAATCCGTGTGCGCGACGGCGATTGTGCTGTGCTCGACGCCTTGGGCGCATTGTTGGAAGGAAGCGGTAGAGCTTTCTGATTGTGCGCAGCCCCTTCTCCGCGGCGGCTTTTGGTATATACTGGACGCAGTGAAGGAGGCCGCCATGCCGCTTAAAGCCGCCGCCGTGCCTGCCACTCTCTCCGTCGATCTTGACCGCGCCGTATTGGCCCTTTCCGATGCGCTGGATTTCATCGGTGTGGACGAAATCGGCCACGGCCACCGCGTCGCCCTGATGGCCGCCATGTGCGCCACCGCTTTGGAATGGGAACCGGAACGCATCCACCTGCTGGTGCAGGCCGGGTTGATGCATGATTGCGGCGTATCCTCCACCCGCGAACACCGTGCCATCATCAACGAACTCATGTGGGAGGGCGAGCACGCCCATTGCGAACGGGGCTTCGCCTATCTTGGATCAGTGCCGCCCCTGGCCCATCTGGCGCCCATCGTGCTGGAGCACCACACCCCATGGGCGGAACTTCGTCAACGCGGTGTTGACAGCAGCGTGGCCCTGTCCGCCAATCTGATTTATCTGGTGGATCGTGCGGATTCCGTCCGCGCGCGTGGCGTGGCTGAAGGCCGTCCGGTGGTGGATGTGCTGAGCTGCTATGAAGGCAGCCATTTCGCTCCCGAATTGATGGCGGTTTTCCGCGAGGAAGCCTGCCGCGAGTCCTTCTGGTTCGCTCAGGAAGACCCCACCTTGCGCGAACGCGTGCTGGACCTCTCCATCGGCGCTACGCCGGTGACGCTCTCCATGGCGGAAATCAAGGCGTTGTCGGCCATGTTCGGTCGCATCATCGACGCCAAAAGCCCCTATACGGAACGCCATTCCCTGGGGGTTGCCGCTGTCGCAATCCGGCTGGGGAGGCATTTCGGCCTGACGCCCATGGCGCTGGATATCATTGAGGTGGCGGCGCTGCTGCACGATCTGGGCAAGCTGCGCATTCCCGATGAATTGCTGGAGAAGCAGGGGCCGCTGACCGCCGACGAACGCCGCCGCATGGCGCGCCACGCCTTCGACACCTTTGAGGTCCTGCGCCGCGTCTTCGGCGACGGGCCAGTGGCGCAATGGGCGGCCTTCCATCACGAATATGTCTCGGGCCATGGCTATCCGTTCCACCGCGAGGCGCTGAACCTTCCCCTGGAAGCCCGCATCATCGCCGTGGCCGACGTGCTGCAAGCCTTGGCACAGCGCCGGCCCTACCGCCAGCCGCTCAAGCCCGACGACATCGTCGCCATCCTTGACGGCATGGTGTTCGGCGGCAAGCTGGACCGTGACGTGGTGGACGTGGTGAAGGGCGATCTCGACACATATTGGCACGATGCTGTTGCCCAAGAGGGGGCGGAGCCGTCACAATAGGCCATGCCTATTCACGCTGACTTCGTCCACCTTCGCGTCCACACCGCCTATTCCCTGTCGGAAGGCGCCATCAAGATCAAGCAGCTGGCCAAGCTGTGCGACAAGATGGCCATGCCTGCCGTCGGCATCGCCGATACGGGCAATCTGTTCGGCGCGCTGGAGTTCTGTACCTCCATGGCCGATGTGGGCGTTCAGCCCATCGTCGGCTGTCAGGTGGCGATCCGGCGCGAGGGCGAGGCGCCGTCCAAGGATGGCCGCCGTCCTGATCCCGATTGGGTGGTGCTGCTGTGCCAGTCGGAACTGGGCTACGCCAATCTGCTGAAGCTCGTTTCGAAAGCGTTTCTTGAAACGGAAGCGGGCGAAACGCCGCAAATCACCCTGCATGACGTGGAATCCTTGTCGGGCGGTCTGATCCTGCTGACCGGCGCCATGAGTGGTCCTGTCAACCGCCTATTGACGGACGGGCAGCGCGACAAGGCCGAGATCGCTTTGGTCCGTCTGGCCCAGGCCTTCCCTGGCCGCATTTATGTGGAATTGCAGCGCCACGGGCTGGCGGCGGAAGATTTGGTGGAACCGGCGCTGGTGGAGCTGGCCTACAAGCACGATTTGCCCCTGGTCGCCACCAACGAACCTTATTTCGCCGATCGTTCCATGTACGAGGCCCATGACGCGCTGATCTGCATCGCCGATGGCGCCTACGTTTCCCAGGATGAACGCCGCCGCCTGACCCCGGAGCATTACTTCAAATCTCCGGCGGAAATGCGCGCTCTGTTCGCCGATCTGCCCGAGGCCTGCGACAACACACTAATCATCGCCCAGCGCTCGGCCTACATGGTCGCCAAGCGCAAGCCGCTGCTGCCGCCCTTCCGCATGGATGGGCTGACGGAAGTGGAGGTGCTGCGCAAGAAGTGTTGGGAAGGTCTGGACGCGCGGCTGGAAAAGCACGTGTTCCAGCCCGGCATGACCGACGAGGAAAAACAGCACGCCGCCAAGCCGTATCGCGAACGTATCGATTACGAAATCGGCGTCATCGAGCAGATGGGCTTCCCCGGCTACTTCCTGATCGTGGCCGATTTCATCCAATGGTCCAAGAACCA
>JACMKT010000190.1 GCA_014380005.1 Rhodospirillales bacterium
GCAACTTCACCCCCGTGGTGCGCGAGGGCTACCGCATCGGCGTGCCCCATGGCGGCTTCTACCACGAGCTGCTGAACACGGATTCCGAATGGTATGGCGGCGGCAACGTCCATAACGAGGGCGGGCGCCATGCCGAGGAAGTGCCGTGGCACGGCCATCCATATTCGCTGAACGTCACCCTGCCGCCCTTGGCTGCGGTGATCTTCAAGCGCGGGCGGTAACATTCTAGGACTAGACCATTCATGACCACCCGCCGCCGCATTTGGCCCGGCTCACCCTATCCCCTCGGGGCGACCTGGGATGGCCATGGGGTCAATTTCGCCCTGTTCTCGGCCCACGCCCTGAAGGTGGAGCTGTGCCTGTTCGACCATCACGGCCGCGAGGTCGAGCGGTTGGCCTTGCCGGAATATACCGACGAGGTCTGGCACGGCTATCTGCCCGAGGCGCGGCCCGGTCTGCTGTACGGCTATCGGGTGCATGGGCCGTACGACCCCATGAACGGGCATCGGTTCAATCCGCATAAGCTGCTGATCGACCCCTACGCCAAGGCCATGTCGGGCACGGTGATCTGGTCGGACACCCATTTCGGCTTCAAGCTGGCCTCAAGCAAGCAAGACCTTGTCATGGACCGGCGCGACAATGCGCGCTTCCAGGCCAAGTGCCAGGTGCTGGATACCGCGTTCACTTGGGGCGAAGACCGCCGGCCCAACGTGCCGTGGCCGGAAACCATCCTGTACGAGGCCCATGTGCGCGGCTTCACCATGCGCCACCCGGAAGTGGGGCCGCAATACCGGGGCACCTTCCTGGGGCTAGGCCAGCCGGCGGTGATCGACCATCTGGTCAAGCTGGGCATCACCAGCGTCGAGCTGCTGCCGGTCCAGGCCTATATGGACGAGCGTCATCTGACCGAGAAGGGCCTGCGCAATTACTGGGGCTACAACACCCTGGGCTATTTCGCCTGCGACCCGCGCTATTACGGCGCCAGCCCGCACGGCGATTTCAAGACCATGGTCCAGCGCCTGCACGAGGCTGGGATCGAAGTCATCCTGGACGTGGTCTACAACCACACCGCCGAGGGCAATCAACTGGGGCCGACGCTCAGCTTCAAGGGCATCGACAACGCCAGCTATTACCGCTTGGTCCCCGGCCAGGAGCGTTGGTACGAAAACTATTCCGGCTGCGGCAACACGCTGCAACTGAGCCATCCGCGCGTGTTGCAGATGGTCATGGACTCGCTTCGTTATTGGGTCGAGGACATGCATGTGGACGGCTTCCGCTTCGATCTGGCGGCGTCCCTGGCCCGCGAGAAATCGGGCTTCGACGGCGGGTCGGGCTTCCTGGACGCCGTGCGCCAGGACCCGGTGCTGTCGCGGGTCAAGATGATCGCCGAGCCGTGGGACATCGGCGGCGACGGCTACCGTTTGGGCGGCTTCCCGCCCGGCTGGTCGGAATGGAACGGCCAGTACCGCGACACCGTTCGGCGTTACTGGAAGGGCGATGGCGGCATGATCGGCGAGGTTGCCTCGCGTCTGACCGGGTCCAGCGACATGTTCGGCTGGGGCGGGCGGCGTCCGTGGGCGTCCATGAACTTCGTCACCTGCCATGACGGCTTCACCATGGCCGATCTGGTCAGCTATGACCGCAAACACAACGAGTCCAACGGCGAGCACAACCGCGACGGCACCGACGCCAATTACGCGTGGAATTGCGGCCATGAAGGCCCGACCGAGGACAAACGTATTCACGGACTGCGCCGTCAGCAGATGCGCAACATGCTCGCCACCCTGTTCCTGTCCCAAGGCGTGCCCATGCTGCTGGCCGGCGATGAGTTCGCCCGCAGCCAGGGCGGCAACAACAATGCCTATTGCCAGGATAACGACGTCGGCTGGATCGATTGGAACAACATCGATGCCGAGACGTTGGAATTCGTGCGTGCGCTGATCAAGCTTCGCCGCGACCACCCGGTGTTCCGCCGCCCCCGCTTCTTCGAGGGCCGCCGCATGCCGGGCAGCGCGCTTAAGGACATCACCTGGGTGACGCCCGAGGGCCGCGAGATGAGCCAAGCCGATTGGACGCTGCCCTATGCCCGCTCGCTGGGCTTCGTGCTGGGCGGCGAATCCTGCGCGGTGGATTCGGTGACGGGCCGCGAGGATGCGGACGACACCTTCATGGTGCTGCTGAACGCCTATACGGAAATCATCTTCTACACCCTGCCGCCGGTCCAATTGGGCAAAAGCTGGGAGGTCGTCATCGACACCGCCCGGGTTGAGCCCATCCTGGCCGATGAAATCTGCGATGCCGGCGCCCGCTTCCCGTTGAAGCCTCACTCTCTGGCGGTGCTGCGGCGTCGTAACGGAAACCGGAGCCAGCAGTAAATGCGCCGCAACCACGTCATGCCGTTCGGGACCACCCTAAACCCCGGCGGCACCCGCTTCCGGCTGTGGGCTCCCGATTGCGGCGACGTGAAGCTGCATATGCCCGGCCAGCCCGATCACATCATGCCCAAGGATGCTGACGGCTGGGCGGAAATCGTGGTGCCGGGAGTAGGGGCGGGGGCGCGTTACGGCTTCCGCGTCAGCGATTTGACATTGCCCGACCCGGCGTCGCGCCATCAGCCCGATGACGTGCACAATCTGTCCGAAATTGTGGACCCGGATGCCTATGACTGGGCCGACGAAGCCTGGACCGGGCGCCCGTGGGAAGAGGCGGTTGTCTACGAAGTGCATGTGGGCACCTTCACCCCCGAAGGCACCTTCCGCGCCATCATGGACAAGCTGGATTATCTGGCCGAGCTGGGCGTCACCGTCCTCTCGCTGATGCCCGTGGCGGAATTTCCCGGCGAACGCGGTTGGGGTTATGACGGCGTGCTGTTTTATGCGCCCGAGGCCAGCTATGGCCGGCCCGAGGATTTGAAGGCCCTGGTGGACGCGGCCCACGCCAAAGGCCTGATGGTCATGCTGGACGTGGTCTACAACCATTTCGGCCCCGAGGGGAATTACCTCCACGCCACCGCCAAGCGCTTCTTCACCGGTCGTCACCACACGCCCTGGGGCCAGGCGGTGAATTACGATGGCGCCGACGCCAAGCCGGTGCGTGAGTTCGTCATCCATAACGCGCTGTACTGGCTGGAGGAGTTCCATCTGGACGGCCTGCGCCTGGATGCGGTCCATTCCATCGTGGACGACAGCGTCAAGACCGTGCTGGAGGAATTGGCCGAGCGGGTCCGCGCCGAATTGCCCGACCGCCACATCCATCTGGTGCTGGAGAATGACGACAATGCCGCCCATCTGCTGTCGCGCGACGGCAAGGGTCGCCCGCGCCATTACACCGCCCAGTGGAATGACGACATCCATCACTGCCTGCACCGCCTGCTGACCGACGAGGCGGGGGGCTATTATCGTGACTACGCCCCCGATCCCATGGCCCATTTGGTGCGCTGCCTGACCGAGGGCTTCGCCTATCAGGGCGAGGCCTCCGAGCACCGCAACGGCGCCCGGCGGGGCGAGCCCTCGCGGCAATTGCCGCCCGGCGCCTTCATGGCCTTCTTGCAGAACCATGACCAGATCGGCAACCGCGCTTTGGGTGACCGCATCGACGCGCTGGCGCCCCTGCCGGCGGTTCATGCGGTTACCGCCTTGCTGCTGCTCAGCCCCCAGCCGCCCATGTTGTTCCAGGGCGAGGAATGGGGGGCGTCCACGCCGTTCCTGTATTTCTGCGATTTCGGCCCCGAGCTGGCCAAGTCGGTGCGCCAGGGCCGCCGCCGCGAGTTCGAGCATTTTCCCCAATTCCAGGGCAAGAACGCGGCGAAGATCCCCGATCCGGTGGACCCGTTGACCTTTGCCAAATCCAAGCTGGATTGGGCCGAAGCCCACCAGCCGCCCCATGCCCATCGCCTGCGTGAGGTCCGCACCCTGCTGTCCATCCGCCGCCGCGATTTGGCGCCGCGCTTGGCCGGCATGGCTGGCGGCAGCACCATGGTGGACATGCTGGGCGCGCGCGCCTTCAAGGCGCAGTGGCGGCTGGGCGACGGCAGCACATTGACGGTCATCGCCAATTTCTCGGCGGTGCCCTTGCCGGGGATCGTTCCCGGCAACGGAAGACTGCTGTATTCTACTTACGGGGGCGTGGGCGCCCTGCCTGCGTGGGGCGTGGATTGGTACTTGGACGACGCGGATAAGGGGAAATGATGGACTCCGTTGAAGCACTCGATCGGCTGGCACAACTGGCCGGCATCGAGGAAGGCTGGTGGGATTTCTTCGGCACGTGGCGACCGGTTTCGGTGGACACCAAGAAGGCCTTCCTGACCGCCATGGGCTTTGCCGTCGGCACCGACGCCGACATCGCCGCCAGCCTGGAGACGCTTGAAACCCGTCCCTGGCGCCGCTGGCTGGAACCGGTCGTGGTGTTCGATGAAGGCCAAGGCGAGCCCTCGGTCACCTTCACCGCGTCTTGCGCGCGGGACAAGCACGTCATCTCCTGGGGGCTGGAGGAAGAGCTGGGTGTGGTCCACACCGGCAGCTTCCAGGTGGACACCCAGGAATGGCTGGAAGAACGCTGGATCGACGGCAAGCTGTTCAAGCGCTGGCGCTTCCGCCTGCCCGGACTGCCTCCGGTGGGCTATCACCGCCTGCACATGACTGCCACCGATGGCGGCTCAAGCTCCATGGACGTCATCGTCGCCCCGGCGCGCGCCCATGTGCCCGAAATGGTGGCCGACGATCACCGCGCCTGGGGCCTTGCCACTCAGGTCTATGCCCTGCGCACCGATACCGATTGGGGCGTCGGCACCTATAAGGCGCTGGAGGAACTGGCGGTGGGTGCCGCCAAGCTGGGCGCCGACACCATCGGCATCAACCCGCTGCACGCCCTGTTCGCCAATCAGCCCGAAAAGTTCAGCCCCTACGCCCCGTCCTCGCGCCGCTTCCTCAACATCGCCTATATGGACGTCGAGGCCATCCCCGAGTTCAAGGAATGCCTTGAGGCCAAGCGCATGTTCGCCTCGCCCGGCTTCCAGGCCAATCTGGCCCGCGTGCGCGGCTATCGTCTGGTGGAATATGGCGACGTGGCCCGGCTGACCCGGCCCATGCTGGAATTGCTGTATGGCTGGTTCCGTAAGGAGCATCTGGAAGCCGGCGACGCGCGCGGCCAAGCCTTCCGTGATTTCCAAAAGGAAGGCGGGCGCTTTGCCGAGCTGTTCTGCACCTTCGAAGCCCTGCACGAAAAGTTCCTTAAGGAAGACAACAGCTATTGGCGCCAGTGGCCCGAGGGCTTCCGTCATCCGGCCTCGCCCCAGGTGGCCCGGTTCACCCTGGAAAACCGCGAGCGCATCGAGTTCTTCTGGTGGCTGCAATTCGTCGCTGACCAGCAGCTCAAGGCGGCCCATGAGGGTAGCCGCGCCGCTGGCGCCGGCATCGGCCTGTACCGCGATCTGGGCGTCGGCATTGCCGGTGACGGCGCCGAGGCGTGGCTGGAGCAGGACAATCTGTCTCTGGGCGTGTCCGTTGGCGCACCGCCCGATCCGCTGGCGCTCAAGGGCCAGGATTGGGGCCTGATCCCCTTCAACCCCATTGCTTTGCGTGAGGCCGCCTACGCCCCGTTCATCGGCGTCATGCGCGCCAATATGCGCCATGCCGGCGCCCTGCGCCTGGACCACGCCATGGCGTTGCAGCGCCTGTATTGGGTGCCGCCGGGCGCCACCGCCGATCAGGGCGCCTATGTGCGCTATCCGGTGGATGATCTGTTCCGGCTGGTGGCGCTGGAATCCAAGCGCAACCGCTGCCTGATCATCGGCGAGGACCTTGGCACCGTGCCGGAAGGCTTCCGCGAGCGCATGGCCGCCATGGCCATGTTCGCCTACCGCGTCATGGTCTTCGAACAAAAGGATGGCCGGTTCAAATCGCCCGCCGAGTTCGACGAATCGGCCCTGTCCATCTTCGCCACCCATGATCTGCCCAGCGTGCGCGGCTATTGGAGCGGCGCCGACGTGGCCTTGCGCGAAAAGCTGGATTTGTACCCGCGTGAGGGCATGGGCGAGCAGGAGCGGGACAACCGTCGCTCCGATTGCGAAAAGCTGGTGGCCGCCATGGCTGCCGAGGGGCTGCTGCCGGCGGACTTCCCCGTGGGGCCGCTGTCCGATGCCGATGCCGACCGATTGAGCCAAGCCGCCCATCTGTATCTGGCCCGCGCCAAATCCAAGCTGATGATGGTGCAGATCGAGGACATTTTGGGCCTGGATACCCAGATGAACCTGCCCGGCACCACCGACCAGCACCCCAATTGGCGCCGCCGTTTCCCGGCGGATGTGCAAAATGTGCTGGCCGATGCCCGCCTGATCGATCTGGCGGGACGCCTGAAGGATGGCCGCGGGAACAGCGGCGGCTGATGGGGGTTGGGGGTCTAGCTGCCCCCACCGTCTTCATTGTCATTTCGAACCCTTCAGGGTGAGAAATCTCGCCAGACAAAAAGGCGGCTCATGTGCTGAGGCAAGATTTCTCCTCGCCTTCGGCTCGTTCGAAATGACAGAATCCAAGGGGGCCTTCAGTAGCATGGAGGCGGCCCTTGATCATTCCCCGTGCCACCTACCGCCTTCAGCTTCACCGCGATTTCAACTTCGCCCAGGCCGAGGCGGTGGTGCCCTATCTCGCCGCCCTGGGCATCAGCCATCTGTACGTCTCGCCCATCCTCAAGGCGCGGGCGGGGTCGCAGCATGGCTATGACATCATCGACCACAACGC
>JACMKT010000191.1 GCA_014380005.1 Rhodospirillales bacterium
CATTCGCCTTACGGCATCCAGGTGCGCTTCTCGAAATGGGCGCTCGGTGAGCATGCAAGCGAAGGCGGCTCTCATTAAACATTAGCAACCAGCTGGCGATAGCGAGGTCATCATGAAACTTTACATCCTGTCGCTGGCTGTCGGCGTTTTGGTGGGCGTGATTTACGCCCTCCTCAGCGTGCGATCACCCGCGCCGCCCGTGGTGGCGCTTCTCGGCCTTCTCGGCATTCTCATCGGCGAGCAAATCGTGCCCGTCGCCAAGCGTGTGCTGGAGGGCAAGCCGGTGACGGTCGGATGGTTCAAGGCCGAATGCGCCCCGCCCATCCTTGGTGTCCGGCACGAGGATCATACACCGCAACGCAAGGACGCCGCCTGATGCCGCCGAGTTCGTGCACTGAATTATTGAGTGGTCCAAATGACTAGTCGACTATCGATAAGCCGCGCCTCCGTGATCGCGTCTTAGGGCTTGGATGCATATTCCTCTCTTCTCATTCAAACGAAAAAAGGACCTCACCCATGACCTCCACATCTTCAAGCTCGCTTCAAATTGGCGGCTCCACTTTGGCCTACAACTGCGTGGGGGACGGACCTGCTGTTGTCGTGGTTCACGGCATCGGGGGACACAAGGAAGATTGGGCCGGTCTGGCGCAAGTGCTGGCTGCCGAACATAGCGTCTACACAACAGACCTGCTGGGCTTTGGCGAATCGTCGAAGTCGGGCGAAGTGATCACCATCGCCGATCAGGTTGCGGCCATCATCGCTTTGCTAGATGCCGAAAACGTCGCCAAAGCCGATATCGTTGGCAACTCGCTTGGCGGGTGGGTCGCAGCGACTCTTGCGGCGACATATCCCGACCGAGTGAACCGGCTGATCCTGGTCGATGCGGCCGGGTTCAAGGCGATGTTCGAGGGAAAGCCGCCGGTCAACTTCTATCCCACCACCGTCGCGGAGATGAGCAATTTGCTCGACCATGTTCGGTTCGACCCGGCAACCCACACCGACGCATTCGCGATACAGGCGCTGGCCGCGTCAATGGCCGCCGGGGATGCCCAAGCGTCGGCGGCCGTCGGCCAAGGCATGTTCGTGTCCGAACGGCTGGAAGAAGTTGCGGACCGGATTTCCGCACCGACCTTGGTGATCTGGGGCGCTGAAGACAAACTGTTTCCAGCGGGCATTGCTGATCTGGTCACGGGTCACATTCAGGGTTCGCGAAAGGTTCTCATCCCGAATGCCAGTCACTTTCCCCAACTGGATAATGCGGTGGCTTTCAACGCCGTAGTCGTTGAGTTTCTCCAGAGGTAGCTAAAGTGGGATCCGATTCAAACGATTGCCGCGCCATCCCCCGGACACAAGGGGTGAGATCGATCACCCGCCGCGATGTCAGCAAGGGCGCGGCCGCGCTGGGGCTGGCGTCCATGTTGCCCGGAAACGCATTTTCTCAAGGTTCGCCCATGACCGACGTCATCCTTATCAACGGCAAATTCGCCACCCTGGATGCGATGAATCCGAATCCAGAAGCGATCGGAATTTCAGGCGGCAAGTTTGCAGCCGTCGGAACCCAGAAGGATGTGCGCAACGCGGTGTCGCCTGACGCGAAAGTCATCGACCTGAAGGGTCGCCGCGCCATCCCCGGCCTGATCGACAGCCACATGCACATCATTCGCGGTGGACTGAACTACAACATGGAACTGCGCTGGGATGGGGTGCGCTCGCTCGGCCGCGCCATGGAAATGCTGAAAAGCCAGGCCGCCGTGACGCCGCCGCCGCAATGGGTGCGCGTGGTCGGCGGCTTCACCGAGCATCAATTCGCGGAAAAGCGCCTGCCGACGCTGGACGAGATCAACGCCGCGTCTCCCGAGACGCCGGTGTTCATCCTGCATCTGTATGACCGCGCGCTGCTGAACGGCGCGGCGCTACGGGCAGTAGGCTACACCAAGGATACTCCCAACCCTCCGGGCGGTGAAATCCAGCGCGACGCCAAGGGCAACCCGACCGGGTTGCTGCTCGCGAAGCCGAACGCGCTCATTCTGTACGCAACGCTCGCCAAAGGCCCGGCGCTCCCGCCCGAATATCAAATCAACTCCACCAAGCATTTCATGCGCGAGATGAACCGGCTGGGCGTCACCGGAGTCATCGACGCGGGCGGGGGCTTCCAGAATTACCCCGAAGATTATGAGATTATTCAGAAACTGCATGCCGACGGCGAACTGACCCTGCGCATCGCCTATAACCTGTTCACCCAGAAAAAGGGCGAGGAGGTCGCCGACTTCACCCGCTGGGGTAAGATGGTGAAGCCGGGGCAAGGCGATGACAGCCTCCGCCACAACGGCGCTGGCGAGATGCTGGTGTTCTCCGCCGCCGATTTCGAGGATTTCCGCGAGCCGCGCCCGGAACTAGCGCCCGAGATGGAAGGGCAGCTTGAGGCCGTTGTGCGGCTGTTGGTGGAGAACCGGTGGCCATGGCGGTTGCACGCCACCTATGACGAAAGCATTTCCCGCGCGCTCGATGTGTTCGAGAAGGTCAACCGCGACCAGCCCATCGGCGGCCTGCATTGGATGTTCGATCATTGCGAGACGATCTCCGACCGCAATATCGACCGTGTGGCGGTGCTCGGCGGCGGAATTGCCGTTCAGCACCGGATGGCGTTTCAAGGCGAGGACTTTCTGGCGCGCTATGGCGAAAAAGCCCTGGAGCGCACGCCGCCGGTTAAGCGCATGCTGGAGGCGGGCGTGAAAGTCGGCGCGGGGACCGACGCGACCCGCGTCGCCTCCTACAATCCGTGGGTGTCGCTGGCTTGGCTGACGACGGGGCGCACGCTGGGCGGGCTAAAAATGTACCCGCAGGCCAACCTGCTCGACCGTGAAACCGCGCTGCGGCTATGGACAGAGCGCAACACGTGGTTCTCCACCGAAGAAGGTAAGAAAGGCCAGATCAAGGTCGGCCAGCTTGCCGACCTGGCCGTGCTCGACCGCGACTACTTCTCCGTGCCTGAGGACGAAATTCAGGACATCGAGAGCGTGCTGACGCTACTCGGCGGCAAGGTGGTGCATGGCGCGGGCGATTTCGGCCCTCTGGCTCCGCCGCTGCCGCCAGCGATGCCGGACTGGTCGCCAGTGCGGACCTTTGGCGGCTATCAACGCCGCGCGGACGCTCCCACCGCCCAAAAACTGGCGGTGGCCTGCGGCTGCGGCACGTCTTGCGGCGTGCATGGTCATAATCATGCCAGCGCATGGGGTGCCTCCGTGCCGGTGGCGGACAACTCGTTCTGGGGCGCCCTCGGCTGCTCCTGCTGGGCGGTTTAGCGTGGCGCGGGGCTTTTACACACTTGCCGTTTTGTTGCTGACATCTGCGTTTTGGTTGTCAGCTCTATACAAAATACTCGATTTCCAGGGGGCCATGCAGGAAGTGCGAGGGCTGATCGGCCTGGAGCCCGCTTCTGTTTTCGCAATGCTGGTCATTGCAGCTCAACTGTCTGGTTCGGGGCTTTTACTATGGGGCGGGCGCGCCAGCGTCGTTGGCGCGATCATTCTTAGCGGCTTTACTGTTGCGGCAACGCTTCTTGCGCATCCGTGGTGGATAAAGGACGGTATTGATCGAGTGCGGGATTTCAATGTGTTCTTTGAGCATCTTGGCCTTGTCGGCGGGTTCATGCTTGCAGGGGTTGCAGGTTTACAATTACGGGGGCGATAGATGCGCGCGCTATTCACCGTAGCTGGCTTTAGCTTTGTGGCGGGTTTTGTCGATACGGTCGGCTTCATCGCATTGTTTGGTTTGTTCACCGCGCATGTGACAGGCAACTTTGTGCTAATCGGGGCAAGCATCGCGGGCGGCAGCCTTGGCATTCTCGCCAAGCTTTTGGCGCTACCTGTGTTTATCCTCACCGTGGCGACGGTGACGGTGACAGTGCGGCGTGGCCAAGCGCGAAGCGGCGTGAACACTGCCGCGATAATAATTGCGCAACTCGTATTTCTTGCCGCGTTCATGGTGGGCGGCGGCCTGCTCGGGCCGTTCACAAACCCTGATGCGTGGGCCGCGATTGGCGTCGGCATGCTCGGTGTGGCGGCGATGGCGATCCAGAACGCGGCCTCTCGCCTGCTGGAAACCGGCGCCCCCCCCACCACTATCATGACTGGCAACACGACCCAGGCGGTTATCGATGCCATTGACATGTTGAGAGGCATGGCAAAGCCCGGTTCAGCCCAGCGCTTACGCGGGCTTTTAAGCGCCACAGGCGCATTCGCGGTTGGGGCTATTCTCGGCGCGCTGGGCTATCTCGGAGCCGGCTATTGGTGTCTCGGCCTGCCGATCTTTATGTTGTTAATTTTGGCGATCACATCAAAACAAGGATCTACGGCATGAGTTGGCAACCGACCGAAGACCCGACGCCGGGTGATAAATTAAGCTGCGACGCCATTGAGACAATTATTGTGCCGCGCGCCCGCGATCTTGGCAGCTTTTCCGTCCGCCGTGCCCTGCCCTCGCCGCAGCGGCAGATGGTCGGGCCATTCATCTTCTTCGATCAGGCGGGCCCTGCCGAATTTCTCCTCGGCCAAGGCATGGATGTGCGCCCGCACCCGCATATCGGGCTGTCCACGGTGACTTACCTATTCGATGGCGAGATTTACCACCGAGATAGCCTCGGCACCGCGCTACCCATCCGTCCGGGCGAGTTGAACTGGATGACGGCCGGGCGCGGCATCACACATTCCGAGCGCACCGCGCCGGAATTGCGCGCAAGTGGCGAGGCC
>JACMKT010000192.1 GCA_014380005.1 Rhodospirillales bacterium
CGCCAGCGGAGAGCCGCGGGTGCCGATGGTGAGGAGCGGGTGGTTTGCTTTGGACGTCATGACCTGACTGTTGTAGGAAAAGCCGAGAGTTCTGGAAAGGGTTTTCGCGGTGCTGATCCTGGGTATCGAAACCTCGTGCGATGAGACCGCCGCCGCATTGGTGCGCGACGACCGTACCATTCTGTCCGATGTGGTGCTGTCCCAATTGGAGGAACACCGCCCCTACGGCGGCATCGTCCCCGAAATCGCGGCCCGCGCCCATCTGGAACATGTGGATCGGCTGGTGGGCGAGGCCATGGCCCAGGCCGGGGTGAGCTTCGCCGATCTGGACGCGGTGGCCTGCACCGGCGGTCCCGGATTGATCGGCGGCGTCATGGTCGGCGTGATGACCGCCAAGGCCATCGCCTTGGCCGCCAACAAACCGTTCCTGGCGGTCAACCATCTGGAGGGCCACGCGCTGACGGCGCGGCTGACCCACGATATTCCGTTCCCCTATCTGCTGCTGCTGGCCTCGGGCGGGCATTGCCAGTTACTGGCGGTCCTCGGCGTCGGCCAATACCGCCGCCTGGGCACCACCATCGACGACGCCGCCGGCGAGGCGTTTGATAAGGTGGCGAAAATGGTGGGCTTGGGCTATCCCGGCGGGCCGCAGGTCCAGGCCTGGGCGAACAAAGGCGACCCCACCCGCTTCGCTTTGCCGCGCCCCATGAAGGGCAAGCCGGGCTGCGATTTCAGTTTCTCCGGCCTGAAGAACGCCGTCCGTCTGCTGGTGGAAAGCCGCCCGGCGCCCCTGAGCGAGCAAGACGTGGCCGACATCTGCGCTGCCTTCCAGACGGCGGTGGCGGAATCAGTGGCCGACCGCACCAAGCGCGCCATCGCCCTGTTCACGGAAACCTGGCCCGAGGGCAAACATCTGGTGGTGGCCGGCGGTGTCGCCGCCAATACGGCGCTGCGGGCTGCCCTGGAAAAAGCCGGTGCCGCCGGTGGCCTGACCTTCCTGGCGCCGCCCCTGAACTTATGCACCGACAACGCCGCCATGATCGCCTGGGCCGGGGTGGAGCGCTTCCGCCTGGGGCTGGTGGACGGGTTGGATTTCGCCCCCCGCCCGCGCTGGCCGCTGGACCCGACAGCGCCGAAAGCGCGTGGGGCTGGGGTGAAGGCCTAGCTAACCCGGATAATCGTAATTATCCGGGTTAGGCGCAGTGCCTTTTACTTTTTCGGCATGAGTACGGTGTCAATCACATGAATGACGCCGTTCGAGGTGTCGATGTCGGCCTTGGTCACGGTGGCCTTGTCCACTTTGACGCCACTGGTCGCGTCGATGGTGAGTTCGCTGCCTTCCACCGTTTTCGCCATGGTCCGCTTACCGGCGATGTCCTTCGACATCACCTTGCCCGGCACCACATGATAGGTGAGGATCGAGGTCAGCTGCTTCTTGTTCTCGGGCTTCAGCAAATTGTCGAGCGTACCCGCCGGAAGCTTGGCGAAGGCATCATCCGTGGGGGCAAACACCGTGAAGGGGCCAGGGCCTTTCAAGGTGTCCACTAGGCCAGCCGCTTTGATGGCGGTGACAAGCGTATTGAAACTTCCGGCGGAACTGGCTGTGTCCACAATATCAGCAGCCCTCGCTGCCGATATAGACAACATAGCCGTTGCTGCGCTAATCACTATATACCTTGAAATGTGCATTTTTTTCTCCACACCCTGATATTTTTACATTTCATTTACATGCAAACATCATCGCGTCGCATGAATAATGATGCAAGAAAACGCTTTATCAATATATCGTGAGCCGTACATGGTCGGACCCCGTTTTGAGCATGTCGGGTAGGTTTGACCGCTTTCCGCAACCACACCGCTTGCGTGCACGCAAATCCACCTTAGATTTTGCCGGAGCCGCACGCATTGGAGCCCCTGCCCCATGGATAATTTCGTCTTCCACAACCCGGTGAAGATCCTGTTCGGCAAGGGGCAGATCGCCGCCATGGGCAAGGAAATCCCCAAGGGCAGCCGGGTGCTGTTCGCCTTCGGCGGCGGGTCCATCAAGGCCAATGGCGTCCATGCCCAGGTGGTCGCCGCGTTGAACGCCGCCGGGCTGGCTTTCGTGGAATTCGCCGGGATCGAGCCCAATCCGCGCTTCGAGACCTTGATGAAGGCGGTAGACCTCGCCCGCGCCGAGAAGCTGGATTTCATCCTGGCGGTGGGCGGCGGTTCGGTTGTCGATGGTTGCAAGTTCATTGCCGCCGCCATTCCCTATGACGGTGATTGCTGGGACATCCCCGCCCGCCGCGCCAAAATCCGCGACACCGTTCCGCTGGGCGCCGTGCTGACCCTGCCCGCCACCGGGTCCGAGATGAACGCCTTTTCCGTCATCAGCCGCGAGGCCACCGGCGAGAAGCTGGGTTGGGGACACCCTGGGGTCATGCCGCGCTTTTCCGTGCTGGACCCGGAGACCACCTTCTCGCTGCCCGCCCGTCAGGTGGGCAATGGCATCGTCGACGCCTTCGTCCATGTGCTGGAACAATATCTGACCTTCCCGGTCGACGCGCCGTTGCAGGACCGGCTGGCCGAATCCGTGCTGTCCACCTTGGTGGAAATCGCGCCTAGGGCCATGGAGGTTCCCGCCGATTATCAGGCCCGCGCCAACCTCATGTGGTGCGCCACCATGGCGCTGAACGGGCTGATCGGCCAGGGCGTGCCGCAGGATTGGACCACCCACATGATCGGCCATGAGCTGACGGCGCTGACCGGCATCGACCATGCCCGCACCCTGGCCGCCGTGTGGCCCGGCGTTGTCGCGGTCAAGCGTGAGGCCAAGCGGGCCAAGCTGGTGCAATATGCCGCCCGTGTCTGGGGCCTGACCGATGGCACGGAAGATTCCCGCATCGACCGCGCCATCGCCGCCACCCGCGATTTCTTCCAATCGGTGGGGGTGCCCTCGGGTCTGGCCGGTTACGACATCACCGCCGATGTGGCCGCCAAGGTGCCCCAGCGCCTGTCCGAACGGGGTGGCCTGCCCCTGGGTGAAAAGGCCGACATCGACGCCGCCACCGTGCAACGCATCCTGGATGCGGCATGAGGATCTATCCGCCGGTTTATATGGTCGGGGCTGGGGCGGTCATGGCGGCGCTGGATTATTGGGCGCCGCTGGCCCGCCTTGTGCCCCAGGCCTGGATGTGGACCGGCGCATTGCCTGTGGCGGTTGGGTTGGGGCTGGCGGCATGGTCGGCGCTGACCTTCCGCCGCCACCGCACCAGCGTACATCCGTTCCGCCGCGCGGATAGTTTGGTCACGGTTGGCCCCTTCGCCTTCAGCCGCAACCCCATCTATCTGGGCATGGCCTTGGTACTGCTGGGGGTCGCTGTGGCCTTAGGCACCGCCTCGCCGGTCCTGATCATCCCCATCTTCATGGCGGTGATCGACCGCTGCATCATCCGCGACGAGGAACGCATGCTGGCGGAAACCTTCGGCGACACGTTCACTGCGTATGCCGCCAGGGTGCGCCGGTGGCTCTAAGCGAACGTCATTCGTAAAAACGATGAGTATCGACGGTTAAAGCAGCAATGACTATCGTACGGCCATCGAGATGGCCCGATACTTTATCTCTAACACCAACTTCCCAGGCTGAGTATCTCCTGGCAGCCCCGATGGTTAAAGGCTGCGCACCCCTAAATCGCCCGCCGTGCCCTAAGCGCCGCCGAGATGGTGCCGTCATCCAGGTAATCCAGTTCGCCGCCCACCGGCACGCCGTGGGCGAGGCCGGAGACCACCACGTCGGCCTGGGCTAGGCGGTCGGCGATGTAATGGGCGGTGGTGGCGCCTTCCACCGTGGCCGGGGTGGCGAGGATGATTTCGCTGACTTGGGGCGATTTGGCCCGTTCCACCAATTGGGCGATGCCCAATTCTTCCGGCCCGACACCATCCAGCGCGCTGAGCAGGCCGCCCAGCACGTGGTAACGGCCACGGAAGGCGCCGGTGCGTTCCATGGCCCACAGGGCGCCCACATCTTCCACCACACACAACAACGCGTCGTCGCGGCGGGGATCGGCGCAGATGGAGCACGGGTCAAGGCTGTCGAAATTGCCGCAGACCGAGCAGGTCTTCACCTTCTCGCCGGCATCGGCCATGGCTTTCGCAAGGGGTAGTAGGAGAACATCGCGCTTCTCTACCAAATGCAGCGCCACGCGCCGGGCCGAGCGAGGACCCAAGCCCGGCAACCGCGAAAGCAGTTGTATCAGTCGCTCGATCTCGGGTCCGACCATTGTGGAAATTCCGCTATCAGAACGGCAGCTTCATGCCGGCCGGCAAATTCAGCCCGCCGGTGACCTTCGCCATCTCTTCCTGCATGGCGGTCTCGGCCTTGACCTTGGCGTCGTTGAAGGCGGCAACGATCAGGTCTTCCAGCACTTCCACGTCCTCGGGGTCCACCAGGGCCTTGTCGATCTTGATGGATTTCAGCTCGGACTTGCCGTTCAGCACGACTTTGAGCATGCCGCCGCCCGAGGCGCCGGTGACCTCCAGCTCGCTCATCTTGGCCTGCATCTCGCCCATCTTGGCCTGCATCTGCTGGGCCTGCTTCATCAGGTTGCCAAGGTTCTTCATAATTCCTCTTCTCCTGGGAACGGATCCGCATCGAAGGCCAATTCGACCTCCTCGGGCTCC
>JACMKT010000193.1 GCA_014380005.1 Rhodospirillales bacterium
GACGCCACCGAAGCCGTCAAGATCTCCAACGAGATCGGCTATCCGGTGATGATCAAGGCCTCCGCCGGCGGCGGCGGCAAGGGCATGCGTCTGGCCTGGAACGACAAGGAAGCCTTCGAAGGCTTCACCTCGGCCACCAACGAAGCCAAGTCGTCCTTCGCCGATGACCGCGTGTTCGTCGAGAAGTTCATCGAAGAGCCCCGCCACATCGAGATTCAGGTCCTGGCCGACGGCCATGGCACCGTTCTGTATCTCGGCGAGCGCGAGTGCTCGATCCAGCGCCGTCACCAGAAGGTCATCGAAGAGGCTCCGTCGCCCTTCCTCACCCCTGAGACCCGCAAGTCCATGGGCGAGCAGGCCTGCGCCCTGGCCCGCACCGTGCAGTACAAATCGGCCGGCACCGTCGAATTCATCGTCGGCGGCGCCACCGGCGAGTTCTACTTCCTGGAAATGAACACCCGCTTGCAGGTGGAACATCCGGTCACCGAAATGATCACCGGCATCGATCTGGTCGAGCAGATGATCCTGGTGGCCGCCGGTGAGAAACTTGCCTTCAGCCAAGATGACATCAAGCTGAACGGCTGGGCCATGGAAGCCCGCGTTTACGCCGAAGACCCCTTCCGCAACTTCCTGCCCTCCACCGGCCGTCTGACCCGCTACCAGCCGCCGGCGGAAAACGCCCATGTGCGCGTCGATACCGGCGTGTACGAAGGCGGCGAGATCAGCATGTTCTACGATCCCATGATCGCCAAGCTGATCAGCTACGGCCCGACCCGTGACGCCGCCATCGGTCACATGCGCGAAGCCCTGGATGCCTATTACATCCGCGGCCTGTCCCACAACATTCCGTTCCTGGCCTCGCTGTTCAGCAAGGAGCGGTTCGTCAAGGGCGAGCTGACCACCAACTTCATCGCCGAGGAATACAAGGACGGCTTCCACGCCGACGACCTGCCGGCTGACGATCCGACCATTTTGGTCGCCGTTGCCGCCTCGGTGAAATGCGCCATCACCAGCCGCAACATCAAGATTTCGGGCCAGTTCCCGGGTCATGAAGCGGTGGTGCCGGTGCAGTGGACCGTGGTGTTCAACGGCCAGTACCACGACGTTGAAGTCCGTCCCCAGGCCGGCGGCTTCGCCGTGGTCATGGGCGGCGAGGCGGTCAGCGTCAAGACCGACTGGCAGATCGGCCAGCCTTTGTTCCGCGCCACCGTCGATGGCCGCGCCGTGGTGGTCCAGGTGGACCGCGTCGGCATCGGCTACCGTCTGGCCCATTCGGGCAGCCGCGCCGACGTGCTGGTGCTGACCCGTCATGCGGCGGCCATGAACAAGCTGATGCCGTTCAAAGCTCCGCCGGACATGTCCAAGTACCTGCTGTCGCCCATGCCCGGCCTGCTGCGTGCTCTTGAGGTCGTGGAAGGCCAGGAAGTGAAGGCGGGCGAGCCCCTGGCCGTGGTCGAAGCCATGAAGATGGAAAACATCCTCAAGGCCGAACGCGACGGCACCATCGGCAAGCTGCACGCCACCCCCGGCGAGTCGCTGGC
>JACMKT010000194.1 GCA_014380005.1 Rhodospirillales bacterium
GACCGGCCAGCGCTTCTTCGTGCCCCAGGCCACCACCGACGAGCAACAGCGCCAAGCCCTGTACGACAACGCCGTGGCCTTCGCCGCCGGGCGCACCGACGTGAAACTGGGGGTGTCGTTCAGCGATTCCCAGCTCGCCGCGCTCAGCAATCCCATCCTGTGGTACGTCAACGACGGCACCGGCGTGCTGGCCCCCGTGGTCTACCTGCCCCAGATCAGCCAGCAGAATTTGGCCCATCTGGAAGGCGGCCGGATCATAGCCGATCAGGCCGACATTCAGGTCGCCGGCCAGTTCAAGAACACCGGCTTCGTCAACGTGGCGGGCGCGCTGTCCATCGACGCAGGAAGCATCGTCAACGAACAGCGCATTGCCCGCGACACCCAGTTCCGCACCGCCAAATCCAAGGGCAAAAGCAGCTTCACCGCCGTGGACGTCAAAATCCTGCAACAGGGCGGCGAGATCACCGGCGGCAGCGTGTCCTTGCGCTCGGACGGCGACGTCACGTCTGTCGGCGGGCGCATCGCTTCCACCGGCGGCCTCACCATCGACGCCGCCAACAACGTCGCCATCACCGCCGCCCGAGTGGTCAACCGCGAACGCATCAGCGCCGGCAAGGCCACCTGGGAATCCAGCTCCACCGTCAATTATGCCGCATTGCTGCTGGCCGGGCTGGATTTGTCCATCCTGGCCGGCGGCGATGTGGCGGTGGGCGGCTCCAAGGTCCAGGCCGGCGGCGACGTCACTCTGACCGCCGGGCGCGACCTGACCATCGCCGCCATGGTGGACGAGCAATACGCCAGCTACCGCAACAAGAAAAACGAAAGCACGCTGGACACCAGCCGCAACCGGGGCTCAAGCATCCTCAGCACCGGCGGCAGCGTGGATGCCTGGGCCGGCAACAACCTCGCCGTGCAGGCCAGCCGGGTGGCGGCGGCGGGCGACGTCTCGCTGGAGGCCAGCCAGGGCACCGTCGCCCTGCTATCGGGCACCGACAGCACCTTCATCCACGAAAAATCCGAAAAGAAAAGCCTGGTCTGGCAATCCACCCGCGACAAGGGCGAGACCTCGACCAAGGTGGTGATGACCGAACTGCAAGCCGGTGGCGCCCTGAACGTGGCCGCCGGTGCCGGGGTGGTGGCCGATTACCGCGCGTCCGGTGACTTGCAATCGTCCCTGGCCGCCCTGGCCCAGGACCCGCGCACCGCCTGGGTGGCGCAGATTGCCCAACGCAACGACGTCAGCTGGCGGGCGGTCAGCGAATAGAGGTAGGCGATTACGGCGGTTACGTCCTCGGGCTTCTTCAGTCCGGGGAAAAGCATTTTGCTGCCGGGCACCGCGCGCGGATTGGTGATGTATTGCGTGAGCGTGGCATCGTTCCAAACCCAGCCGGTTTTAGCCAAGGCGTCGGAGTATTTGAATCCTTCGGCGGTGCCAGCGGTGGCGCCGACCATATTCGCCAGTGATGGGCCGATGCCGTGTTTTCCTTTCTCGACTTTGTGGCAGGCCTTGCACTGGTTGTAGGCTGCTGGGGCTTCCTCAGCATGGGCCAGATTGGCTGACACTAGCAACATGGCAATGGCGACAATGCGTTTCATTAATACCTCGCTGAACATATGTGGATTAGATCCCGTCACCGCCAAACAATGGACGGGGAGGCTTGGCTAATTCGACCCGGTTCCGACCGGCATTCTTTGCGCGGTAAAGCGCGCCGTCGGCCCGGTCCATGGCTTCCTCGATAATCTCTTCGCTTTCACCTACGTCGCTGGCGATTCCAATGCTGACAGTGACCGGAAGGCGGACTCCGCCCGCCGCAATCGCCGTTTCCGCGACGGCCTTGCGCAGGCGTTCGGCCAGGATGGTGGCGCCGGCGCAATCGGTGTCGGGCAGCAGCGCGACGAACTCTTCACCGCCCACTCTTGCCAATACATCGGTTTCACGCAGCAGGGGGGTGAGGATCTTGACCACCTGCTTTAGCGCCACATCACCGGCTGCATGACCATGGGCATCGTTGATCAGTTTGAAACGATCGAGATCAAGCATGAGTAGCGACAGCGGGTGGCGATAGCGGCGGCGGCGGTCGATCTCGGTGATGCCGCGGTCCAGGAAGTGGCGGCGATTGACCACGCCGGTCAGCGGATCGTAGGTGGCTTGGCGCCGCAGCTCGTCTTCCATGCGGCGGCGTTCGGTGATGTCTTGCACGATGGCGAACTGCACCTGAAGGCCATCGCCGATGGTGATGGGGGTTTCGCTGACCTCGACGCTGCGCACCGTGCCGTCCTTCAGACGGTGGCGCCGCTCCCTGGATGAGCTGTGGCTTAGCCGCTCGGTGGTGTCCAGCATCGACAGGTTCAGCGACAGGAACTCCTCGCGCTCGTAGCCGTAGAAGGCTTGTGCCGCGAGATTGACGTCGCGGATTTGCCCGCTCTTGGGATCGACCAGAACCATGATGGCGCGGTGATTGGTGAACATCTGGCGGAAGCACCGCTCGCTGGTCTCCAATTCCGCCTGCGCCCGCTTGAGCGGCGTGATGTCCATCAGTGCCGCCATCAAGCCGGGCTTGCCGCGCCAATGGATTTGCTGCACATGGACCTGGAGCCAGGTTTCCGTGCCGTCACGGCGAACGGCCGGAACCGAAAGACGCAGTGTGGCGCCAGCCTTGGCTTGCAGGCGCTCGCACAATTGTGCCGCCCGCTTCCACCCTTTGCTCGGCAGGAAATCCAGCATGGATGGCAGCGCCACCAAATCTTCGGGGCGGCCAATGCCCAGCATTTCCGCAGCCGCCTGATTGGCAAAGCGAGCTTTGCCATCCTGCAGCACAATCATCCCTTGGATCGAGCCTTCCACCAGCCGACGGAATTCAAAGCTGACCCGGCGCGTCATCTCGGCGACCGCATCTTCCAGCACGGTCAACTCGTCCCCACCGGCGGCCTCGCGTAGTTGGACCTCGTTGCCGCGATCCAGTCCAACGCCGTCCACCCGCTCAATCAGACGGGCCAGGGGTTGCGATAGGGTGCGGCGGGTGAGGTGGGTGAACATCAGCCACAACGCCGCCGCTTGGATGATCAAGGCACCAACGACGATGGCAGCGCGCGAGGCGACGCGGCGCAGAATTTCGGCCGTATCGGCGAACAGTTCGGCCTCTCCCAGGGTCACGCTACGGTCTTCGTAGCGATAGACGACGGGGAATGTGTGACGGATCAGGCGAATTGCGCGACCGACCGGCCCGACGACACCATCCTTGCCGATGAGGATGGTGTGGCTTGCGCCATCCTCCACGATCCCACGTGCCAACAGCACTTGCCGCGAGGAATGGTCCGTGACGATGATTCCCGTCAGCCGAGGAATGGTGGCGATTTCTTCGACGACGGTTTCAAGCGCACGCGTACCCGGCCCCAATAACGCGCTGGCCAGCGGCTGACGCAGCGCCGCTTCGTGCATGGTGAATTCAAACAACAGGTCGTTGCGGGCCGCGCGATACTCTTCCGCCAACACGACAACCGAGGTTGCCAGGGCGATCAGCAGATAGGCTGCGCTCGCCCAGGGCAGGAAGCGCCGGCTGACCGAGCGTGGCGCCGCAGGCTGCATCCACGATTGCAACGGCAGGCTGGCAGCTTCGGCGCCGTCAACTTTGGCATCACTCATTGGGCACTCCTTTGGCTCGCAGGCCTGCTGTTTTTAATCTAGTAGATTTTAGATTAATCGCAACTAGTGGATTGCACGCCTCCTCCGATAAGTCATGGAAAGCTATCCAAGCTGTGGCATTAGCGCTTTAGGATTGACAATATTTTTAATATCTACAGTTTTGATAGACTAACTGCGTGGGGTGCTGCAGGATGGGCAAGGTCGAGATTTCGCTGGAGAGTGCGGCATTGGTGACACGTGTCGACGTCGCCATTGCCGCCCTGATGGAGGCGGCCAATTGCCTCGCGGGTGCTGACGCCCCTGAAATTTTTGTCGCCGCGCTCGACAACAATCATCATCTCTGGCGCCGCCTTGTGGAGATCGCGCCAAAAGCCGGTTGGCGCCTTCCTGAAAAGCGCTTGCGCGATTTCGTCTTGGCGGCGTCATCCAATAACAGCCGCCGTGTGCTCGACAGTGACGTGGAGTCGCTGATTCAGTTTAATTGTGATGTTGCTGCGGAATACGGTTCCGACCGGAATGTCGACAAAATCCTCTGCGATGTCGAATTCGCCTGGAAAAATTCCGGGGCCGCCCTCGGGCTGTCCTTTCAAGCTTGGCTGCTTGCCGAACTGGGGTAGAGCCCGTCACCCCACCCCCGCACTACCCCTGTAAATCAAGGGCGTAGCCATGGCCGCGCACGGTGCGGATGGGGTCGAATCCATTCGCGTCACGCAATTGGGCGCGCATGCGCCGGATATGAACGTCGATGGTTCGGGCTTCCACGTGGATGCGAGGCCCCCAGACATGGCTGGCAATTTCCGACCGGGACAGGGTGCGGCGTGCGTTCAGCATCAGGCAGTAGAGCAAGCGGAATGCCGTTGGCGACAGCGCCAGGGGAACGCTCTTTCTCAAGACCCGGTGCCGATCGACGTCGATGGTAAGGTCGCCGAATTCCAGGATCTCGGGGCGGCGAAGGAATTGAAAGCGGCGGAGCAGCGCCTTGATCCGTGCCGTTAATTCCTGGATGGGCTGGTCGGGTGTTACGAATTCGTCCGCGCCCGCGTCAAATGCTTCAAGACGGGTGTTGGTGTCGTCATTCGATCCCAGGATCAGTACGGGAAGGTCGGCGATGGCAGCCGATTGGCGAATCCTCCAGCACGCTTTGTTGGCGTCTTCCCCTTTGATCCCCGACCCCAAAACGATCAGGTCCGGGCGGTCGGCGTGGATGCGCGACAGCATGGAGAGAAAGTGAGGCTCGAAGATGGTGTGATAGTTTTGCAGCCTCAAAACCGGCCGCAAGATTTGAACCGTCTCGGGTGACGCTGCGATCAAGATTTTGGGTGTCATCAGCTAACCTGCTGCAATGTCGTGGCGTTAGGCAAAGCGGGCGAGAGTGTCCGTTTGCGGTGTTGTGGCTACCGCCCGCACTTTGGCTTCGTCCGTATCGGGGGCGCACAGCTTGATGAAGCGGTAGGCATAGCCGCGCAGGTGCTGTCCCTGCCGTATGGCCAGTCGCGCCGTCGCGCCGGAAAACAGGTGTCCACATTCCAGAAGACGGAGTTTGGTGTCCCGTGCCGGATCGAACGCAGTGCCGGCCACGATGCCAACCCCCAACCCGTGCTCGATGTACGTTTTGAGGACTTCCTGGTCGAGCGTGGACAGCAAGACATCGGGCACCAAGCCGGCGCGGTTAAATGCCTGATCGATGGCCGCGCGGCCGTTGATGCCGTTTGGATAGGTCACGATGGGGTGGGCGGCGAGGGCGTCCAGGGTCAACGGCTTGACTTCTTCCAAGGGGTGACCTGCGGCAACAATGATCGCCGGCTGCCAGTGGGAATAAGGAAACGTCACCAATCCCGGAAAATCCGATACAGGCTCGCTGATCAGGCCCAGATCGGCCTGACCGCGCAGCAGCATGGCTGCGCTTTCCTTATGGCTAGCCTGGATCAGGGTTAGTTTGACCCGGGGATAGGTCTTTCTGAATTCAGAAACCGCCGTCTTGAGGGTGTGAAGCGCCTGGGTGTCGGTTGCCACCACGGTCAACTGCCCGCCATCGCGGTTGTTGAAGCGATCGGCGACCCGGCGGATGTTCGCCGTATCCACCAGAATACGCTCGATCATCCCCAACAGCTCTTTGCCCGGCGCGGTCAATCCAAGGACGCGCTTGCCCCGGCGAACGAACAGTTCCACCCCAAGCTCGTCTTCCAGATCCTTGATGTGCTTGCTCACCCCCGATTGCGAGGTAACGAGCGTCCGCGCTACCTCGGTGAGGTTGAAGTCGCGGCAAACGGCTTCCTGGACGATGCGTAATTGCTGGAAATTCATGCTGGATTCAGTTGCGAGCGGATGACTCGACCAGAGGGGCCTGAGCCAGCACCACCGTTGCCTTCCCCTTCTTGGCGTCGAAGTGAACTGCCTTATGACCGTCAGGCCGCTTGGCGGAAACCAAAGCCGGGGGCGCGACCATTGTGTGCGGCGCAATGGCGTTCGTCTGGACCGGGGTGGCGGCCAGCATGGCTGCGAAAATCTGGCTGATCTGGCAATCCATCCGCTTTTATCTCCGCAGGCATTCGTTGAGTTCGACGTCCATTCTCCACACATCGGCATGCCTGGCAAATGAAAAATCTACTGGTTTATAGATTTATATGGTTATAGCTTATCACTGCCATCCGGCGAGTCGGTGCTCAACCGAAGGGCTGGGGTGGGGCTGGGGTGGAACAGTGAGGATTTCCGCTACTGAAGCCGCGTGATTGGCAGGAAATCGGCATTCCTCGGTTCGTAATAAGAATATGAGAAAAATGTGGTTTGGTCGGTTGTTGCGTCGCAACAAAACTCTTAGGCAGCCATAAAGATATACCTGCATGGCTGTGTTGTATGAAAATTTCGAGGGGGTAAGGGATGCCTTTAGGTAGAAAATCGCTAGGCTCCGTATTGGCGATTTGCATGGCAGCAGGGATTGCCCTGCCGGCCCAGGCCCAATACGACCGCAAGACATTGGACAACATTGCCGATACGGCGGCGTCGTCCCTGTTGAGCCCTAATCAGACTCAGGATTTCGCGTCCGCAGTATCGCCGGAAACTTTGGCTGTCTGGATTCACTGGCTAACCAACAAGGACACCATCACCGGATTGCTGTCCCAGTCCGACCCGGCCAATCTGACCCGCTGGGTCGAGGTGATGACCAATCCGGCCCTGGTTGACAATGTGCTGAAGGCTGCCGATCCGAAGCTGGCTCAGGAATGGGCTTCCGGTTTCGCCGATCCCCGTTTGGTGGAAGCCGCCTTGGCCCTGGGCGACCGCAAGGTCATCGAGCAATGGCTGAAGACCTTCACCAGCCCCCAATTGATCGACTCGATCGTGAAGCTGGGCAATCCCTCCGTTACCGGCCAATGGGTGACGTTGCTGGCAAATCCCAAACTGGCGGAAGCGGTTGTTGGCTGGGGCGATCCTAAATTCGTCTCCCCGTTGCTGCTGGCGCTGTCCGATCCCAAGCTGATCGAGCCCTTCGCCGGCATTGCTCAGGCCTCGCAATGGGCGGGTTGGGTGCAGACGGTGTCTGATCCGCGCCTGTTCGCCACCTTTGCCAAGCTGGCGGACGACAAGGCGATCAACGCCTATCTGAACGCCTTTACCGACCCCAAAATCATCGACGCCACTCTGCGTCTGATCGAACCCAAGCAGATTTCCACCTGGTTGCGCACCGCGACGGACCCAAAGCTGGTGCAGTCCGCGCTGCAATTGTCCGATCCGAAATTGATCAGCGGGTGGATCACCACGCTATCCAGCCCCAAAAGCATCGAAGCGATCACCAAGTTCTCCGATCCCAAGCTGGTCAATCAGTGGCTGTTGGCGCTGACCGATCCCAAGCTGATCGACATCGCCCTTGGCTATAGCGACCCAGCTTTCGCCCGGCCCTATCTGGACGCTATTACCGAGCCTCGCGTGCTCAACGCCATGATGCTCTCGCTTGATCCGCAATATCTGGACGCCACGCTGCGGAGCACCGCTCAGGCCCTGCGCTCCAGCCGGCTCAGCGCCGACACTATCCATAAGAACGCGGCGGCTCAGGATGCGCCGGAAGCCAAGAAGCCGGCCAAGGGCACCCCTGCCAAAGCCCCGGCCAAGGCTGGAAAGGAGAACTGATATGCGCGCCCTGAAAGCACTTCCCATCGCCGCCGCATTGGTTCTTGCCACCCTGACCGCTCAGGCTGCGGACCGGCCCCAGATCCCCGACAAATTCACCGCCCCGGCGCCCTCCAAGAAGGAGCATCGCGCCAATACGGTGATGGAGCCGATCACCTCGGAAGCCCGGACCCGCTTCGTCCAATCCTTGATGGCCGGCAATCCGCTGTCGGTTCGCGACATGGTCAATCTGATGACCTACAAGGTCGAGGCCAATGCGGGGCTGTCCTATGACGACGTGGTGTCGTCCATGAAACAGCGTGCCAACAAGCTGAATTTCAAGTTTGTCGGCTCCAACGCCATCTACAAGGACGTGACCGCCACCACCGGCCAGCCTTCGCCCAAGGTTGAGATATTCAACTTTTGCGATGCGGCGGTCGCTCGCGAATTGCTGGATTACAGCCTGGAATTCGCTGTCTTCCTGCCGTGCCGCATCGCTGCCGTCGAAGATGCCGACAAGCGTATCTGGCTGATGATGCTGGATTGGGATGTGGCGTGGCTGGACACCTCGCCCAATCCCGACCGCATTCCCGACAGCCTGCGCAAAAACGCCGCGCGTCTGCGCCAGGGACTGATCGACATCATCCGTGCCGGCAGCAGCGGCGATCTGTGAGGAGCATGACCATGCTGAAACGCCTGATTCTCGCCACCGTGGCCGGTGCCGCCCTGAGCGTGGCCGCCGCCCAGCTGGCCGCCGCCGAACATCCGTTGGACACCGCCACTCTACGTCAGATCGTCGAGGAACTTTCGGTGGCCGATTCCCAGGCCTTGGACAAGAAGCGCATCGAGGGCTGGGTGACCGAATTGGTTTCACCGCAAGCCTTGCAAACGGTGTTCGAGTCCAAGGATGCCAGCTATGTGGAAAACTGGCTGCGGGCGGCAAGCGATCCCAAGGTGATCGATGCCGCGCTGAATTCCGCCGATGCCAAAGTGCTTAACCGCTGGCTCGCGGCTGTTTCCGATCCCCGTCTGGTGGCGGTGATTGCCAAGCAAACCGACAGCCGGGTGATAGTCCGCTGGCTGGACGGCACCTTCTATGGGCCGCTGATCGATTCTCTGGCCGGCCCGTCCGCCGATCCCGCCCGCTTCCAGCGTTACGCCGATACGCTGCTTAGTCCGGCTTCCATCAATCTGGGCCTAAAGCTGTCGGACCCGGTGGTGGTTGAAAAGTGGCTCGGGGCGGTTACCGATCCTCGTTTCCTCAAGGCTGTTGCCGGTACGGCTCAGCCGGGTGTGGTCAATGCCTGGGTTCGGGCTTTGACCAACGATAAGACCATCGAGGCGGTGACCCATCTCGCTCAACCCGCCGCCATTCAAAGCTGGATTCTCGCTCTGACCAATCTGACTCAGAACGAGGCGCTGGTGAAGTATCTGGACCCTGCCACCCAGACGGCCTGGGCCGGTGCGTTGGCCAATCCGGCGGTCATCGACAGCCTGACTCGTCTGGGCGATGCCCAGGTCTCGGGCCGTTGGGTGACCGCCATGACCGATCCCCAGGTCATTACGGCGCTGACCCGAAGTGTGAAGCCCGACACCTTGGTGACGCTGATCCGGGCGCTGGCTAAGCCGCCGGCCATCCATAAGGACGGGGAGCCGCGCTGATGTTGAGCCGCCGGCAATTGCTGAATGTCGCGGTGGCGGCATTCGTGGCCCGCGTCACCAGTCCGGCTTGGGCGGAGGAACCGCGCAACGTCAATGCATTCAACGCCCGCAGTCCGGAATCTGCGTTGGGGGCGCTGGGATTGCCGGCGGCGGTTGAAACCTCGCTCATCGAAATCATTGCACCCGACGTGGCGGAAAACGGCGCCAACGTGCCGGTCGAGGTCATGATTCGGTTGCCCAATGTGGAGCGCATTCTGCTGATCGGCGAGAGGAACGTGTTCCCTCTTCTCGCCGATATCCAGGTCGGCCCGCGAGCCGTCCCGTGGTTCGAGGTCAAGGTCAAAATGGCCGAGACCTCGCATCTTCGCGTCTATGCCGTATCCAATGGCGAATTGCACACGGCCTCACATCAGGTCCGGGTGATCGTCGGCGGCTGCTTGCCGGGCTAAGGAGGAATTGAGATGAGCACCCATGCCATGCGGCTGATCGCCACCCGGCAAGAAAACGACATCGTCTTGGTTAAGGCGTTGATTCGCCATGCCAACCACAACGGGCTGGGCCGCACCGAAAGCGGTGAGCCGATTTCGCCCCATCATCTGGTGGAGATCGTGGTGACCCGTAACGATGAACCGGTTGTGACGATCTATACGGGCTCCGGTATCGCTGCTGATCCGCTGTTCGGCTGGAGGATCGTTGCCAATAGCGGGGATCGGATCAGCGTCAGTTGGCGTGACAGCCTCGCCATGAACGGCCGGGCGGAAACCGTTCTGGCTTAATCAAACCCAATAAAACTTCAGGAGTTGTCATGAACAGACTATTCCATCTCGCCGTCGGCCTGCTTGTGGCCGGTACGGCAGTGGCGGCAGAGCCGCCGAAGGGCTCGGTTTCGGGTTCCCCTGCGTTCCTGGCCAGCAATTGCGCCAATTGCCATGGCACTGATGGCCGGGCGTCAGACGCTATTCCGGCCTTGGCCGGGGTCGAGAAGGACTATTTCATCCAAGCTATGAAAGAATACAAAGGCGGTGCGCGTGAAGCCACCATCATGCATCAGTTGAGCAAAGGCTATACGGACGATGAAATCGTCGTTCTGGCCGAATACTTCTCGAACCTGAAGCCCTGATGGAGGTGGCTCATGAACATTCTTAAACCCAATCGCCGTCAGTTCATTCAGACTTTGGGGGCGGCGACTTCGCTGTCCATGTTGCCGGGACTTGCTTTCGCTTCCGGCAAGGTCAAGGCCCGTGTCGTGGTCATCGGCGGCGGCTTCGGTGGCGCCACCGCCGCCAAATATCTGCGCAAGCTGAGCAACGGGGCCATCGAGGTCACCCTGATCGAGCGCCGCAAGGAGTTTATCTCTTGCCCCGCCTCGAACGAGGTCATCGCCGGATTGCGCGACTACAAGACCCTGGTTCACACCTATGACGGCCTGAAGAAGAATTGGGGCGTTAAGGTCGTGCATGCTTCGGTGGTCGGCGTGGACGCGGAAAAGCGCCGGGTCAAAACCGATACCGCCGGTTCCTTCGACTACGACAAACTGGTGTTGTCGCCGGGCATCGATTTGGATTTCGAGAAGATCGCCGGTTACGATTCCAAGGCTCAGGAAACCATCCTGCACGCCTGGAAGGCCGGGGCACAGACCCTGGCCCTGCGCAAGCAATTGGCCAGCCTGGAAAATTGCAGCACGGTCGCCCTGACCATTCCCAAGGCGCCCTATCGTTGCCCGCCCGGTCCGTATGAACGCGCGACCCTGATCGCCCATTACCTGAAGACCCACAAGCCCAAGTCCAAGATTCTGCTGCTCGATGCCAATGACAAGGTTCAGTCCAAGGAAAAATTGTTCACTGGTGTGTGGGCCAAGGACTATGCGGACGTCTTGGAGTACCGGGCCGGTTGGAATGCGGTTTCCGTGGACGCCGCCTCCGGGGTTGTCACCAGCGAGTTGGGTGACAAGGAGCGAGCGGACATCCTGAACGTCTTGCCGCCGCAGCGTGCCGCCGACATCGCTCATATCGTGGGCGTGGTCAACGTCAATGGCCGTTGGTCCAATGTGGATTGGACGACCTTGGCGTCGACTGCTGTTCCCGATGTGCATGTGATCGGTGACGCTCTCCAGGCGGCGCCACTGATGCCCAAATCGGGGCATATGGCCAATCAGCATGGCAAGGTGGTGGCGGCAGCCATTGTCGACCTGTTGTCGGGTGAAACCCCGCGGTCGCCGGTGGTCGCCAACACATGCTATTCCATGGTGGATGACCTTCGGGCGATTCATGTGGATTCCGTGCATCGCTACGATGCCGAGAAGAAGACCCTGTTGGTCGTTCCTGGTTCGGGCGGTGTGTCAAGCAGCGCATCCGAGGCCGAAGGCGTTTACGCCCATGCCTGGGCCGAAACGATCTGGAAAGACGTGCTGGTCTGAACCGCAAGCCGGGGCTTCGGCCCCGGTTTTCTTTCCGGCAGACTCTGTCCATTTCCTTTGTCCATTTCCTTTGAAATTCGGGACAAAAAGGAACACCCCCAACGCATAAGCGTTGGGGGTGTTCCTTTTTGTCCATAGCGTTAGTTTTTGCCTAGTACAGGCGTGATGTGATTGCGCGTTAGCGATTGTCGCTACGGCATGTGAAATGATTCGTGCAGGTCTATATAGTAACGAAGGCCGATGCCAAGGTCTGACTCCTGCCGGTCAGGCGGAAACTTTTCATAAACGCGCTTAAAGCGCTTCAAGTCTGACCACACCCTGCAATTAGTGCTGTGATTTGGGACGTCCGATTTGCAAAGGTGGCAAATTGCCATGTGGCGAAGGTTGCCGTGTTGGCGGCAAATTGAATGGTCAAAGTCATCGCGTTGCATCGGATCCCCCCATCGAGGTTTAACACCGCGATGGTGATGTGGTGTTAGACTATAGTCTACTAGTTATATGTGGAATGCTATGCAGCATCGTCTAATTGGACCCGTACACCGGTTTTAACAGCGGCGATCTTTCTCGGAGGAACTCGTCAGAAAGGGGCGTTTGCAGCCGGTGACCTAGACGTTGTTCCGATGTCGGCTATCCGGTCCAAGGGGCTGTGTTCGCCAATTTTCTGTAGCCCAGACCGGTTTTTGACGGTTGCTAAACCATTGATTTTAAACAAAAAAACCCCCGCCGAAGCGGGGGCTCAAGTTAGGGAGGAAACGTCCAAGAAAGACAACAAGGGATGGTCGAGGACCTTCCGTTTGCTGCAGTGCAATATATACGGCTGGGTTTTCCGCCTTGCAAGGGAAAAAGCATGCGTAAGTGATAGCCTTTCGCCGGAATGGCAGAGGTGCTGGCCTTTCGGGTTACGCAGAGCTGTCATGATGGGTGGGCGCGTGCCAGGGTGGCGGCGGTGGCACGTGCTGTGCAATCATCGGCTTGAAACCTGGGACCGTTGAATATGGCAATGGCACGGATAATGTGGCTTACGGCGCTGATGGTCCTGGTTGGGGCCAGGGGTGCCGTTGCCAATGTGCCGGGGCTACCGACCCAGGTTTTGTGCGCTGCCGAGGCTTCTCAGGCGGAACGCAGCTATGGCATTCCGCCGCAATTGCTGGATGCCATCTCGCTGGTGGAATCGGGCCGTTACGACACCCAAAGCAAGGCAGTTCTTGCCTGGCCGTGGACGGTGATGGCCGAGGGCCAGGGCAGATATTTCCCCTCCAAGGCCGAGGCGGTGGCCGAGGTCAAGAAGCTGAAGGCGCGTGGAGTCAAGAACATCGACGTGGGCTGCATGCAGGTTAATCTCATGTATCACGGCGCCGCCTTCACCTCGCTGGAGGATGCCTTCGAGCCCGCCAGCAATGTGGCCTATGCCGCCCGCTTCCTTAAGGGCCTGTTCGCCTCCACCAATCACTGGCCCACCGCTGCGTCCTATTACCATTCGCAGACGCCCAGTCTGGCCGCCATCTACCGCGAAAAGTTGATGAAGGTGTGGCATGGCGGTGGCAGCAGTAAAGCCATCGCCTCGGTCAGCCCGGCGGTGCGCCCCAGTCAACCCGCTCAGGGGCCGCGTCCGACCACCTCGCACAAGGTCGATGAGATGCGCAAAAGCTGGCAGGCCCAGCGTGCCGCCGTGGGCACCGAGGCAAGCCGCATCGCCGATGCCTATCGCCAAGCGCGCATGGCGGAATACCAGATGCGCCGCGCCAATTATGAGGCCCGGCGCGCGCGCTAGGCTAAGCGATTGACCGGCGGCGCGGTGTGCTTACCTTCATCTTATGACACACAATTTGCCGAAGCCTCCCGAGTCCGATCCCGCCTGGGCATGGTTCCTGGACGTGGACGGCACCCTGATCGATATCGCCCCGACCCCGTCGGCGGTGAACATTCCCCAGCAATTGCCGCCCTTGCTGGCGCGGCTGTCCCAATGCCATGGCGGTGCGCTGGCCGTGGTCTCGGGCCGCAGCCTGGACAATCTGCGCCTGCTGTTGACGCCCTTCGACCCTCCCGCCGCCGGGCTGCATGGGCTGGAATGCCGCGATGCTGGCGGCGGCGTGGTCCGGGCTGCCGCGCCGCCCGGATTGGATGACATCCGTACCCGGTTGACCCGTACCATGGAGGAGTGCCCCGGCCTGCTGCTGGAGGATAAGGGGCTGGCCCTGGCGCTGCATTTCCGCCAAGCCCCCGAGCGCGAGGAAACCGCCCGGCGCGCGGTGGCGGCGGCGGTGGCCGATCATCCGGGCTTTACCGTGCTGGCTGGTAAGATGGTGTTCGAGATCAAGCCCGCCGGGGTGAACAAGGGCAGCGCCATACGCAGCTTCATGACCCAGCCGCCGTTCAGCAGACGCCGCCCGGTCTTCGTCGGCGACGATGTGACCGACGAAGACGGCTTCATCGCTGCCAATGATCTGGGCGGCCTGTCGGTTCTGGTGGGGCCGCCGCGCGACACCGCCGCCATGTTCCGCCTGGACGACATTGAAAGCTGCCGTGTGTGGCTGGCGCTGGCGGCAGGTACGGTGTGGAATTCGCAGATGGGCGAGGGGGCGGATTAGGTCAGATCGGTATTCCCGCTAGCTGCTCGCGCAGATCATCGCTTTCGTGGCGGATGTCGGCGAGATGGGGGTTCAGCGCCAGGGCGGCTTCGAAGGCCTTCAGCGCCGCTTTCTTGTCTTCCAGTTCCAAGAAGATGCGGCCCAGCCCTGCGAGGGCGCCGAAATGGCGCGGTTCCAGGGCCAGGACCCGTTCGATGTCGCCCACGGCGGCGGGGTATTCCTCGCGCAGGTAATGGACGGTGGCGCGCAGGTTCCAGCCCTCGGCGAAATCGGGGGCGGTGATGACCACCCGGTTCAGGGCGTCCAGCGCCTGCTCGTAATTGCCCGCATGCAGGGCTTCCACCGCGCGCCCCATCATGGCATCCACGCCGTGGCGCCCCGATTGAGCCCAGACATGGCGGATGGTGACCTCAATGATCTGGGCCTCTTCATCGCTGTCGGTGGTTTGTAACCGATTGAACAGGGCGTCCAGACTGGCCGACCGGTCGCCGCGCGGCACCGGATCGGTGGAGCAAGACATGCTTGCTCCCAACAGCAGGACGAGGGCGAGCGAGACCAGGATACGCTTCATTGACCGTATATGGTCACGGCCTCACATGTCGCCAAGCTGCGGCAGAGGGCGAAGGTCCTATCTCGGGTGGTTAGGCGATTGGCTCAAATGCACAAACGAAAACCGCGCCACCCGGGACCGGGGGCGCGGTTTCCACCAAACGGCGTGTGGCCGAAGGCTCAGCCCTGGCGGGCCTTGAAGCGCGGGTTCGTCTTGTTGATGACGTAAACCCGGCCCTTGCGGCGAACGATGCGGCAGTTCTTGTCGCGCAGCTTGGCCGACTTCAGCGAGTTGCGAATCTTCATGGTCCACTTCCTATGCGCTAGGTCGCCTGAGGCTTCCAGTTTCGAGTAACACCGGGGTGCGCGACCGGAGGCGGGGAAAATACGGAAACCAGGGGGGGGTGTCAACCCATGCGTGGGAAAAAAATGATTCCCTGCCCAAACGCCCTTAGGAGAGGGGTTGGGGCTGCAAGCGGGGGACCGGCTTTGCTATATTGCCATTATGCTTCGCTTCATCCCCACTGACCAGCCTGATCCGCCCCCCTTCGAGCGAATTGAAGGGGCCGAGGACGCCAAGGTGCTGCTGATCTGCGATCACGCCTCGCCGCTGATCCCCGCCCGCTATGGCGAATTGGGCTTGGCCCCCGGCGACCGCTACGCCCATGTGGCCTGGGATATCGGCGCCGCCGAGGTGACGCGCGGCCTTGCCCAACGCTTTAAATGCCCGGCGGTGCTGGCTGGCATCAGCCGTCTGGTCATGGATTGCAATCGCCAGCCCGGCGATCCCAGCTCTATCCCCGTCAATTCTTGCGGGGTTACGGTGCCGGGCAACGCCAAGGTGGACGATGCCGAGGCCGATGCCCGTGCCGAGGAATGGTTCTGGCCCTATCATCATGAAATCGGCACCGTGCTGGCCCATCTGTTCCGCCACGGCACCGTGCCGGCCATGATCTCGGTGCATAGCTTCACCCCGTGCATGGGAGCCGCTGAGCGGCCCTGGCATGTGGGCGTGCTGTGGAACCGGGATTCGCGCATGGCCATGCCGGTGCTGCACCATTTGCAGGCGCGTACCGATTTGGTGGTGGGCGACAACCAGCCCTATTCGGGACGCGAGATCAATTACACCCTGGACACCCATGCCGGTGCCGCCGGCCTGCCCCATGTGTCGTTTGAAATCCGTCAGGATTTGCTGACTGATCCCCAGGCCTGCGCCCGCTGGGTGGACATCCTGGGCGATGCCTTGGCGCCGGTCCTGGCCGATCCGGAGCTGCATTGCGTGGAAGTCACCTGACCCTGGCACTGCCGGTGCGCCCATCCCATTTCTGGGGTGAGAGGTGTCCATGGGCGAGCCAAGCTTCAGCGTCGGCATAGAGGAGGAGTACTTCCTGGTCGGGCGTCAGACCCGCGACGTCGTCTCCGCGCCCACCACCGATTTGATCGCCGAGTGCCAGGAATTGCTGGGCGAGGGGCAGGTCAGCCCGGAATTGCTGCGTTCGCAGATCGAGGTGCAGACCTGCGTGTGCTCCGACATGGCCCAGGCCCGTGCGGAGTTGGCCCGCGCCCGTGCCGGCGTGGCCGAAGTGACGGCGCGTCACGGGCTGGCGGCCATCGCCGCCTCCACCCATCCCTTCGCCAGTTGGGACCAGCAAATCCCCACCGATAAGGCCCGCTACACCGCCATCGCCCGCGATCTGCAGGCGCCGGGGCGGCGGTTGGTCATCTGCGGCATGCATGTGCATGTGGCGGTGGAGGATGACGAGTTGCGCATGGATTTGATGAATCAGGCGGCCTATTTCCTGCCCCATCTGCTGGCCCTGTCCACCTCGTCACCGTTCTGGCGCGGTCAGGATACCGGGATGAAGTCCTATCGGGTCAGCATCTTCCGCGAAATTCCCCGCACCGGCCTGCCCGAGACCTTTGAATCCTGGGGCGAATATGCTCGTCGGGTGCGGCAATTGGTGGGTGCCGGGCTGATCGAGGATCCCACCAAGCTGTGGTGGGACGTGCGCCCGTCCCATCGTTTCCCCACCTTGGAAATGCGGGTCACCGATATCTGCACCCGGCTGGACCACGCCATCGCCGTCGCCGCCCTGTGGCGCTGCCTGCTGCGCATGCTGTGGCGGCTGCGGCGCGACAATCTGCGGTGGCGGTTGTACCCGCGCATGCTGATCGAGGAAAACCGCTGGCGCGCCCAGCGCTATGGCATCGACGAAGGCTTGGTGGATTTCGGCAAGGAGCGGGTGGTGCCCTACAGCGAATTGCTGGACGAGTTGATCGCCCTGGTGGCCGAGGATTCTCGCCATTTCGGTTGTGAGGCCGAGGTGGCATCGGCCCGCCATATCCTGACCCACGGCACCTCGGCCCACGAACAATTGCAGGTTTTCACCCAAGCCCGTTCCGAGGGTGCCAGCGAGCACGAGGCCTTAGTGGCGGTGGTAGACCGCCTGATGGAACGTACAGTAGAAGGCTTATGACAAGCGGGGTAGATGTGCCTTGATCCCGCCTTGTCTGCGCATTATGGTCGGGTCCCTCAAGATCACCCCGAGGGATTTCCCACATGAGCGACGAGCAGAACAACAGCCAGATCGGCGGCATCGCGGCTGAAGCCCTGCGCCAGTTCATCGAGCGCATCGAGCGCCTCGAGGAAGAGAAGAAGGCGCTGGCTGCCGACATTAAAGATGTTTATAGCCAGTGCAAAAGTCAGGGATTTGACACGAAAATTGTTCGTAAGATTGTCTCTCTGAGGAAGATGGAAGATCAGGAGCGTGAAGAGACCGAACAGCTTCTTGATCTCTATAAGGCTGCTCTGGGTATGGTCTGATACCAATCCTGGTCAATGCTAGGTATTAGCGGCGCCGAGGGTTCCTCGGTGCCGTTTTTGTTTGAGTTCAGCCTGCTTTGACGCGTTCCCAGGCATCGAGATACACGGATGTTCTTTAGCATGTCGATCATATCTTGGATTCGCCGTTTCGCCTCGTCATAGGCGGCCAGTTCGGCGATGGCGAATAGGGCGCAGCGGGTCGCCTTCTGTAGCCTCATGCCTTGATCCTTGTCGTTCCAACCAAGGTTAACGCGCCCCCTCCCGGAAGGGCAAGGCGCCTTGATCCGGGGGCGGGCGTGCCAAAGTGGAAGGGATGTTCGCCCATCGGCTGCCTCTGTTCCAACTGCTTGGCCTGCAAATCCGCCTGCACCCCAGTTGGTTTCTGCTGGCGGCGCTAGTGCTGTGGAGTCTGGGCGCCGGTTATTTCCCCTATGTGGCCCCCGGTCGCGCGCCGTTTGTCTATTGGATTATGGCGGCGGCGGGGGTGCTGGGGCTGGCGGTTTCCGTGGTGGCGCACGAGATGGCTCATGCCCTGGTGGGCCGGCGCTTCGGCATGTCCATCGCCGGCATCACCCTGTTCGTCTTCGGCGGCGTGGCCGAACTGGATTCCGAACCCACCGCCCCCCAAGGCGAGGCGCTGATGGCCCTGGCCGGGCCGCTGTTCAGCGTGGCGGCGTCGGGCCTGTTCTATGGGCTGGAGGACATGTCCGGCGGTGTCACCGGGGTGGTGCTGGACTATTTAGGGTTCCTCAATCTGCTGCTGGCCGGCTTCAACATGCTGCCGGCCTTTCCCATGGATGGCGGGCGGGTGCTGCGTGCCGCCCTGTGGGCATGGCGCGGGGACGTGGTCTGGGCCACCCGCTGGGCGACCGCCGGTGCCGCCGTGCTGGGCTTGGGAATGATGGCGGTGGGGGTGTGGCAGATCGTGGAAGGCGCCCTGGCGGCGGGGGTATGGTGGCTGGTGGTGGGGTTCTTCGTCCGCGCCGCTGCCGCCCAGGCGTTTCACCGGGTGGTTCAGACCAATTCTCCCGTCTCGGCGATTGGCGAGTAGCCCTAGTGAGAGTAGGATAATCGCACCTACCTGATTAAGGGGGGGCCATGCCTGAGATCCTTGAATTGGGCGGTCTGGACGCGCTGATTGCCGCGCTGCGGACCACGGGCTACCGAGTGATCGGCCCACGCATGGCCGACGATGCCATCCTCTATGACGACATTCAGACTATTGCCGATTTGCCCGCCGGCTGGGGCGACCAGCAAAGCGGCGGTCATTACCGGCTGAGGCCGCGTGGCGACGGTGCCCTGTTCGGCTATACCGTGGCGGCTCAGGGGTGGAAACGCTTCTTGCACCCGCCGCGCCAGCGTCTGTTTGCCGCCCATCGCACCGAGGCCGGGTTCGAACTGGCGCCGCCCGCGCCGCCGGAACCGCCCTTGGCCTTTCCGGGCGTGCGTGCCTGCGAATTGGCGGCCATGGCCATTCAGGCCAAGGTGCTGGGCGACGACCGCCGGCCCTTCATCGTGGCGGTGGAATGCACCGAGGCCGGCGCCACCTGCTTCTGCGAATCCATGGGCACCGGCCCCGAAATCAAGGCCGGTTACGACATCCGGCTGGTGGAGCAAAAGGCCCCGCATGTGTTCGTGGCGGATGCTGCCACCGAGCGCGGCGCGGCATTGCTGGCCGGGCTGACGGTCCAGACGGACAGGGTGCCGCCCAGGGCTCCGGTTGCCATGGGCCGGGTCATGCCCACGGACACGGCAATGCGGCTGAAGGCGTACCCCGAGCACCCCCGCTGGGATCAGGTGGCTGCGCGCTGCCTGACCTGCGGCAATTGCACCATGGTGTGCCCGACCTGCTTCTGCACGACGGTTGAAGACATCACCGATCTGACCGGCGACCATGCGGAACGCTGGCAGCATTGGGATTCCTGTTTCTCGGTGGAATTTTCCTACATCCATGGCGGTGCCGTGCGCACGGAACCCAAGTCGCGCTATCGCCAATGGATCACCCACAAGCTGTCCACCTGGTTCGACCAATTCGGCAGCTCGGGCTGCGTCGGCTGCGGGCGCTGCATCACCTGGTGCCCGGTGGGCATCGACATCACCGAGGAAGTGGACGCCATCCATGAGGGGAGGGCTCAGCCATGACCACTGAGACCATGATCCCCCGCCCGTTCCGCGTGGAGAAGGTGCGGCGCGATCTGTCCGACACCTTCACCATGGAATTGGCAGCGGTGGAAGGCGGCGAGTTCGCCTTCCAGCCCGGTCAGTTCAACATGCTGTATGTGTTCGGCCAGGGGGAAATCCCCATCTCCATTTCAGGCGATCCCGCCGACCGTTCGCGGCTGGTCCACACCACCCGCGCGGTGGGCACGGTGTCCAAGGCGTTGGATGCCTGCAAGGTGGGCGACGTCATTGGCGTGCGCGGCCCGTTCGGCACCATCTGGCCGGTGGAGGCCGCCTATGGCCGCGATCTGGTCTTCGTGGCCGGCGGCGTCGGTTTGGCCCCGCTGCGTCCCGCCATCTACCACGCCATGGCCAACCGCCAGCGCTATGGCCGGGTCATGGTGTTGTACGGCGCCCGCACGCCCGAGGACATTCTGTACAAGAAAGAGCTGGAGCGCTGGCGGGGCCGCTTCGACATGGATGTGGTGGTCACCGTGGACCGCGCCACCGGCAAGTGGGGCGGCAATGTGGGCGTGGTCACCAATCTTGTCGCCAAGGGCGGCTTTGACCCAATCCAGACCACCGCTTTCATCTGCGGCCCCGAGGTGATGATGCGCTATGCCTCCACGGCCCTGGAGAAACGCGGCGTGGGCCGCGACCATCTGTGGCTGTCGGTGGAGCGCAACATGAAATGCGGCTGCGGCCATTGCGGCCATTGCCAATGGGGGCCGCATTTCGTCTGCAAGGACGGGCCGGTGTTCCGCTACGACCGCATCGCCGATCTGTTCTCTATCCCCGAATTGTGAAGCCCGAATTGTGAAGCCCGAATTGTGAAGCCCGAATTGTGAAGGAGGACGGCCATGAGCGACCGCAAGAAGCCCAAGCTCGCCGTCTGGAAGTTTTCCTCCTGCGACGGCTGCCAACTGACCCTGCTGGATTGCGAGGACGAGTTGCTGGCCTTGGCCGATGAAGTGCGCATCAGCTATTTCCTGGAGGCCACCCGCAAGGTGGAGAAGGGGCCGTATGACGTGTCGCTGGTGGAGGGCTCCATCACCACGCCCCACGACGTCGCGCGCATCCGCGAGGTGCGCAAGCAGTCCCGCGTTCTGGTCGCCATCGGCGCCTGCGCCACCGCCGGCGGCATCCAGGCCTTGCGCAATTTCGCCAACGTCAAGGAATTCACCCGCAAGGTTTACGCCCACCCGGAATACATCGACACCCTGACTACGTCGACGGCCATTTCCGACCATGTGTCGGTGGATTTCGAGCTGCGCGGCTGTCCCATCAACAAGCACCAATTGCTGGAGGTGCTGAACGCCTTCCTCAACGACCGCAAACCCAACATCCCGCGCCATTCCCAATGCATGGAGTGCAAGGCCAACGGCGTGGTCTGCCGCATGGTCGCCAGCGGCGCGCTGTGTTTGGGGCCGGTGACTCAGGCCGGCTGCGGCACGTTGTGTCCGGGCCGCGACCGTGGCTGTTACGGCTGTTTCGGTCCCATGGAAACCCCCAACACCGAAGCCTTGGCCGCGCGCATGAAGGAATTGGGCGCCAGCGAGTGCGAGTTGGAACTGATGTTCCGCAGCTTCAACGCCAACGCCGAACCATTCCGTACGGAGGGCGATCGCCATGGCTGATACCCGCATCATCAAGGTGGGCGCCCTGGCTCGGGTCGAGGGCGAGGGCTCGCTGTCCATTAAAGTCCGTGACGGCCACATCAAGGAACTGCATTTCGGCATCTTCGAGCCGCCGCGCTTCTTCGAGGCCTTTCTGAAAGGCCGCGATTTCCGCGAAGTCCCCGACATCACCGCCCGCATCTGCGGCATCTGCCCCATCGCCTATATGCTGGGCGCGTCCCAGGCCATGGAGGACATCCTGGGCGTGAGCGTGCCCAAACCCATCCGCGATCTGCGTCGGCTGATCTATTGCGGCGAGTGGATGGAAAGCCACGCGCTGCATGTCTACATGCTGCACGCCCCCGACTTTCTGGGGCTGGCCGACGCGCTGGAACTGGCCAAGGTGGACCGCACCCTGGTGGAAAAGGCGCTGCGGCTGAAGAAGATGGGCAACCAGATTTTGGAAGTCATCGGCGGCCGTGCCATCCACCCGGTGAACTTGCGCATCGGCGGCTTCTTCAAAAGCCCGCGCCGTGATGAAGTTCGTGCGTTAGAGGAAGAATTGAAATGGGCGCTGGAGACCTCCATCGCCACGGTCAAGCTGGTGGGCGGGTTCGAGTTTCCCGACATCCAGCAGGACTATAATTTCATGGCCCTGCGTCACCCGGACGAATACGCCATCCATGAAGGGCGGCTGGTGACCTCATCCGGGTTGGGCTTCCCGGTGGCGCAATTCCTCGACCATGTGGATGAGGAACATGTGCCGTGGTCCAACGCCCTGCACGGCTTCGCCCGGGACGGTAGCGCCCACCATGTGGGGCCGCTGGCGCGCTATAACCTCAATTACGACAGATTGGGGGCGACTGCCCAGGCGGCAGCGAATGCGGCGGGGTTGGGCGCGGTGGTGCGCAACCCGTTCCAAAGCATCGTGGTGCGGGCGGTGGAACTGGTTCAGGTGTGCGAAGACGCCCTGGCCCTGGTGCGCTCTTACGAGGAACCGGATGCGCCGTTTGTGGACGCCCCCCTGTGCGCCGGCGAAGGCCACGGCTGCACCGAGGCCCCGCGCGGCATCTGCTATCACCGCTACCGGATGGATCAGGACGGCGCCGTGCTGGATGCCCGCATCGTGCCGCCCACGGCGCAGAACCAGAAGGTCATGGAGTTGGACCTGACCAAGGTGGTTCAAGCCAATCTGGACCAACCCGACGAGGTGGTGAAGTGGCGGGCCGAACAGGCCATCCGTAATTACGATCCGTGCATTTCCTGCGCGACGCATTTTTTGCGCATGGATTTGGACAGAGAATAGTTCACCACAAAGACACAAAGGGCACGAAGAGGATTATTTCTTCGTGCCCTTTGTGTCTTTGTGGTGATTCTTCTTTTAAACCGGCGCCGCTTCCACCGGAGCCTTCGGTTCCGCCGGGGTCGTTTCTTCCGGAACCCGCGACGGGAAGGTCGAGATGATCGAGGTCACCAGGGCCGCCAGGAACGGCATGGATTGCACCACCAGCACGACGGACCACAGGCGGATTTCCGGGTCCCAGAAATTGTGCTTGGGGATCAGCACGGCGATGGCGGCGATCCAGTGCAGCGCCATCAGGGTGGTTTCTTCCAGCGTCATCATCACCGCGTCCTTCAACCCGACCTTTTCGGCCATCTTGGGCGTGCGCATGAACGGCGTGGATTTGGTGAAGACGCCCTGCCACATGGCCCAGGCGATGGCGTAGGTCAGGCCCATGCCGGCCACCGCCGACAGCAGGCGCGGCTTCCAGGCGCATTTCACTCGGGTGGTGTACAGGAAGATGTGGTGGACGATCTTGGCCACGAACACGCCCACCGTGGGCAGGATGAAGAAGGCCAGGGGCGTGTCGAAATAGCGCGGTGCCAGCACCATGCCCAGGGACCAGAACAGGCTGGTGACGCAGAACATCAGGTAGAAGGCGTCGGCGAACCACGGCAGCCAGCCCGAGACGAAGTGGTACTTCTGGCCGGCGGTCAGGCCGGTGTTCTTGAACGGGATCAGGGCCTTCCAATGGGCCTTCAAAATTTGCACGGCGCCATAGGCCCAGCGGAAGCGCTGCTTCTTATAGGCCATGAAGCTGTCGGGCACGAGGCCGTGGCCCATGCGTTCCTGGACGTAGTTGGACTCATAGCCCATCTGCATCATGCGCAGGCCCAGCTCGGCATCCTCGCAGATGCACCACTCGGCCCAGCGTCCGGCCTTCTCCATCACTTCCTTGCGCACCAGGGTCATGGTGCCGTGCTGGATGATGGCGTTGGCCTCGTTACGGAACACCATGCCGATGTCGAAGAAGCCGGCATATTCCCAGTTGATCATTTCCTTGAACAGGTCGTTCTGCCAGTCGCGGTGATCCTGGGGCGCCTGCACATGGCCGACCTTGGGGTCCTCGAAATAGGGCACCAGGGCGCTGAGCCAATCCTTGCGGACTTGATAATCGGAATCCACCACGCCGATGATCTCTGCGTCCTCGGCGGTGACCGACAGGCCGAAGTTCAGTGCGCCGGCCTTGGCACCGGGCCACGGCGCCAGATGGTAGAAGCGCACCCGCTCGCCCAGGGATTTGCAATAGGCCTCCACCGGCTTCCAGACTTCTTCCTTCTTGGTGTTGTTATCCAACACGATGATTTCGAAGTTGGGATAGTCCATGGCCATCAGCGAATCGATGGTCAGTTTCACCATGTCCGGCGGTTCGTTATAGCAGGGCAGGTGGATGGACACTTTGGGGAAGCGGGTCAGGGTGCCGGGAGGCAGCGGCTTGAAGCCGCGCTTCATGCGGCCCGACCATGTCAGTTCGGTCAGCTCGATGCCGTTGATCAGCACCACTATCAGCAGCAGCAACTGGGCGGGCAGCAGCACGCCCATCATCAGCTCGGTGGCCGGGGCAAGGTCGCGCACCACCGGCGTGGACATGGTCCAGATCACCAAGGTGGCGGCGAACTGCACCAGCATGGCGTAGAACACCTTGCCGGGCAGGCGAAGGTCTTTCCAGCGCATCAGGAAGAAGACGATGGGCAAAAACGCGATCAAGGTGGCGGCGGCGGCCTGGAACGGCCATTCCTTGAACTCGATGACCGGGCCGATCCAGTCGAATTTCGGCTTACGCTCGACGGTGAAGATGCCCCAGTGTTTTTCCGAGGCGGTGTTGTCCAGGTTGACCTTCCACGGCTGGTCGAACGCCTCGACGATGTTGTAGTCGAGGTTTTCCTCATGGGCGAAGTTGAGGAAGCGGCGCAGGAACAGCGCCTGATTGACCAAGGACGGTTCCGCATTGCCGTAGGACCGGCCCGCCGACGGCCAACCCACTTCGCCGATGAACAGCGGCTTATCGGGATTGGCGGCCTTGACCTCGCGCACCATGCGCTTGGTGAACTCCAGCGCCTCGTCGATGTTGACGCGTTCCCAGAAGGGCAGGGTGTGGATGGTGATGAAATCCACTTCCTGGGCCACCTCGGGGTGCTCCAGCCAGATGGACCACGCTTCGGCGGTGGAAATCTTGACCCGCTCGGGCAGCGCCGCGCGGACGCGCCGCAGATAGCGGATCATCTGCTCAGGCGTCAGGCGGTGCAGGGTCAGGTTTTCGTTGCCGATGATCACCCGGTCCACGCCGGGATTGTCCCGGGCAATACGGATGATGTTTTCCAGCTCGACTTCATTGCGGCCCAGGCGCTCGTCCAGCCAGGCGCCGGGCAGGGCCTTGATGCCGTGCTTGGCCGCCAGCTCGGGGACCTGATCCAAACCTTCAAGGGTGGAATAGGTGCGCACCTGCTCGACCACGCCCGACAGCATGGCAAGGTCTTCGTCGATTTCAGCGCGGGTGGGCAGCAGGGTCTCGTCCAGATGCGGCATCTTGCGCACGATGGTGGGATCGTCGTCGGCGCGGGACGGCGAGAACGAGACGCTCTTGATGGTGCCTGCCCAGGGAAGGCCGGACTGCGGCCGGTTCATGGCGAACCAGAAGCCGAGATTGCCCAGCACGATCAGGACGAGAACCACGAGACCGGAAAGACGCATGGAGCTGTTTGCCCGTATTTCAGTTGAAGCGTAACCGGAAAGTCCTGCCCAAACGCCCCTGTGGGAACGCCTTGGGTGCGCATATCATCGCACCAGCGGAAGCGTTCGCAAAGAGTGGACTGGCAGGCACCGGAACGGCCCGCGCGAGGGCGCGAAAGACGGTGCGGACATTAGACAAAAAGCTAAGCACTGTCCAGGTGGGCCGAGTGGGTCATGGACGGGAGCTTGCGTGGGGCTGATGGCGGAAATGTGGTCGCTGTAATGTGGCCTTATCCATCCTAGCCACTGGCAATTCCCGCGCGGCCAGAGTACACCCACCCCCTATTGCGACGACCTCAAGGGTGCCGATGACCGCCTCCACTTCCATCATTTCCCGCATCGCTCAGGAGCTGAACGCGCGGGATGCTCAGGTTCTTGCCGCCGTTCAGATGCTGGACGAGGGCAATACGGTGCCGTTCATCTCGCGCTACCGCAAGGAAGCCACCGGCGGTCTGGACGACACCCAGTTGCGCACGCTGGAAGAGCGTCTGCTGTACCTGCGCGAGTTGGAGGAGCGCCGGGGCGCCATCCTGGCCTCGGTGGAGGAACAGGGCAAGCTGACCCCCGAGTTGAAGGGCCAGATCCTCGCCGCCGACACCAAGGCGCGGCTGGAGGATTTGTATCTGCCCTATAAGCAGAAGCGCCGCACCAAGGCCATGATCGCCCGCGAGGCCGGTCTGGAGCCCCTGGCCGATGCCCTGCTGATCGACCCCAATCTGGTGCCCGAGACCGAGGCGGCCAAATACGTCAATGCCGAGAAGGGCGTGGCCGATGTGAAGGCCGCCCTGGATGGCGCCCGCCAAATCCTCATGGAGCGCTTCGCCGAAGACGCCGAGCTGTTGGGAAGCTTGCGCGACCATCTGTGGGATACGGGCGTGCTGTTCTCCACCATGGCCGAGGGCATGGCCGAGACCGGCGCCAAATTCAGCGATTATTTCGACTATCGCGAGGCCATCAAGGCCATTCCGTCCCACCGCGCTTTGGCTTTGTTCCGTGGCCGCAACGAAAACGTTCTGCAGCTAAAACTGTTGCCCGGCGACGAGGCGGCGGTGCCGGCGGGTCAAGTGTTCACCGGTCCCGGCGAGTGCGAATTGAAGATCGCGCGTCGCTTCCGCGTCAGCGGCATGGGCCGTCCGGCGGATGCGTGGCTGGCGGAAACCGTGCGCTGGGCGTGGCGCATCAAAATCCATCTGCATTTGGAGTTGGAGCTGACCGGCCGCCTGCGCGAAGCGGCGGAGGAAGAGGCTATCCACGTCTTCGCCCGCAATCTGCGCGCCCTGCTGCTGTCGGCGCCTGCCGGCATGCGCGCCACCTTGGGCCTTGATCCGGGCATCCGCACCGGCGTGAAGGTGGCGGTCATCGACGGCACCGGCAAGGTTGTCGACACCACCGTGGTCTATCCGTTCCCGCCCAAGCAGGACGTCATGGGCACGCTGCAAACCCTGGCGTCCCTGTGCCGCAAGCATAAGCTGGAGCTGGTCGCCATCGGCAACGGCACCGGTTCGCGCGAGACCGAGCGGCTGGTGGTGGAGATGATGAAGCGCAACCCGGAACTGAAGCTGGAAAAGCTGGTGGTGTCGGAAGCCGGCGCCTCGGTCTATTCTGCGTCGGAACTGGCGGCCAAGGAATTCCCGTCCATGGACGTGACCCTGCGCGGCGCCGTTTCCATCGCCCGGCGCTTGCAGGACCCGTTGGCCGAACTGGTCAAGATCGACCCCAAATCCATCGGCGTCGGCCAGTACCAGCACGACGTCAACCAGACCAAGCTGGGCCGTTCCCTGGATGCGGTGGTGGAAGACTGCGTGAACGGCGTCGGCGTGGACGTGAACACGGCGTCTGCCCCGCTCATGTCGCGGGTGGCGGGCCTTAGCCCCGCCGTGGCTTCCAACGTGGTGGCTTTCCGCGACCAGAACGGCCCGTTCCGTTCGCGTGATGCGCTCAAGCAGGTGGACCGTCTGGGGCCGAAGGCGTTCGAGCAGGCCGCCGGCTTCCTGCGCATCATGAACGGCATCAACCCGCTGGACGCGTCCTCGGTCCACCCGGAAGCCTATCCGGTGGTGGAACGCATCGCCGCCGTCAGCGGGCGCGATGTGAAGGGCATGATCGGCGATGTGGCCTTCTTGCGCTCGTTGAAGCCGACCCAGTTCACCGACGACAAGTTCGGCGAATTCACCGTGCGCGATATCCTGAAGGAACTGGAAAAGCCGGGCCGTGACCCGCGTCCCGAGTTCAAGACTGCGTCCTTCAAGGAAGGCGTCGAGGAGATGAAGGACCTTCAGCCCGGCATGATCCTGGAAGGCGTGGTGACCAACGTCACCAATTTCGGCGCTTTCGTGGATATCGGCGTCCATCAGGACGGCTTGGTGCACGTGTCGCTGCTGGCCAACCGCTTCGTCAAGGACCCGCACGAGGTGGTCAAGCCGGGCGACGTGGTCAACGTCAAGGTCTTGGAAGTGGACTTGAAGCGCAAGCGCATCGGCCTCAGCATGCGCATGGACGAGGCGCCTGCGCCGCGCGCGCCGCGGGACGAGCCCCGGCGTCCGGCGGCGTCCGGAAAGCCGGTTGCCAAAGCGGCTCCCAAGCCGGATGCGTTTGGCGGCGCTTTTGCCGACGCCTTCGCCCGGGCCAAGAAGAAGAGCTGAAGACATGCTGCGCCGCCTGATCGCTTTCCTGGGTTTGCTTGTCTTGCCGGGGGCGGCGCATGCGCTGCCGTCGGGGGCGGGCGCCAGCGATCCATCCATCGTCGTCGGCGTGGTGGCGACCCTGACCGGGCCGGGTGCCCTGGCCGGTCAGGATTTGGTGGATGGCTTCAATCTGGCCCTGAAGCAATTGGGCGGGCGCTTCTCCAATCAGGAAGTGCGCGTGGTGCTGGCCGACGACAAGGGCTCGCCCGACATCGCCCGCCAGCAGGTCAAACGCCTGATGGACCGCGAGCGGCTGGATATGGTGCTGACCGGCGTGTCGGCACCGTCCCTGGCTACCATCATCAAGCCGCTGGTGGACGCGCGGCTATTCGTGCTGAATTTGGATCAATCGCCGCCCGCCCTGTCCGGTGCGGAATGCAGCCAATTCCTGTTCAGCTTGGCCGCCCCGGTGGACGGCCTGCATGAAGCCATGGGCCAGTATCTTGCCGCCGAGCACATCCGCCGCGTTGTGGTGGTGGGGCCGCAGACCGGTGTGACCAATGACGCCGTGGCCGCGCTCAAACGCACCTTCCCCGGCGAGGTGGTGGCCGTGCTGTCGCCCCATCCTGGTGCCGCCACCTTTGCCCCCGAACTGGACCACATCAAGCAGCTCAAGCCCGACGCCATCTATTCCCTATTGACCGGCGGCATGGGCGGCGGCTTCGTGCGCGCCTGGGGCGCCTCGCCGCTGAAGGGCGAGATACCGCTGTTCCCCCTCTGGCCGGCGGTGGAGCGCCAAATGCTGCCCGCCATGGCCGATGCCGCCCAGGACATGATCAGCATCGGCACCTGGGGCAACGATCTGGACAGCATCCCCAACCGCCGCCTGAACGCCGATTTCGAAATGGAATTCGGCCGCCCGCCCAGCACCTGGGCAGCCCAGGGCTATGACGCCGCCTTTCTGGTGGATTCGGCGCTGAAGGCCACCAATGGCAAGACCAGCAACGAAGATGCCCTGCGCACCGCCTTACGCCGCGCCGATTTCATCTCGGCGCGCGGCAGCTTCAAGTTCAACACCAATCAGTTCCCGGTGTTGAACTATTACCTGCGCAAAGTCAGCCGCGACGCCAAGGGCCGGCCCACCCACGAAATGCGCGGCGTGGTGCTGAAGGAATGGCGCGACCGCCAAGCCCATTCCTGCCCCATGCGCTGGGTCGAGGAACCGCTGCCGGTGCCGGTGAAGAAGTAGGGTTGCTCTAACGTGTCACTCATGGCGGGAGATGCAATCATACAGTGTCAAAACAATACAGCATAGCCCTCAAATGGTGTATATTGCTGAATGCAGCTCGCAATGCGGGCTTTGTGTGGCGATAAACCATTGCGGATGGAGGCTAATGTGCCTGCTGTTAATCTCATTTACGCGACAAAAGACGGCGTTTTCAATTGTTACGATAAGATCACCGGCTATACGAAGAAGAAATACGACATTACGCCAACGGTGATCCCGGCTATCGACGACGCGTTGCAAGCCAACACGATTCTTGTGTTGCCATCCCACTCAACGGGCGCCGCGCATCAAGTCAAATTCAACAATCAGTATTATTCCGTCAGCCAGTATGCCGGGCTGGTTCTGGCAAAAATCACCAATCGGGCGAAGGTGACCAAGGTCGTCTATCTGATCTGTTCGGCCGATGCTACGGTGGCGGCGATTGCCGGGGTGCATCAGGTGGCACCCAACGCGCTGCTCACCTATTCGGTTGGTCCGCCGGCTCTTTTGACGGTCGCGGGCCAAGCCGCGGGCTTGTCGCCCAACGAGGTTGTGGCGCTGGCTGCGACGAACAACGGGTTCGTCTATCATTGAAAATAACGGTTCTTCGCGGATTTCCGGGGAGGCGCACTTTAACTCAAGGAATAATGACACGGATGGACACGGATCCCCGCTACGCGGGACACGGATAAGGACCATCCGTGTTTATCCGTGTCCATCCGTGTCACCAATAATTCTTGGC
>JACMKT010000021.1 GCA_014380005.1 Rhodospirillales bacterium
AATGCCCAGACTCGCCTGACCTCAATCCCTCGAACCGCCCGGTGCGGACCCGCATGCCGGGTGGTGTGGCAGGGGAGCGGCCTTACGGCCGCCCCCGATGCCGATTGTGGTGGGGATGGCGTAGGGGATTTGTTCGGGGGCGAAGCGGCGGAAGTGGTGGGTTTGGCCGAACATGGGGCCGATGCCGCCCATCTGGAACATCAGCCATTGCAAGGTCTCGTACCGCCCGCGCGGCTCGGACGGCAGGAAGCGCCCGGTTTGCTCCGCCAAATAAATCAGGATGGCGCCGGATTCGAACAGGGCCATGGGCTGGCCGCCGGGGCCGTCCGGATCGACGATGGCGGGGATTTTGGAATTGGGGTTGATGGCCATGAACTCAGGCGTGAACTGGTCGCCCGCCGAAATGTCGATGGGGTGGACCCGGTAGGACAGCCCGGCCTCCTCCAGCATGATGGAGATTTTGCGGCCATTGGGCGTGCTCCAGGTGTACAGGTCGATCATGGCTGGCTCCCTGAATGCTTCCTATACATAACCACGGATGTCCCGGTTGACGAGGGGCCTGCCTGTCTGGCATCGTTAACCCATGAAGTCCCAGACCACCCTTCTGCTGCTAAGCTGCCCGGTGTCGTGATCTCGACGCCGGGGTAATGCGTTTTTATGTTTGCAGCAGCTCCGGTCAAGGTTGGGTTTCATGTCTTCCATCGTCGCCGCCATATCTCTGATCGTCCCCGTCCGTGGGAATGCGCTGCTGCGACTTAGCATCGGCCTCCGGGATTGATCGCCCGCGCGGGCGCCCGGTGGCCGTTACGCAAGGCCGCGTAAACCACAGCCGCAATATGATGAGATAAAGGACTGACGGCCATGATGACCGCCGCTCACCAGAAATACCGCCCCTATCCCGCCATCAAATTGACCGGCCGCCGCTGGCCCGACGCGGTGATTTCCAAGCCGCCCATGTGGTGCAGCGTGGATTTGCGCGACGGCAATCAGGCGCTGATCGACCCCATGGACACCGAGCGCAAGATGCGCCTGTGGAACACCTTGGTGCGCATGGGCTTCAAGCAGATCGAGGTGGGCTTCCCCGCCGCGTCCCAGACCGATTACGACTTCATCCGCCATCTGATCGAGGGCGGCCACGTCCCCGATGACGTCACCATCCAGATCCTGACCCAATCCCGCGAAGATCTGATCCGCCGCAGCTTCGAGGCGCTGGAGGGGGCCAAGTCGGTCATCGTGCATTTGTACAATTCCACCTCGGAAGTGCAGCGCCGGGTGGTGTTCGGCTTCGACCGCCAGGGCTGCACGGATTTGGCCCTGGCTGGCACCCGGCTGGTGCGCGAGCTGTCGGCTCAGCGCAAGGATGGCGAGGTCGCCTTCCAGTACAGCCCGGAAAGCTTCACCGGCACCGAACCGGAATTCGCCGTGTCCATCGTCGAGGCGGTGGCGGCGGAGTGGGGCGCCGCTCCGGGCCGCGAGATGATCGTCAATCTGCCGGCCACGGTGGAAATGAGCACCCCCAACGTCTATGCCGACGTCATCGAATGGTTCTGCCGCACGGTGAAGGACCGCCAGAACCTGATCGTCTCGGTCCATCCCCATAACGACCGCGGCACCGGCGTGGCGGCGGCGGAACTGGCGGTCATGGCCGGCGCCGACCGGGTCGAGGGCACCCTGTTCGGCAATGGCGAGCGCACCGGCAATGTGGACGTCTGCACCCTGGCCCTGAACCTGTTCACCCAGGGCGTCGATCCCGCCTTGGATTTGTCGGATATCGACAGCATCCGGCAGGTGGCAGAGGAATGCACCGGCCTGCCCGTGCACCAGCGCCACCCCTATGCGGGCGAACTGGTCTACACGGCGTTCTCGGGCTCGCACCAGGATGCCATCAAGAAGGGCTTCGCCGCCCGCAAGAAGGCCAACGACCAGACCTGGGAAGTGCCCTATCTGCCCATCGACCCGGCGGATGTGGGCCGCACCTATGAAGCGGTCATCCGCATCAACAGCCAGTCGGGCAAGGGCGGCGTCGCCTATGTGCTGGAGCGTGACCACGGCCTGGAACTGCCCAAGGCCATGCAGTCGGAATTCGCCCGCGTGGTCCAGCAGGTGGCCGACAGTGAAGGCCGCGAACTGAGCCCCGAGGAAATCTACGTCTTCTTCGAGCGCACCTATCTGGCCTCGGGCAAGCTGGCGGTGGTGGATTACTCCACCGTGCCGGCGGCCAAGGGCGCCCGCGCCCTGACCGCCACCATCACCCTGGACGGCAAGGAGCGCGCCATCACCGGCAGCGGCGCCGGTCCGGTGGATGCCTTCGTCCATGCCTTGGAAAAGGATTTGGGGGTCAAGGTGCAGGTCAAGGACTATCACGAACATGCCGTGGGCCAGGGCTCGGAAGCCCAGGCAGCGTGCTATGTGGCGGTGGCTGGCCCCAAGGGCGTGGTCCACGGTGCCGCCAAGGACCCCAGCGTCACCATGGCCGCCTTGCAGGCGGTGGCGAGCGCGGTGAACCGCATGTGACGGTGGGCGAGGGGGCGCGTCGCCCCCTGCCGCTTAATTGCACATGGGTGGGCAGACGGTCGGAATCTGCTGTATGCGGCTCATGGGGTCGTTCATCTGCATGGCGCGCGGCGGCAGGCCGGTGGGCATGGGCAAGGCGGGGGATTTGTCCGCCAGTTCGGGGCCGTATTGCGGATGCTTCTTCAGCGCCAGGATGGCGCGGTCCATGGTGTGGCCCACGGTGATGCGGGTGGGGCGGTAATTCAAATCCACGGTGTAGTCGCCCACATAGGCGATCTCGCCCGCGGCCACCTTGAACTGGTAGGCGGTCTCGGTGGCCAATTCGTGGACCAGGAAGGGCGAGCGGGTGGCGTTGCGGCCCATGGGGCTGCTGCTGAAATCCCCGTTGGCAAGGTCTGCACTGGTGGAGGCGCGGGCCAGGGCGTAGGTGCCGGGGTCCACCTGCATGATTCGGTAGACCACGGACGTGCCGTTATCCAATTCCCATCGGGTCGGCTCGGCCACCGAGATGCCGGTCTCGGCCCGGCCATTGGTCAGGCGGGCGAATTCCAGGACAAGGTGGCTGGTTTCCATGCGCTGGGTGGCGCCGGTCATGTCTCGGCTGGGCAGGCCGATGCCGATCACCACCACGGCCTTTCCGGGCTTCAGGGGGGCGCTGACAGTGCTTTCTGGCCGGCCTTTGCCGCTGCAGGCACACAGTAAGGCGCAGAGCAGGACAGCGATGGATCTGGCACGCATGGGACATCTCCCTTTGTTATAGCCAGGGAGGATGCAACCGCCATACCGGTTCATTTATCAAGGATGGCAGCCCGTTTCCGGTGCCGCCATTCCCAGGATGTGGAAAACTTTCCCGAAGGCGGGACGCGATCAGAACATCAGTGAAATCAGCCAATAGCTCAGGAAGCCCACGCAGCCGGCGGCGGGGATGGTGAAGACCCAGGCCCAAACGATGTTGGCGGCCAGCCCCCAGCGCACGGCATGGGCGGCGAAATTGGCGACGAACTTTTCCTCCTCGGGCATCAAGGAGAGAAGGAGCCTCAATGCCACGGAAACCCCACCCATTGTAATAAAAACGCCATGTTGCGAATGGACGGAGTTCGTCTCGCCCCTCGCGGGGGAGGGTGGGTAGAAGGTTCACCACAAAGGCACGAAGGGCACAAAGAGGGCGTGCCGGGGGGGGGGGGGGCACCGCCAGCTGCATCACGAACATCTTCGTGTTCTTTGTGCCTTTGTGGTGAAAAATCTAGGTGTTTGGGCTTCGCCCTTAATCAAACCGCCCGCCGAAATCCAGCAGGACGCGGACCAAGCCGGGTTCGCCCACCACCATGGCGGCTTCTCCTGGGCTCATCCAGCGGCGGTCGCGTTCGTTCTGCTCGGGCCAGGCGTCCAGCTCGTGATTGACCTCGAACAGGAAGACGCGGATTTCGCAGGGGACTTCCTTGCCGTTCTTCAGGCGTTTGACGCTGTCGAAGGCGGCGAACGGGGTCTTGAACACGGTGCCGATCAGCCCGGCTTCCTCATACGCTTCCTGCTCGGCCACCTGATGGGGAGCCAATTTGCGCTCGGGCTGGCCCTTGGGCAGAATCCACCGTTTGGTCTCGCGGGATGTCACCAGCAGGACCATGGGGTGGCCGTCGTCGATGCGGTAGGGCAGCGCCGCATATTGGACGAGGGGTTTTTTGGCGTTTTCTTTCGGCATCGATCCCGCTAAACGCGCGCCGCCTCGAGTCAGGCGGGGAGGCGCGGTTGTGACAGTTTTATTACAGAGGCGCAAGCGCCGCGTCGGCCCTCACATTACCATAGCCCTCGCTTTACCATAGATCGTGCGGAACCTCGTTGGCTCGCTCGCTGGTGCGTAGGGCGTCGGCGAGGCCGGGATAAGCGCGGGCCACGCGGGCGTGGTGTTCGCGCATGGCCTGGACCAGACCGCCCCGGCGCCCCAGTAATCCATCGGCCAGCTCCAGCATGCGGCTGTTGGGCCAGCTTTTCGGGCGAATGCGCCACAGATGGTCGAAGGCCTCGCCTTCGCGCCCGGGATTGAATTGCGCCATCAGGATGACCGCCGCAGCGGTGGAACGCGAGATACCCATATGGCAGTGGACCAACAGGTGGTCCATGGGGGCTTTCTGCGCGTGGCTGCCGAATTCCAGGATGTCCGCCACATGGGATGCCTGCGGCACCACCATGCCCGCCTGTTCCGCGATCACATCATGGAAGCGCCATACCGTGCGGCGGTGCGGCCCATAGGCCCGGAAGTCCTGGGGGTCGGGCCAGCCGGGGTCAAGGATGGTCAGCACATGGGTGATGCCGGCGCTGTCATGCTGGCACAACTCGGCCAAGCCGCAGATGGTGATGCGATAGGGAACCAAATTCATGGGCATTGCCGACCGATTGAGCGTGGGCTTCGCCAATTGGGGTGTGCGGTCGAGAAATCAACCCGATAGGGGGATCGTCAAAAAAAGGTTCATCGCGGAATTCCGGGGAGCCTGTGTGGGGCTATCACCGCAAGAATCACCACCAAGGGCGCCAAGGGCACGAAGCTATCTCCCCAGGGGGCCGACTGGGTGCGTTCCGGTACGGCATCTTGGTGTTCTTGGTGCCCTTGGTGGTGAATAACGGCGGTGGGAAAGTGCTATGCCTGTCCGGGGTAATGGTGTTGGCTTGGCAAGCCTCCCCGCTAATCCGTGATGAACCCAAAAAAAGCCCCCGCGTGAGCAGGGGCTTAAAAGGCAGTGGAGGAGTCGGACGGATCAGAGGCCGAACAACCCACTGGGTCGGGCCGGCCATCGTCTTCGCAGGACATAGGAAGGTTCCTGGGGAAGACAATGGCGGATCGTGGACAGGGTAACCTTGACGGAGGTCAAATTCCCCCTCCCGCCGGGCGGGAGAGGGAATACGACGCTATTCCTGGAACTTCTTCACGATCAGGTCGTTCAGCATGCCCGGATTGGCCTTGCCCTGGGTCGCCTTCATGACCTGACCGACGAACCAGCCGATCAGCTTGTCCTTGCCGGCCCTGACCTCTGCCACCTTGTCGGGGTTGGCGGCCATGACTTCGGCGATGGCTTTCTCGATAGCGCCGGTGTCGGTGACCTGACGCAGGCCCTTTTCCTCGACGATGGTGGCCGGGTCCTTGCCGGTTTCCACCATGAAGATGAACACGTCCTTGGCAAGGCGCGACGAGATAGTGCCGTCCTTGATCAGGTCGATCATCTTGCCCAGATTCTCCGCCGAAACCGGCGGGTTCTCCCAGGTGTATTCCGGCTTGGAATTCATGGTGGCGAAGAAATCGCCCATGACCGCGTTGGCGGCGGCCTTGCCGTCACGGCCCTTGGCGACCGTCTCGAAGAAGTCAGCCGAAGACCGTTCCGCCACCATGACGCCGGCGTCGTACGAGTTCAGGCCGTAATCGGCCATGAAGCGGGCCTTCTTCTCGTCGGGCAACTCGGGCAGGGTGGCCTTGATGCCGTCCACGAAGTCCTGGGCAACCACCAGGGGCAACAGATCGGGGTCGGGGAAATAGCGGTAATCGTGGGCCATTTCCTTCGACCGCATGGAGCGGGTCTCGCACTTGCCCGAATCGAACAGCCGGGTCTCCTGGCGGATTTCGCCGCCGTTCTCGTAGACGTCGATGTGGCGGCGCGCTTCGTATTCGATGGCCTGCTGGACGAAGCGGATCGAATTGACGTTCTTGATCTCGCAACGGGTCCGCAGTTCGGTCTCGCCCACCGGACGCACCGAGACGTTGGCGTCGCAGCGCAAGGAACCTTCCTGCATCTCGCAGTCGCTGACCCCGGCCGACTTGAGCGCGCGCTTGA
>JACMKT010000195.1 GCA_014380005.1 Rhodospirillales bacterium
TGCCGCCGGTGGCCGCAGCGCCCACCCATGCAGCCCCGGCGGCCTATGACGACATGGAACCGCCCTCGGCGGAACTGTCCGAACGAGAGCGTCTGGTTCAGGCCATGGAGAAATGCGGCTGGGTTCAGGCCAAGGCCGCCCGCATCCTGAACCTGACTCCGCGTCAGATCGGCTATGCGCTGAAGAAATATGGAATTGAGATCCAACATTTGTGACCGGCATGCGCTGGCCGCATGACGCCCCCTGCATCCCGAGCTTGCCAAGACCGTAGCCGACACCTATTACCTCTGTAGGCCAAGAGGGGACAAGATGATGCCATTTATCCAGTGGACCCCCGAATTCAGCGTCGGCCAAGTGGTTCTGGACGCCGATCACCGCAAGCTGATCGACATCCTCAACAAGATCTACGATTCGTGGCAGGAAAACTCCTCGACGCTGGAGCTGAGCGCCCTGTTCGACGAACTGATGGATTACACCGACGGCCACTTCACCCGTGAGGAATCCAAGCTGTCGGCGCGCGGCTACACCGATCTGGCCCGCCACCACGCCGCCCATGAACGCCTGCGCGAATTGGTCATGGCTTTCCGCAGCCGCCATCTGGCCGGCCAGCAAGCCGACAAGCTGACCGAGGAAATGGCCAAATTCCTAAAGTCCTGGCTGCTGGACCATATCCTTGAAGAGGATATGCAGTACCGCAAGCTGTTCACCGGGGGGTGAACCATAAAGAGTAATCCGTAGGCTCCTTTGCCCTGTCCGAGCCCGCGAGGCACACTCGCTCGCTTTTCCCGGACAGGCGGTGCGTGCGATGACTGGCATTCCCCCGCTTTGCGTCGGCCTTCCCGTTTACAACGGCGAAGCCTATCTGCCCGCAGCCCTGGACTCGCTGCTGTCGCAAAGCTTCGGCGATTTCCAGATAGTGGTCTCCGACAACGCCTCCACCGATGCCACGGCAGAGATTTGCCGGGATTTCGCCGCCCACGACCCCCGCCTGCGCTACACGCGGACCACCCGGAACATGGGCGCCGGCCCCAATTTCAACCGCGTCTTCACCTTCTGCCAATCGCCCTTCTTCAAATGGATGGCCCATGACGACATGCTGGCGCCGTGGGCGCTGGAACGCATGATGGCCGCCTTGGCGGACCAGCCCAAGGCAGTGCTGGTCCACAGCCGCCTGGATTTGGTGGAAGATGGCGGCCAGCGTTTGCCGATATCCACGGATGGCCGGGTGCTGGACTGCCATGGCCGCCCGTTCCACCGCCTGGAACCGCCCCATCTGGCCGAGGGCAGCCGCCCGTCCCAGCGCTTTGCCGAGACCCTGCGGCGCATGAACTGGTGCACCGCCATCTTCGGCGTGATGCGGGCCGAGGCCCTGCGTCAAACCCACCTGCACGGCAGCTATTACGAAGCCGACCGGGTGCTGCTGGCCGAACTGGCCCTGCTGGGCCGCTTCATCCAATTGGACGAGCCGGTGATGATCAAGCGCTGCCATGCCGGCGTCAGTGTGCTGAAACCCTATACCGAACAAGCCCGCATGATCGACCCGGCAGTGGCCCCCCTGCCCAAGGGCCTGCGCCTGCGCATGGGCTATGCGCGCACCCTGACGGTAGGCAGCCTGACATGGCGGGAACGCATGGCCTGCGCCATGGCGGTGCTACGGGTGTCGCTCCGCAATCGCCTCAGCCTGAGGCTTATTTCGTGGCTGCGCGCCTTGTGAGGCACAGCCGATACGGATCGTTCCCGTCGCCGATGGACGAGGTGAAAACGACGCAGCTATCTGGGACGACCGACACCCCGTACGGCGCCAGTTTGCCGTCCAGTTCCGGTGTATCACTGACGGTATGCAGGGCGTAGATGGGGCCACCGGCAGTCGCGATGGCGCGGCGGAAGACTTGGCGGAACGGTGTGTTGTGCTCGGGCGGCAGAGTAAAGGTGCTGTCCACGCGGATGAAGCGCATGGTCTTGGGGAACAGCGGCACCAGGAATGACATGGGCTCATGACCAGTCATGACCACCAGTCCCGCCGGGTCTATGGGTGGCAGCGCGGCCTCCACCGCCCGCTGGCGCCACGGCACACGCAACCAATCGCCGGGCTCGCTCAAGGCGGCCACTGCCACCAGCAGCACCACCGCTAATGCCATGCGGGCCCGCCGAGGCAACGGCAGCGCCCCTATGAGTCCCATCACAAGCAGCGGCGCCAGCATTTCCAGGGTGATGATGTAGCGGTAGATGCCGAACAGATAGAGCCACAGCCCATAGGCCAGCAGGCACGCCGCCAGCAACCATCCCGCCGGGCCGGGCCTCAGCAACGGGTCGGTTCGGCGGCGGGCCAGCATTGCCACGGGAAGCAGGGCCAGCAAAGCGAACAGGCGGAAATCCACATTGCCGCTCTCGCCCACCAACAGCGGCTCGAAGGGATAACGGAACCCCAGGGTGACGGCATCCCATAGGCTGGACGGCAGAAATGTCGGATCACGATAGGAGGCCGCCACCGCCCAAGACGAGCCGAACAGCTGATTGAAATAGGGAAATACCGGATTGCCGGTGCTCCGCCACAGATGCAGCGCCCAAGAACCGCCGGTGATGACGAAACCCACCAGGACGCCCACGCCGAACCAAAACGCCAGCCATAGCCGCCGCACCGGCTCCATGGGGGCGATCAGGAAGGCCAAGCACAGGCCCACGCAGAGGATGACGCTGGGCTGTTTGAGACCAAAGGCCAGCCCCGCCGGCACACCGGCCAGCAGCGCCCGTTTCAACGCCGGGCCGGGCGGTTCCTCGGCCAGGGCATCCCAATGGGCCACCACCAGCAGAACCGAGGCCAGCGCCCCCAGCGACACCACATTGTCGTAGAACACCGTGCCCAATTCCGACAGGGCCCCCGCCCCGGTCACCCCGGCCAGGGCGACCAAAGCGGCGGTCGTATCGCGATAACGCACCGTCAGCACGTGGCGGGAGATGGCGAACAGCAGGCCAAAGTTCAGACCGTGCAACGCCCCCAAGGCAAAGCCGATGACTGTTGCCGGCACCTTGTCCACCGCCCACGCATAGGGCACGTCCAGCAAGGGATTGTAAAAACTGGCGATTTGCGCGGCCAGCACGTCGCGGTCCACCAGCCCGTTCAACAGGCGCCAGCCATTGTAATAATGGTAATTGCGCAAATCCCAATTGGCATCCATGCCCAGCGCCAGGGCCACCAGCCCAAAGCCCACGCCGGCCAAGGCGGTCAGCAGCCAGAGGACGCGCGACGGTTCGGCGCGGGATGGCATGGGGATGCCTCGGGGATTGAGGGGTGCCGTTAGGAGAACAGCCCCCGAAGAGGGGCAGACCACGTTGATAGCGCTTTGCCCCATCCCCACCTGGGGGACCGGACGCCACACTTTGACCGCCACACTTTGACCGAGCGCGATGCCCCAGCTTGACCTGACAAAATGAACATCAACGGAGAGTATCGGATACCGGCGCGGCGCGAACGAATATGGGAAGCGTTGCGTGATCCCGAGACGTTACGGGCCTGCATCCCTGGCTGCGAGGATATCCAGCAGGTGGCCCCAGCGGAATATTCCGGGCGGCTTATGGCCCGAGTGGGTGCCGTGACCACGGTTTTCGCCGGGTGGCTACGCCTGGAAGACGAGGACTTTCCCAAAGGCTGGACCATATCCACCCATGTGGAAAGCTCCTCCGCCGGTTGGGCCGATGGTCATGCCACCGTGGTGCTGACCGAGGATGCCACCGGCACGATCCTGGGCTACCGCGTGCGGCTGGATAGCGGCGGACGGTTGGCCTCGGTGGGGAACCGGCTGGTGCAAGGCGTGGCGATCCGCATGGCCAACGACTTTTTCACACGGTTGATAGAACGCATGAAACCACACCCCATCGCCACCGAACCGCAAGAACTGGCCGAGCCCGGCGCCACGCCGCCCCGGCGCATCGTTACCCCGCTGGCCCCCACCTCGGCTCCGGTCGAGGCCGCGCCCTCGCCTGCCCCGCCGCCACCTGCGCCGGAGACCGGCCTGCCCGGATTGAACAGTCACTCACCGCTGGTGACGCGCATCATCATCGGGGCGGGTTGGATATTCTATGCGGTGCTGCTGGCCCTGCTGTTCTGGCCGCGGGGATAAACCACAGCAATGCTGCAGCCATCAGGACCGAGGGAATGCCGAAGGCCATTGTGTAGGCCTCGGGCGGCCAGCCGGTCTCGCCCTTGGGCCACCAGCCGATGATGGCGCCCAGACCCCATTGCAGCAGGAACGCGGCCAGAAACATGGTCAGATTGATACTGGTGGTGGAGCGCCCGGCCAAATGGGCGGGAAACAACTGGGTGACCACGGCGTACATGAGTGACGACGCGGCGCCAAAGAAGCCGAACAGGGCGCACAGCACCAAGGGCGCGCCGGTCCAGCCCAAGGCCATGGCGGTCTGGGCCAGCCAGAACACCAGCATGCCCACGCCCCCCACCACCGCCACCGGGATATGCAGCCGGGCCAGCCGCTCGGCAATGACGCCCATGAGCAGGAAGCCGGCGGTCATGGAGGCAGCAATAATGGTCAGGCCCAGGGCAACGCCCTCGGGGTTCAGTCCGGCCACGTCGCGCAGCCACGGCCCCGCCCACAGCCCCTGAATGGCGAGGAACGATCCCATGGCGAGCATGCCGATGGGCATGACGTGACGGAAGTTGCGGTCGCGGAAGATGCCGGCCACGTCCTTGAGCTGATCACGCAACCCGCCGCCCTGACCCTGCTGGTGGCGATCAGGCACCACCAGGAACAGGATGACCGCCACCAGCAGGGTCAGGGCGGCAATGCCCACATAAATGCCGCGCCAATCGGTGAAGGCCAGGGCCGCCTGCACCGGCGCCGTGGCCGCCACCGCGCCCAACCCGCCCGCCGACAGGATGACGCCGTTCATCAGCGGCAGTTTCAAGGCCGGGAAAAACTGAACATTGGCCTTCAGCGCCGCCATCAGGCAGGCCGACACACCCAAACCCACCAAAGCCCGTCCGAAAATCAACGCGCCCGCCCCGTCCGCCAGGGAAAAGGCGAAGGCACCGGCGGCGGCGAACAGCAGCA